>CAOJUX010000004.1 GCA_948444795.1 uncultured Erysipelotrichaceae bacterium | reverse complement strand
AGGTTTCCCATCTCCATCAGTATCTATATTTAAATCAGGTTTCCCATCTCCATCAGTATCTATATTTAAATCAGGTTTCCCATCTCCATCAATATCTATATTTGTATCAGGTCTTCCATCTCCATCAATATCACAGTTTAAATCACATTTACCATCACCATCAAGATCTTGATTTAATAGATTTTTATCTGGAATACCATCTCCATCAGTATCTATGTTAAAATGAGAAATTTTATCATCAAAATAGTCTATATTATAATCTGGAATATTATCTCCATTAGTATCACAATTAATATCACAAATTCCATCATTATTAGTATCAATATTTAAATCTGGAATACCATCACCATCTAAATCAATATTAAGTTTTATATTATTTTTCATATTTGTATAATTACGATAATAAGAGTAAGTTAAACCTATAATTGAGAAAAATAATATTAAAAAGAATAATAAAATCAAAATAAATCTTTTTTTACCTTTTTTTTCTTTTTCTTCATCCATTAATTCATTATATTGTTCTTGATAGTCATTTATTTTTTCATTTTCATTTTGCATAAAACGACTCTCCTTACCTTATCAAAAGTATATCATAACTAATTATTTTAAACAATAAAAAAAATCTATAAAAATATAGATTTTACGGTTATTAGCTATTTAAGTCACTTGGATTAGTAGTATATTTACTATCAGATGCTGCAACTTCAATATTAATTTTGCCATCAAATGTCTTACCTTTATCAGCGCTTTGATCAACATTAGTTTCTTTAAATGATACATTTAGTTTATATTTATACCCACTTTTAGCAGGTATTGTTTCTTTAATAATTAATTTATCAGCATCATCAGTTTTAGGTATAACTGTTTCTTCTTTTACAACTTGTGAATTACTAACACCATCTAAATCAGTTCTTGTCAAAGTATAAACTAAATCATTCCCTGTAAAATCATTAGTAAGCTCAATCCAGGTTATATCTACAGGAGTATCATAATCTCCAGTATTAGATACTGAAAAACTATTTTCTCCAGTTGCACCAGGAAAAATACCTTGTTCTTCAGTTCCGAGCACAACTTTACTACCAGCATCATAAGTTATACCAAGTGATGCTGTCTTTATAACAGTTTGTGTATCATCTTCACTTCCAGTTTTTGTCACAGTTGCAGCAAAATAAGCAAAAGTTGATCCAACTAAAACTATTAATAATGTTGCTACAGCAACTACTGTTAAAAATATAGTATGTTTTCGTTCCAAAATAATCATCTCCATCTATTATATAAAAATCGTATCAAAATAACTTTGTGATTGCAACATATTTTTTAATGTTTTTACAAAAATAATTAATATAATAATAAAATTTGACATATAATATTGATATAGTTTGACATTTATAATATTGTATATTAAAATAAATCTGTATTTGGGTCTATAGCCAAGTGGTAAGGCGTGGGACTGCAACTCCCTGATCGTTGGTTCAAATCCGACTAGGCCCTCCATTAAAAAAACTGTCCAAACTTTTAAAGTTTAGACTTAAATATAAGAGTATCAATTTCAAAAAGAAGTTGGTACTTTTTTAGTGTTTAAGTGAAAAAATGAATTTTAAAATGATAAATTTACTACAAAAAAATTAGAAATTAAAAGTAAATAAAAAAGAAAATCAAATAGTGGTGATAGAATAAAAAAATTAAGTATGAGCTAAATGATTCTACGACACTATTTATAAACCAGAGGATAAAATATCAATCTAATATTTCTTTATCATATAATTCTTTATATTGTTTACAACTTTTTAGTAGTTGTCTATGATTGCCTTCTGCGATAATTTGCCCATCATCAAGCATTAAAATTCTATCTACATTTTGTATTGTTGATAGTCTATGAGCAATAATTAAAATTGTATATTCCTTTTGTAAATTATCTATAGCCTGTTGTATTTTTGCTTGAGTTTCATTGTCTAGTGCACTTGTGGCTTCATCAAATAATATTATTTCTGTTTTTTGGACAAACGCTCTTGCTATTGCTAACCTTTGTTTTTGTCCTCCAGATAATGTAATTCCACCTTCACCTACAATAGTATCATATTTATTAGGTAATGATTCTATATAATCATCTAAACATGCCATTTTACATGCATTTTTCATTTCTTTATCAGTTAAATCCTGTTTTACAAGTCTTAAATTATCTTTAATACTCATATTAAAAATATATGGATTTTGGCTTACAATTGTTATGTTTCCTCTAATAGAATCCTTGTCTAATTCTTTAATATTAATCCCATCAATTGTTATTGTACCTTCATAGTTATCATACATTTTACATAAAAGATTAAAAATAGTAGTTTTACCAGCACCACTTTTTCCTACAAATGCAACAGTTTCATTTGCATTTACTTTTAAATTACAATTTTTAAGCACTTTATTTTGGTCATATTTAAATGATACATTTTCAAATTCGAAATTGCCATTCACATTACTTAAATGTTTTTCTCCAAATACTTCTTTTTCATATTTGCTATCTTCAAAAATATCAAATATTCTTGTAGCAGATAGATTAAATTTTTTCATCAGTTCGTGAAACCCTATAATATTTTGAACTAAATTATTGTATCTATTTTCAAAATTAAATATTACAACTCCAACTGCAATAGTAATTGAGCCAGATTTAATAGATAAACCAATTATTAAAATCATTAAAAAATAAGAAATATTAGCCCAGTACCATCTAACTATTAAATATGATAAATTCGTATTTTCCATTTTATATCGTTCTATATTTAGTTTTTCAAATTTATTTCTTAATTCCTTTAAGAAACTTTCTTCCCCATTTAGCATTTTAATATCTTCTGCACCACGTACTATTTCACTAGTAAATCCAGTCATAGCATCGTTACTTTTTCTATATTCTTTATCATTTTTGTTATAAGTGTTAATTCTTAATATTTCAATTAGTAGTCTAATTGTAAAAGTGACTAAAACAAATATAAACATTGCTTTGCTTAAAATAAAATATGTCCCCAGTACCCCTATATTTGATATAACTCCATTTATATATTTATTTAAATCTGTAAATATTGAAGATATATTTCTTGTATCCCCCACTAACCTTTGAATAAACATACCTGATCCATTTTCTTCCAATGTTTTATTATTTAATTGTAATATTTCTGCTCCTAAATTTGATTGAATATTTATATATATTTGCCTAAATATTTTTTCATACAATTTACTTTTAAAATAACTTACTGTATCCCCAATTAAATATGCTGATAATAATATACCTCCCATATATATAAATTGTTCAATATTATTGCCAGTTAAATTAACTATAATCTTTGCTGAAATAAAAGGATAAACTATACTTGTAACAATATTAAATAAACTAAGAATAAAATATATAATTATCCTTTTTTTCTCACTTTTTGAATATCTCCATACAAATTTAATATTTTTTTTAAACTCTTTCACACAGTCACCTCAATATAACATTTTACACATTACAATATTAAACACAAGTCTTTAATTTTATAAAAAAATATGATATAATAAGTATGTAATAAAGATAAAAAAGTATCTTTTATTTTTAATTTCTTTAACAAATTTGTGACAGATTAAATATATATTCCTAAAAGAAATGTCGTTAACTTATATAATTGAAAGTAGTATTTAATATTGAAGAAATATACCAAGTATTTAGCATTAGCCATTTGTTATAGAAAATCTATAATTTTATAATTCTTTTTTTTATCTACTATTAAAACACCTAAATCAAAGTGATGCAAAAATAGTAATTTGTAACTAAAAAATAAGTAAAGATACTAGTTTAATTTAAATATTGTGTCATTATATATAAATAGATTAAAAGAATAGGAGGTTTTAAATGGTTGATAAATCAGATGAATATGTTTTAGATTTTGTTATTCCCAGTGGGGCCATTGGGCCAACAGGCCCTACTGATCCAGGAATAGAACCCAATATATGTTTTATAAGTTATGCAAGAAAAAATAATACTCGAGGGGACTTAAGTGTTGCAAATAACAAAATTATCCTACTAATTCTTCGAATTTTATAATTAAAGACCAAATGGTTCAAGTAACGCCTGGATTATACGAAATCACTTATTCTGGCTATTTAAAAAAGCCAGATGCTTCTGGTCAAGCTGTTCTTCTTTTAATGGCTATAGCGCCTAATGAAGCTACTACTCTTCCAGATATAGATATTGAATTATTAGGTGAAAATAAATATACTTATTTTTCATCAACAGAGGTTTTTAATTTTGAACAAACACTTGATTTATGTGTATCTTTGGGTTTTTATAATAAATCAACTGCCGATGCAGATCATGTAAGTATTCTTATAAAAAAATTAGCTTAAAATAAAAGAGTAATTAGAATAAAATATAATCTATTAAATACAAAAGCATAGAAAAATATTTCTAAAATTACAATTTCTACAAGAGACTAAAAACAGAGTCAAGCCAAAAGAAACGTTATAACTAATGGCTTGGTTAAAACCTAATTCTAGGCGACTAAATAATAACAAACAACGATATGTAAAAAGGGATAAACATCTTTTAAAATTTCATAAGCAACATATTACAAACTAACGTAATATTGTTGCCTTTTTATTTCACTATCGTTTTATAAAAAGAAAAGACTATTACGAAACTGCTGAAAAAGTGATCAAAAGAGCATAGTTACCCCTTGTATTGTAATGCTAAGTTTTCCCCAGACATTTGAAATTCTGGCTTAGCTTCAATTTTTGTATCTTTCAGAATATAAATTTTTGAATTTTTCTGTTCCCATATAATCCATGTGATTTAGATGGACATCTTTTTTAATCATTACATTATAAATTTTTGTTTTTATTCCTTCTTTGTAACAGCCATTCAAAAGAATATCTTTTACATTTTTCTCCATTTTTTGGCATTTTATCATGCATAGACTCATCAATTTTATAAACAGATTGTCTAAGTCCCTTTGCTTGCCTTATTAATTATTCTTTTAGAGATTATATGATAAAACATTGCATTTGTATAGTAAAAATCAACTATTATTTTATTTTTATTTCAATTTTCATCTTTTAATCTTTCACGAAACACAATTAATAAAGTAGGATTAATTAAAATAATATAAGAAATAGTTAATGAATTAAAAAACAAAAATATAGGCTCTATATTTTTGTTTTTAATTCCTCTATAATATATTTTATATCCTCAATCGATTTATTAATATTAAATTTTCCGTTACCAACTGGATAAAAAACAGAATAAAAATTATATAATTTACTATTAATTTTCTTCTGAAATAATTTTTTTCGTACCTTTGAAACAGATATCCTTTCATCTAAAACAATAGAACTAACTTGATTTCCAAATAAAACTATAACTTTAGGGTTAATAATTTCAAATTCTTTTTCAAGTAAATGCAAATACTTTTTATAAACATCATCAGAAAGCTCTCTAGCATCAATTTGAGTACATTTACCAAGATTAGTTATAAAGTATTTATGTTTCGTAACATCTTCATAAACTTTTTTGGCAAACTCTTCTGTCCATTCACTCCCTTTTATCTTTTTTATTTTATTATATATACTTTCATCTAACGAATAAAATAAATCCCAAATATTTTTTGTGCCAATCCAAGGCGATCTAATACCTTTCCAATCCATATTTGAAGCAATATTTCTTCCTGTCGGATTCATAAATACAAAACAAATATCGGGATTTACAGAACATCCCCCATTATATATAGAATTTAATTCAGCCGCCCCATATTTTTTTTGCAATTTATCATATTCAATATTTAAATCTTCTAACTTCATATCCATCACTATTCAATTATACTCATAAACACTAAAAAAGTCTATTAATACAAATAGACTTTTTTAAACAATACACTAATTAATATTAAGGTTGAGCTACAGTACTATCTTCAGCTTGATAATCTATAGATACGCTAAATGTTTGTCCTTGACCAGTTTGCGCTGCATCTGGATCATTAGCATAATCTACAACTAAAGCATAGTAACTTAAAGTTTCACCATTTGAAATTGTTGCTGTAGTTGGAACTGAATAAGTATATTCATTACCAGTATGAGTATCATCGCTTGATAATACTACAGCAGATGAATCTGTAGGTATTCCTGTACAAGAACCATTATCCCAATATTTAACAATACCGTCTGCTCCTCTTTCATCTTTAGGATCAGTTGTACAAGTAATAGCAGATGCAGAATCTACTTTATATAACTTCCAAGTTATATCAGTATTACCATTTAATGCTGAAGTTACAACAATTTTAGATTTTATATCTTGACAGCCATTAGTATCAGTACAAGTTTTTTTAATAGTTAATGTTTTAACAGCTTTATATCCTGGATAAACTGGATCAGTACCAGTTGGAACAGTATTACCATATTCCATTACCGCACTTGTTAAAGCTGCAGAAGTAAATGAAACATTATTTTTATCTTTTGTAGCTGGATCTGTTGATACACTCGCAGTAAAATATGCAAATGTAGCTCCCACTACGGCTACTAATAAAGTTGCTATTGCAATTACTGTCAATAAAATAGTATTTTTCTTCTCCATACTTTTTTTCCTCCTCTATAATAAAAGATTATCAAATATTTCAAAATTATGCAATGATATTTTAATAAAATTTAACAAAATTTAACATAAGTTTAATATTATTATAAAAAAATTACTATTTTAAAACTATTTTATATCTTTTATTTCTAACAGTTAATAATAAATTTATATTATCTGCATCTTTAATTTCATCAGTAGTTTCAAAAATAAGCCTATTTTCCATTTTATCTGTTGTTCTATTTTTTACTGTACTTTCTTTAGTTACACTATTTTTTGTATATTCTACAGAAATAAAATTATTAAAAAATAAATTATCAGCTTTAACATTATTTCCATAATTAGTTGTTTTATCCAAATTATAATTAATATCAAGCACTAATAAAGTCGTTTTTTCAATAGTACCAGCTACATTGACCCCAACTATATCTTTTAAAGTTTGACATTTACCGTTATTACATTGCTCATAATCATAAATATAATTATTAGTTATATTATATTTATTTACTTGAAAAGTAGTATAACCCAAATTACTATCTTTCATTATTACAGTCTTATTTAAATTATAAGTGTTTATAACATCAACTTTATCTATAGTTTTAGTGGGATTTAATTTAATAATTTTATAATTCGAACTAATCGAACCTATTCCATAAGAAATATCTTCTAATATCTTAATTGTATAATTATTAGATATTTCTTTTTCAGAAAGCTCATAAGCAAGTATATAGGTATTACTCGACTCTTTTTTTATTTTCTCTTTATTATAAGGTTTTCCTAAATCAACGAAATATTCTCCTCTATCTAAAGTAGGATAAATATTTTTGTTATTAATAATCAATCTAAAATTATTATAATCTAATGTATATCCATTCTGAGTTTTATTATCAATTTTAAGCTGCAAAACTAAATAATACTTTCCTTCTTTAATTACTCTCCCACTATGCGATAGATTAGTTAAATAACTATTTTCAATTTTAATATTAAAATAATTATGAACCATTTTATCTTTTCTATGATATGTCTTATTATAAACACCAAAATTTAAATAAACAAGTGTTCCCAAAAATATGATACCTATAACTATAATACAAGAAAAAACAAAAGTATTTTCTTTATAATAATAAACAAATTCTCTGATAAAACGTCTTAAATTTCTTCCCCATTTATAAGCCTTAACATCAATATTAAATTCAAATTCTTCATTATCAATATCAGTAATTTCCAAATCTTTTAAATCATTTGCAAAATCAAATTTTTTAATATCAAAACCTATTCCTCTAATTAAAAAATAGAGTAAAAAGAAATATTGAGGAAGAACTATAACTGCTGCAACATCTCGGTAAGCTCTAGCTGTTTGAGCAGATATAACATCCCTTTCCATTCCCCCTAAAATGCTATGAGTTACTCCAATTAAAATAAAAATAATTATATAATAAATTAAAGCAAAAAAATATAATTTTGTCGATTTTTCTTTTTGACGCATTAAATAATATATTGCTATTATTGATATTAATATTATAATAACAGCAATATACATAAAAAAATTAATATAAGTACCAGAAATATTCACAATATTAGTAGAATAGTTATTAGCAACAAAATCTCTAAAAAATTTTACAATAGGAAAAGTTTTAGAAATCAAATACCAAATAGGTATCAAAAGTAATAAATGAATAATTCTAAAATGTTTAATTAGAAAAGCATATGGCTTTTTCAGTATCAATCTAAATCATTCCCTTCTATGAAGTAATTTTATCACAAAAAAAATATGAAGCAAAGTCCATATTTAAATTATTTTTTTCTTAACCATTATTTGTCCTGCTAAGAGATAAATTGTAGGATTCATTTTAAGTAAATCATCCTTATTTTGTTTAAACATAGTAGCTACTGTATCAATAGTATCTCCATCTTTAGTTATATAATAACTATAATCAGCTTTAGGAATAATTATTTCTTGATTAGGATAAATGTATTCATCCATATCAAGCCCATTCATACTCGCAAGCAATTCTGGATTTATATTATATTTTCTTGCTATTGCATATAAACTATCTCCCTTTTCAATTACATAATAATTAAAATAACTTTTACTATTTTTAGGAACTATTATATCCATTCCAGCACGGACTTGATCATCAAAATATATATTATTAATATCTTTTAAGAAAGTAACTTCTGTTTCAAATTTTTCAGCAATAGTTTTTAAATCTTCTCCCTCTTTTAATGAATATTTATCAAACATAACATCACTCCTAGTAATAAATTATGTATTTTTAAAAATTGTGTTAATAGTTTATTATATTTATTTTTTAATTATATTTTTGCTTTCTTAAATTCTAAACAAGCAGTAGTAAATCTATGCTATTAAAGATAAAATTAGACGCATACTAAGATCATTGTCTGCGTTGCCAGCCATATCATCAATGTGAAATAAGCCACTCCCTTCACTACTATAGCTTCTCCGATTGCGAGCATACCACGGATACTCATTTAAAAAAGCTATATCATAAAAATCGGAATACCAATAATATGTTTCACTAGTTGCATCTCCTAGTATTTTATTTGTAATCGCACTTGTTCCTGTATATATATCTTTATATCTTGCTGGGATACTTAATATATTTAATCCAGATTGACCAGTAATATTATTGTAATTTCCTATTACATATTCATAAGATCCTCCTGAAGTATCATATATCCCACTTATATTATTAGTGGCTACACACTCTGTTTCTGAATCTACTGTATTGTAATCTCCTATTTCTATCTCTATTTCTTGTTCTGGCACTTGATTACCTTCGACATTAAATAACTTATATCTATATTTTGGTATCCACACAAAGTATGCGTTTATTGCTTCTTCTGGTATGGTTGATCCGACACTATATGTATCTGCTCCATTTAGTATTACTGCATTAGCCCAAATACTATCATTATAATCATACCAATTACTATTATTCTCTTCTGTTTTAGTAACTGTTCCATCATTTGCTATAACTACTGGTATTAAACCATCTTTTACTACTGGTTCACTTCCATTTAAATCAAGATTTGTTAATGTTATAAACTTTAATATACATATTGTGGGTTCTGCTGATTCTAATTTAACTTTCCAGTTTATAGAATCCCATTCTAAAATAGCTTCTTTATTTGTACAATCATAATCTACATATTTATGACCATTTTTATTAGGAAAACTATCTTGTTTTACTCCATCTACTAAAAATGCTAAAGTTATATCTCCTTTGGTAAAGTTTGGTACTTTTCCTTTTAATACATAAAAACTCTTTGATGTACTATAGAGACTATTCCTACTACTATTACTACACTTATAATTATTATACTATTTCTTTTTTTATTTTTTTTATATTTTTTCATTTAACCTACACTATCCAATCTTTTTTATAGATTTAATTTTAACATATAAAAATGCTTTTTGCAATACATATCGCAATGCATACAACAGATGTTTTTTGTAATACAATGAACAAAGGAGGAACATTAAATGACTTTTAAAATAAAAGAAGACAAGATAGAAACAGAAAATAAAACTATAAGGTTCCCTATTCCTTTAATAAAGGAAATCGAAAAACAAATTGTTGGAAAAAATGTTACCTTTTCAAAATTTGTTATACAAGCTTGTGAATATGCTTTAGAAAATATAGAAAAAAAATAACTAAATATTTTAGCTATTTATTTTTTTTATTATTAATTTTAGAATATAAATATCATATTTTTATAATTAAAATTCCATTCAAAATAACTCATTAATAATATTTCACCTAAATTATCATTATAACAATATAATGAATCATTCACTAAGTAATAAACTGTATCATTATCAATACTAACTATATCTTTAACATTCTTATCTGTTACTAAAATTTTATATTCATCTATAATTTTATATAACCTCTCGTCTTCTATAACATAATTAAAACTTTTAGAATCAGAAAAACTATAATTATTGTTTGCAATTTTATTAACACCTACTGAAACAAATTTACCATCTTCTAAAATCTTACCTTGTCCATTTTTAGTAATATCTACTATCTTAAGTTTACTTATATTAATAACATACTCTTTTTTATTTTTCTTATCAAATAAATATAAATTATTTTTATAAGCCCCTAAAAAATAAGAATCAAAAGAAATATCATACTTAACTTTGAAAGTTTTCACTTTATCTTTTTTATTTATAACATAAAACTTATCTATGTTATATTTATTATCATAATTTGCAATTACTAAATTATCTTTAATTTTATAAACCAAATTTAAATTATAAACATCTTCATTAAATAATTTAATATCTTTATTCTTATCTTTAATAGAATAAAACCCTTTATAATTAAATATTAAATATCTCTTATCATTTAAATAATTTATATTAATCTTATTATAAGATATATTAACATCAATAACATTTTTATATTTACTATCATCAACTAAATAATGACTTACTAACATATTATCTTTATAACAAACAGGATTAATTTTAAAATATTTACTACTAGGAATAATACAAGTATCATCAAAATTAACTTCATTTATAATTCTTTTATGTTTATATTTACCTTTAAAACTTATGGGATAAGAAATATTATCTTTTATGAAAGAAATAGTATATAATTTATTATTTTTATTATATTTTTCTTCAATTATAATATCATTTAAACTGTATTTAATTTGATAATTTTTAGGTATTTTAATAATAATTATTAAAATAATAAATATAAGAAAAATAAATAAATTAATTTTCTTGATTTTGGATTTTCGCATATTTTTGTTTTTCCCTCATCATAAACTCTGAAATATTAGTCTCAATTTCTGGCAAGCTCTTTTTAGAAAGATTAGAGACTATTACTTCTTCTTTTACTGTATCAATAGTTATTTTACCAAATACTAATCCTTCATTAATTTGCATATCATTAAATAAATCTGGAGTAATAGAGTTAAGAGTATATCCAAATAATATATTTTTTTGTCCAATTAATATTCTTTTATTTGTAAGCACAATAATTGCAGAGCAAAAAATATTAAGAGGGTTATCATTAAGTTGCCCTGAAAAAGCATAAATAACCTCTTCTCCGGGATTTAAATGTTTTTCAACAACATTACTATGTTTTTTTATCCTCCAAGAAATTCCTCCATATTTTTTTTTATATAATAATACATTATCATAAACTGCGCTCATAAATACACCTTCTTTAAGATTATTTTAACATTTTTTAAAATATAGTCAAATCAAACATTTTTAACCACTATATGGCCCTTTTCTCCAATAACTGTAGTATTTTCTGGAACAGAGTTTAAAACTGTTGTATTTGCCCCTATTTTAGCGTTTTTTCCTATTATTATATTACCAAGTATTTGAGCATGAGCACCAACAATAACATTATTCATTAAAGTAGGATGTCTTTTACCATTTTCACTACTTACTCCACCTAAAGTAACACCATGATAAAGAGTAACATTATCTCCAATTATTGTAGTCTGTCCAATAACTACTCCTATCCATGATCAATAAACAAATTCTTACCAATTATAGCTCCTGGATGAATTTCAATTCCTGTTTTCCTTTTGGCTTTTTCTGATAATAATCTTGCTAAATAATAATGCTTTCTTAAATATAAAAAATGAGCTATCTTATAGTATATTAATACTCTAAAACTAGGATATAATAAAACTTCTAAATTACTTTTGATAGCAGGATCTTTTTTTCTAATTAACTCAATTTGTTCTTTAATATATTTCATAATATCATCACAATATATCTTATGTAAAATCTAAAATATATAAAATTATATTAAACTAAAAAACTTAACTTTCTACAAATAATTATTTTAAATAAAATATTTTATTATTTATCTTCGTAATAGATACATCTCCATAACCTTTAACTATATCTCTTCCGTTATTCGTAAATTTAATTTTCTTAAAGTTAACATCTTTATTAAGCATAAAATATATAATCATATAAGGATAATAACCTCTCACATTTCCACCATTATATATATTTACTGGATTATCAATAAGGAAATTAGTTTTATTATCTCCAGAATTCATAATTACAATAGGTTTTATTTTTTCACTTTCTACTGCTTCTTTTAATGTATAATAATTATCATCCAAAAATAAATTAAAATCTCCAATATTAACATTTCCATAATTACCTAAAGCAAAACGAATATTAATAATTGATTCATCATTTCCAATAACTGTATCTAATGTTTCAATTTCAGATATTCCATAAGGCGCAATAATAGTATTTTCTGAATAAGTTAAATTTAATCTATCCCCATTTAATTCTATCCTTTTATAATTGCCTGTATAAAGATGGTAGGTAATAAAATCATCTATTTCTAATTCTTTTTCAAGAGTAGTATCATATAATGCTAAATTGTTAATATAACCGCCTTCACCAGTTATATTAACACAATCATTATTTTGAAATGTACCAAATCTAGCTATAATGTTTAAAGAACCATCTCCATAATCAAAATAATCTTTCTTTGTTTCAAACTTTATTGTACATATTGTAGGTTTATTAGTATCTATTAATGCTCTCCATGTTTCATTATTCCATGTTATTTTGGCATCATTATTACACTCATATCCTACATATTTATATCCATTCTTATCTGGAAATTCTTCTTTTTTTTCTCCATCTACAAGTACTGCTAGAGTTATATCTCCTTTAGTAAAATTGGGTACTTTTCCTTCTAGTATATTAAAGGTTTTACTTGTCTCAAACAAGGCAAAACTTCTATATACTAAAATACCCCCCCCCCAGCAGTACTACTAGGGCTAAGCTTAGGAGGGTGTATTTTAGCTTTTTATTTTTTTCATATCTTTTCATTTTTATTTCTCCTCCTATTTTCTATATTCTTATTATATACTACTATTATTCATAATTCAATTAGTAATAATAGAATTTCTACATCAATTTTAATTTACTGTATATAACAAAAAAAGTAGAAAATCTACTTATACAAGTTCAATTCTAACTTGTAAAGCATCGTCTCCTACTCTTTCTTTTAATTTAATAATTCTAGTATATCCACCATTTCTAGTTTCATATCTTTTAGCAAGTTCATTAAATACTTTATCTACGCATTCTTTATTATTATAAACAAATGCAAGTGCTTTTCTTCTAGAAACTAAAGTACCGCGTTTTCCATAAGTAATAAGTCTATCAACAAATTTTCTTACTTCCTTAGCTTTTGCTTCTGTTGTAACAATTCCTTCATTCATTATTACATCAACAGTAAGACCCGCAAACACACTGTGTCTTTGTCTAGTTTCTCTACCTAATTTTCTATATGCCATTACTTTACCTCCTTAATCACGGAACTTAAGTCCCATTTCTACTACTTTGTCTAAAACTTCTTTTAATGATTTCTTTCCAAGATTACGTATTTTTGTTACTTCTACTTCTCTTTTAGAAATTAAATCTTGAACTGTATGAATCCCAGCTCTTTTTAAACAGTTATAAGCTCTAACTGAAAACTCAATTTCTTCAATTGGAGTTTCTAAAGTTTTTGTTATAGTATCTACTTTTTTCTCAGCCATTAGACCAGTAATATCACTAATTGAATTTAAATCAGCAATTATATTAAAATGCTCAATTAATATTTTAGCCGCAAGAGCCATACATTCCTCGGGAGTAACACTTCCATTTGTGTTAATTTCCATAATTAACTTATCATAATTTTCATTATGTCCTACACGAGCATTTTCTACTTCAAATGCTACTTTTTCAACAGGACTATATAATGAATCAATAGCAATAACTCCCGCTTTTTTATTTTCAAGTTTAGCTTGATTTTCTTTAGAGTCAACATAACCTTTACCATTAGATACTGTCATTTCCATATCAATTTTTCCGCCTTCTACAAGGTTACAAATAACTAAATCTTTATTAATAATTTCTAGATCAGCATCACAGACAATATCTCCAGCATAAACAGGACCTGGAGTATCCTTTTTTAGTGTAATAATTTTATCTTCATCAACATGATTCTTTAAGACAACACTTTTAAGTGCTAAAATAATACTAACAACATCTTCATAAACACCTTCAATTTTTTGAAATTCATGCAAAACACCAGCCATCTTAAAACTAGTAATTGCAGTACCTGGAATATATTCAAGCATAACTCTTCTAAGAGCAGTACCAATAGTAGTACCAAAACCTCTTTCTAAAGGTTCTAATTCAAATTTAGCATAATGTGAATCTTCTTGAGCTTCTGTTATTTTATATTCTGGTTTGTCAAATTTTATCATATTTAATTCTTCCTTTCATTCATTAATTTCTAGGACGTTTTGGTGGACGACATCCATTATGTGGTATTGGAGTTTCATCAATAATGCTAGTAATCTCAAGACCAGCTCCTTGTAATGAACGAATAGCATTTTCTCTTCCTTGTCCAAGACCTTTAACGTGAACCTCAACTTTTTTAACTCCAGAATCAATTGCAGCTTTTGCAGCAGCCTCTGCACTCATTCCAGCAGCATATGGAGTTTTTTTCTTACTTCCTTTATATCCTATAGTACCAGCTGATGCCCAACTTATTACATTACCATCTTTATCAGTAATTGTTACAATTGTATTATTATAAGTTGAATGAATCTTTGCAATACCTTCAGGAATATTTTTCTTAACTTTTCTTTTTCTTCTGTTATATGCCATTATTTACCTCCTATTTACCTACTTTTTTCTTATTTGCTACAGTCTTACCTTTACCCTTACGAGTACGAGCATTTCTACTTGTTCTTTGTCCTCTTACAGGTAACCCTTTTTTATGTCTGATACCTTGATAACAATTAATTTCCATCTTATTTTTAATTGACATTTGCTTATCACGACGTAAATCACCTTCAACATCATAATTATCGATTTCTTTACGTAATTTAGCAATTTCATCATCAGTTAAATCTTTAATCTTTTTGGTTTTATCAACATTTGCAGCCTCACAAATAGTTAAAGCTAAACTTCTACCAATACCATAGATAGCTGTTAGCCCAATACAAACGTGTTTTTCGTTTGGTAATTCAATATTTTTAATTCTTGCCATAAATACCTCCTATTTCCCTTGTGTTTGTTTGTGCTTTGGATTTTCACAAATAATCATATTTTTGCCTTTTCTTTTTATTTTCTTACATTTATTGCATATTGGTTTCACAGATGCTCTTACTTTCATAAATTTACCTCCATTATCTCTTATTCCATACAATACGCCCACGTGTTAAATCGTAAGGCGAAAGTTCAATAGTTACTGTATCACCTGGTAAAATACGTATCATATGAACACGCATTTTACCAGAAACGTAGGCTTCTACAGTAAATCCATTGGGTAATTCAACAATATAAGTTCCGCCTTTTAGAACTTCTACTACTTTACCTTCAACTTCAATCTTATCAGTTTTTTCTTTTTTAACATTATTTACTGATGTATTATTTTTATTTTTTAAGTTTTTTTTCGCCATATTTTATTCTCCTGTTAATATTTCATATCCATCTTCTGTCACTAAAACTGTATGTTCAAAGTGAGCAGAACATAAAGAATCTTCTGTTACTATTGTCCAGTCATCTCCATCAAGCATACAAACTTCTTTAGAACCTAAATTAAGCATTGGTTCAACAGCAATAGTCATACCTTTTTTTAAAGTAATACCACTTCCTTTTTCACCAAAATTAGGAACATCTGGATCTTCATGAATATCAGTTCCAACTCCATGACCTACAAGCTCTTCTACGACACTAAGTCCGTGCTCATGGGCATATTCGCAAATTGCATTGCTAACGTCTCCTATTTTAACACCAGCTTTAATTTTACTCAAGCCCTCATATAAACTTTTTTCAGTATTTTTTACTAAATCCTGTATTTCACGAGTTTGAAATCCAACTATATATGTTCTTGCTGAATCTGTATGGTAGCCTTTGTACCCTACACATAAATCAATAGAGACTACATCTCCTTCTTTAATTTTTCTTTTTCCTGGAATGCCATGTACTACCTCGTCGTTAATAGATACACAAATGCTTTTAGGATAACCTTCGTACCCAAGTTGTGAAGGAACACAATCATGTTTTGTAATAAAATCATAAGCTATTTTATCAAGATATTCAGTTTTAACACCAGGCTTTATATTTTTCTTAATTTCTTCATGAACAAGATAATTTATATGCCCAGCATATTTCATTAGCTCTATTTCTCTTTCACTTTTAATACTTACCATCTTTATTACCCTTCTATAATACTTTTAATATCATATAATATATCTTTATTCGATCTATTTGCATCTATTTTAAATAATTTTCCAGTATTATCATAATACTCAAGTACTGGTATAGTTTTATAAAGATAATCATCATATCTTTTATTAAAAATAACAATATCATCATCATTTCTTTTCACTAAAACTTTACCACATTTATTACATACATTTTCCTTTATTGGTTTAAATTCAGAAAAATATATATTATAAGATTCTCCACATTTACATAATCTTCTTCCAGACATTCTTTTTTCTAAAATATCTCTACTTATTTCTAAGTTGATAACTATATAGTTATCAACTTTATCATTAGTCAGTAAATTATTCAAATATTTAGCTTGAATTATATTTCTAGGTACTCCATCCAAAATAAAAGGTTTATCTTTTATTTTTATTATCGCCTCATCAATAAGTTCAAATATAATATCATCACTTATTAAATCTCCATTTTTCATTTTAAGATTTAGATCATCATCTTCCTTTGCTTTTTCTCTTAATAAATCCCCTGTTGATAAATAATAATAGTTATATTTATCTACAAGAGCTTTACTAATTGTTCCCTTGCCAGCAGCAGGAGGAGCGATAAAAATTATACTTTTTATCTTGAGTGTCTCCTATTCTTATAACGACGTGATACAAGCCCACTTTCAATTTGTTTATAAGTTTCAATAGCAACTCCAACTACAATTAATATACCTGTACCTCCAATAGTTACAGAACTAGGCAAACTAGAAATATTACCCATCAAAATAGGAAGACCTGATAATATTACTAAAAATATTGACCCCACGATAGTTAATTTACCAAGAGAAGAACTAATGTATTTTGAAGTATCTTCTCCAGGTCTTACCCCTGGAATATATCCTCCACGTTTATTTAAGTCTTTACTCATTTCCTCCGGATTCATCATCATATAAGTATAAACATATCCAAAAAACATAATTAATACTATATAAAGAATAAATCCAGTTGGAGTAGTATATACTATATATTTATTAATAAAATTAGTAGCAGTTTCTGCTTTTAATAATCCAGCTATCGTTGAAGGTATTGTAAGCACAATTGATGCAAATATTACAGGTATTACATTAGCACTATTTATTTTTATTGGTAAATAAGATTGTTTAGAATTATAAGAACTTGTTGTATGATTAGCATATTGAATAGGAATTCTTCTTTCTGCTAAAGTAATCCAAACAATACCAATTAAAACCACTAAATAAATTATTATAAATAGGGCAAATAAGGAAATACCAACTGGTAAGTTATAAGTACCTGCGGTAATAAAAGCACTAAATGCACCAGTAAATATACTAGGCATACTTTCTATAATACCAGCCATAATTAAAAGTGATGTACCATTGCCTATACCTTTTTTTGTAATTTGATCTCCAAGCCAAAGTAGAAATGATGTACCAGCAGTCATAACAAGAGAAGTTTTAAGCATTACCATAACATCATTTGAATTTAAATAGAATATTGATATTACATAAGCTTGAACAAAAGCAAAGATAACTGCTAAATATCTATTTATTTTCTGAATTTTTTGTCTTCCAACATATCCTTGTTCCTTTAATTCTTTAAAGTAAGGAATAATATCCATTTGTAACAACTGAGTAATTATAGAGGCAGTAATATAAGGACTGACACCCAAAGCAAATATTGAAAAACTTTTAAGTCCTCCACCACTCATCAGGTTAAATATTTCTAAAAAACCTAATTCTTCATAAACAGTACTTGCCCAAGGAATGGTTATACCAGATCCTAAGCAAAATATTCCTAAAGCAAAAAGAGTAAAATAAATCCTTTTTCTTAAATCTTTAGCATCAGATGCAAATAGCTTTGCTATAAGACGAAACATCTAAATCACCTCAGTTTTACCACCAGCAGCTTCAATTGCTTCAATTGCTTTAATTGAGAATCTATTAGCTTTAACAGTTAATTTCTTCTCAAGAGTTCCTTTTGCTAGAACTTTGATACCACTTAGTTGTTTTTTGATGATTCCTCTTTCTTTTAATATTTCTGGTGTAACAACATCACCATCTTTAAAATAAGTATTTAAATCTTCCAAGTTTATACAAGCATACTTAGTCTCAAATCTTGTATTTTTAAAACCTCTTTTTGGTAACCTTCTATATAAAGGTGATTGACCACCTTGAAACCAAGCGGAAATACTTACTCCACTTCTAGATCTTTGTCCTTTCTCACCATGAGTAGAAGTTTTACCCATACCACTTCCAGGACCACGACCAATTATTTTTTTAGATTTTGTTTCTTTTGATTTTGGTAAACTTTCTAATTTCATATTATAACTCCTCTACTTTCTTTCCTCGAAGAGCAGCAATCTTAGCTGGTGTACGTTCACTTTTTAATGCTTCTAAAGTAGCTTTAGCAACATTTATTTTAGTATTAGAACCTAATGATTTAGAAATTACATCTTTAATGCCAGCAAGTTCAAGTACACTACGTGCAGCACCTCCAGCTATAACACCTGTACCTTTTACTGCAGGTTTAATTAAAACATTCGCTCTTCCTACTTTACCAGTAGCTTCATGAGGAATAGTTCTAGAATCAATTATTGCAACTTTTGTAACATTTTTATTAGCCATCATACTAGCTTTAGCTATAGCAGTTGGAACTTCATTTGCTTTACCAGTCCCAATACCTACTAAACCTTTTCTATTTCCAACAACTACAGTTGCAGAAAATCTAAAATGTCTTCCACCTTTAGTAACTTTAGTTACACGACCAATATAGATAACTTTTTCTTCTAAAAGTTTCTTTCTAGAATCTTTATTTCTATTATCTCTTTTAAATTTTGTGTTTTTTATTTTATTATCTTCATTTTGCATAAATGGTCCTCCTAAAATTCTAATCCGTTTTCACGAGCAGCTTCTGCTAAAGCTTTTACTCTACCATGATAAAGGCAACCGCCTCTATCAAAAACTATCTTATTAATTTTTAATTTCTTACATTTTTTTGCAATATCTTCTCCAACTTTTTTAGCAGCATCAATATTACCACCATTTTTAAGTTTTAAAGATAAACTACTTGATGAGGCTAAAGTAACTTTAGATACATCATCAATCACTTGAACATAAATTCCATTATTAGATCTAAATACATTTAATCTAGGACACTCTTGTGTTCCGCTTAATGTCTTCCTTATACGTTTATGTCTTCTTATACGCATATCATTACTTGATTCTTTTTTTATCATAATCTCTTACCTCCATTAAGCCGCTTTCTTTCCTTCTTTGTGACGTACATATTCATCTTTATAACGAATACCTTTACCTTTATAAGGCTCAGGTTCTCTTATTTTACGAATATTAGCCGCAAATTCAGTTACTTTTTGTTTATCAATACCACTTATAGTTATTTCAGTATTGTTAACAAGTTCTGCTTTTATTCCTTCTGGAATTATTACATCCACTGGATGAGAATATCCAGCATTTACAACTATTTTATTTCCTTGAACATTAAATTTATAACCAACACCAACTGCTTCTAATCCCTTTGAAAAGCCTTTAGAAACACCTATTATCATATTATTTATTAGAGAATTTATTGTTCCTTGCATTATATTTGCTTCTCTTGACTCGCATTTTTGTAAAGTGACAACTGAATTATCTTTAACTTCCACTAAAATTAAATCTGATAATACAAGTGATAACTCACCCTTAGAACTTTTAACTATAACTGTATTATCTTTGACTTCTACATTAACACCATCAGGTATTATAAGTTTTCTATTACCTATTCTACTCATAATTTTTCCTTACCAAATATAGGCAAGTACTTCGCCTCCTAGTCCTTCTTTTCTAGCTTCTTTATCAGTCATTAAACCCTTACTAGTAGAAATTATTGCGATTCCAAGTCCATTTAAAACACGAGGAATTTCATCGGCCTTAGCATAAACACGAAGACCAGATTTACTAATTCTTTTAAGACCAGTAATAACTCTTTCACGTCTTTCGCCATATTTTAAAGTTAAAGTTAATTTATCACCTTTTATATTTTTCTCATATTTATATTCAGCAATATAACCTTCTCTTTTAAGAATATCTGCTATACCTAAAGTCATTTTAGTCCCAACAACTTCAACAGTATCATATTTCAATTGAATTGCATTACGCATTCTAGTAAGCATATCTGCTATTTTATCTTGTATCATCTTAAAATTCCTCCTTTCTTACCAACTAGATTTCTTAACACCAGGAATTTGTCCCTTATTTGCGAGTTCTCTAAAACATATACGACATAATTTGTATTTACGTAAAACACCATGAGGTCTTCCGCATCTTTCACAACGAGTATATGCGCGAACACTAAATTTTGGTGTTCTTTGTTGTTTAACTTTTAAGCTTGTTTTTGCCATAAATTCACTC
This sequence comes from uncultured Erysipelotrichaceae bacterium, assembly GCA_948444795.1. Taxonomy (GTDB): domain Bacteria; phylum Bacillota_I; class Bacilli_A; order RF39; family UBA660; genus MGBC108787. Next base: position 40,772 of record CAOJUX010000004.1, on the reverse strand, counting down.
CTTAATTTCTAAAAGGCATTCCAAAGCCTTTTAATAGACTTTCTGCTTCTTTATTAGTTTTTGCTGTTGTTACAAACACGATATCCATACCTCTTATTTTAAGTACATTATCATATTCAATTTCTGGAAATATTAATTGTTCTTTGATACCAAGTGTATAATTTCCATGGCCATCAAAAGAATGATTTGAGATTCCTCTAAAATCTCTAACACGAGGAAGAGCAACTTTAATAAGTTTTTCCATAAAATCATACATATTTTCACGACGAAGTGTTACTTTAACACCAATAGTTTGCCCTTCTCTTAATTTAAATCCCGCAATAGATTTACGAGCTTTTGTTACAACTGGTTTTTGCCCAGTTATAGTTTCTAAATCTTTTAAAGCAGCTTCAATAAATTTATCATCTGAAGCTCCTTCTCCAACGCCCATATTAATAACAATTTTATCTAATTTAGGAACTTGCATTGGTGTAGAATAATTATATTCTTTAATTAATAAGGGAACAATTTCCTTAGTATATAATTCATTTAAAGTACTCATATGCCTCACCTATTTATCTTTCTTTTCTGTTTTTTTAGTGGCTTTTTTTTCTTCATTTTTATTATCTATCTTTTTAACATTAGATACATGAATAGAAGCTTCCATTTCAATAATCCCACCATTTTCATTAGCTTGTGTAGGTTTTTGATGTTTTTTAACTATGTTGATTCCCTCAACAATAACTCTATCTTTTTTTCTAAGAGTTTTGATTATTTTCCCAGTTTTACCTCTATCTTTTCCAGCTATAACTTTTACATTATCTCCAACTTTAATTTTCATAAAAACCTCCTATAAAACCTCTGGTGCTAAAGAAACAATTTTTGAAAATTCTTTTTCTCTAAGCTCTCTAGCAACAGGCCCTAAAACTCTTGTTCCAAGTGGAGTCTTATCATCTTTAATAATTACACAAGCATTATCATCAAATTTAATGTAAGATCCATCTTTTCTTTTAACACCTTGTTTGCTTCTAACAATAACAGCTTTAACCACTTTACCTTTTTTTAAATTTGAATTAGGAATTGCTTTTTTAACAGTTCCAACAATTATATCACCAATGTTCCCATATTTTTTCTTAGAGCCACCAAGAACACGAATAACAAGTAATTCTCTTGCACCAGTATTATCAGCAACTTTTAACCTTGATTCTTGTTGTACCATAGTAATACCTCCTAAAGGATAACAGCATCAATTAGAACTTCGACAAGTTCATATCTCTTAAGTTTAGATAATGGTCTTGTACTTCTAATTTTTACTGTATCTCCTGCCTTTGCTTTATTTTCTTCATCATGGGCTGTATATTTTTTTGAAGATTTAACTCTTTTTCCATATAATGGATGACTTTTGTAAGTTTCAACTAGTACAGTAATAGTTTTATTATTTTTAGCGCTTACAACTTTACCAACTAACTCTTGTCTTTTTTCCATTATTCATTACCTCCGCCTGCTTCTTCTCTTTCTTTTAAGATTGTTAACATTCTCGCAACATCTTTCTTTAGTTCATTAAGTTTAGAAGGTTTATCAAGTGAACCAGTTGCATTTTTAAATCTTAAATTTAATAACTCTTTTTTTGACTCAGATATCTTTGTTTTAATTTCTTCATCACTTAATTTTCTTATTTCACTAGCAGTCACTTAAATATCCTCCTTTATAACGAATTTTGTTTTAATAGGTAATTTATGAGATGCAAGACGAAGTGCCTCACGTGCTATCTCTTCAGAAACACCACTAATCTCAAACATTATTTTACCCTCTTTAACAACTGCAACATATTGATCAATATTACCTTTACCTTTACCTTGACGAGTTTCAAGAGGTTTTTTAGTAATTGCTAAATGAGGAAATATATTAATATAAACATTACCTCCACGTTTCATATAACGTGTCATTGCAATACGAGCAGCTTCAATTTGGCGAGCAGATACCCAAGATCCCTCTTTAGCCATTAAGCCATAATCTCCAAAATGTAAAACTTTATTACCTTTTGTATGGCCATCATAAGTAAGTCTATGAGGCTTACGATACTTAGTTCTTTTTGGCATTAACATTTGTATCACTCTCCTTCTTTATGTTTTTAACAGGAAGAATTTCACCTTTATAGATCCACACTTTAACGCCAATCTTACCATAAGTAGTATCTGCTTCACTATGAGCATAATCAATGTCAGCTCTTAAGGTATGAAGTGGTACTGTACCTTCAGTATAACCTTCTGTTCTTGCCATTTCAGCACCAGCAAGACGACCTGAAACAGAAGTTTTAATTCCTTTAGCACCAGCCTTCATAGTATTTCTAAGAGCTCTTTTTTGTGCACTTCTAAATGGTGCACGATTTTCAATTTGTAAAGCAATATTATCAGCAACTAATTTAGCAATTAAATCTGGATTTTTCACTTCAACAATAGAAATATATACTTCCTCACCAACATATTTTGACAAAGCTTTTCGTAGTTTTTCTATATCTTCTCCACCATGTCCAATAATAACACCTGGTTTTGCAGTATTAATAGTTACTTCACATTTATCATTTTTTCTTTCAATAACTACTGAGGCAACAGCAGCATCTTTTAAATTTTTTGTAATATATTTACGTATTTTAATATCTTTATTTAAAGTATCACCAAAATCTTTTTTAGATGCATACCATTTAGATTCCCAAGTTTTATTAACGCCCAGTCTATATCCTATTGGACTAACCTTTTGTCCCATCTAATTTGCCTCCTTTACATTATCACTTACTTTAACAGTAATATGACTAGTTCTTTTATCTCTTCTATCAACATTACCACGACTTGCAAACTTAATTCTTTTATAAACAGGCCCTGGATTAATAAAACATTCACTAACCACTAAAGCATCTTCTTTAGCACCATTATTATTAACAGCATTTGCAATTGCACTATTAAGTACTTTTTTAATCAAACGACTAGCTTTAGTATTAGTAACTTCAAGGATAGCTAAAGCACTAGCAACATCTTTCCCACGAATAAGGTCAAGAGTCATTCTTGCTTTTCTTGGAGCTATCATTGCACTTTTATGTATTGCATAACTTTCCATTATAATCCTCCTACTTTTGTCCTGCGTGTCCACCGAATTTACGAGTAACAGCAAACTCTCCTAATTTATGACCTACCATATCTTCAGTTACATAAACAGGAATAAAATCTTTACCATTATGTACCGCAAATGTGTGGCCAACAAAATCTGGGAATATTGTTGAACGACGAGAATAAGTTTTAATTACTTCTTTTTTATTTGCCTTATTTAAATCTTCTACTTTTTTAAGTAATCTATCAAAAACATAAGGACCTTTTTTTAAACTTCTTGCCATAATTCCCTCCTACTTTTTCTTTCTACTAACAATAAGTTTGTTAGAAGCCTTTTTATTTTTTCTTGTTTTATATCCAAGTGCTGGTTTACCCCAAGGAGTAACTGGTGTCTTACGACCAATTGGAGCACGACCTTCACCACCACCATGAGGGTGATCATTAGGATTCATAACAGAACCACGATTTGTTGGTTTAACTCCCATATGTCTTTTTCTACCAGCCTTCCCAACATTAACAAGCTCGTAATCTTCATTGCCAACAACACCAATAGTAGCCATACAAGTACCCAAAACTTTTCTTGTTTCACCTGATTGAAGTCTTACTAAAACGTATTTACCTTCACGGCCAAGTATTTGAGCAGAAGCACCTGCACTTCTACAAAGCTCTGCACCATGACCAGGTTTAAGTTCTATGCAGTGAATAACTGTACCAACAGGAATAGCCATAAGTGGAAGGGCATTACCAACCTTTATATCTGCAGAATCTCCTGCTTCTATTATTGTTCCTACCTCTAAACCAGCTGGAGCAATAATATATCTTTTTTCTCCATCTTTATAACTAATAAGTGCTATGTTTGCATTACGATTTGGATCATACTCAATTGTTGCTACACGACCTGGAACATTTAATTTATTTCTTTTAAAATCAATTAAACGATATTTTTGTTTAGCTCCACCACCAATATGACGAACTGATATTTTACCTTGGTTATTACGCCCTCCAGTTTTAGTTTTTTTGACTGTTAAGCTTTTTAACGGAGTACTTACAGTGATTTCATTATTTGCAAGTGTAGACATTCCTCTACGGCCATTAGTCGTAGGTTTATATTTTCTTATTGCCATATAAATCCTCCTTAAAATTCAATTGTCTCGCCTTGTTTTAGGCTAACAATTGCTTTCTTATAAGTTTTAGTTTTTCCAGTATATTTTCCCACTCTTTTATCTTTAGGTTTAGTAACTAGAGTATTGATTTTCTCAACATGAACATCAAAACATTTTTCAATAGCATTTTTAATTTGAGTTTTAGTAGCAGTTTTAACTACTTTAAAAGTATAGATCCCAGCCTCAGCATTACTTGCACTTTTTTCAGTAATAACTGGAGCAATTATAATATCTGGATTAGTCATTTTTTAAAACCTCCTCTAGTAAATTAATTGCCGCCTCATCACAAACTAAATAATCAGCATTAACAAGATCATAACAATTAATTTCATCAGCAAGTATATGGTATGCATATCCAAGATTTCTAGAAGACATATAAAGATTCTCATTATCTTCTTTGGTTACAAACAATACTTTACCTATTAAATTAAAAGTATTTAATAAATTTTTAACTTCACTAGTTTTTAAACTATCTAAAGTTATATTATCAATAACAATTAATTCTTTTTCTTTAAATTTATATGTTAAAGCAGACTTTAGAGCAAGTGTTCTTTCTTTCTTATTAATCTTGAAAGTATAATCTCTATTATTAACACCAAAAGCTATTCCACCACCTCTAAAATGTGGAGCACGTATTGAACCAGCTCTTGCACGTCCTGTACCTTTTTGTTTCCAAGGCTTTCTTCCACCACCAGACACTTCACTTCTATTTTTTGTTTTAGCAGTTCCTTGTCTTTCAGCACAACCTTGTAATTTAATCATTTTCTTTAAGCAGTCATCATTAGTTTTAATTTTCCATATAGAATCGCTTATTGTAATATCACGTAGCTTTTCACCTTTAACATTTTTAAGTTCTATTTTTGCCATCTTAAATACCTCCAATAAGTTATTCTTGCTCTACTACAGGTTCTGCAACTTCTGCATTTTCTATAGCTTCGCTTTCTATAGTATTTACTTCTTCAGTCACTTGATCCACAACTGTTTCTTCTTCATAGGTGATTAAATCAATATCTTTTTTACGGCCGTTATTTTTAACAGCTGATTTTATTAAAACTAATGAATTTTTAGCTCCTGGTACATTTCCACTTACTAAAATATAATTATCTAAAGTATTTACTTCAACTATTTGTAAATTTTGAATAGTAACTACTTCATTACCCATGTGTCCTGGTAATTTTTTACCCTTTAAAACTCTTTTAGGTAACATTGTTCCCATAGATCCTGGTCTTCTATGATAATGAGATCCATGACCCATTGGCCCACGATTTTGATTATGTCTTTTAATAACACCTGCAAAACCTTTGCCTTTTGAAGTACCAGTAATATCAACGATTTCACCAGCTTCAAAAATATCTGCGCTTAATGTTTGACCAGCTTCATATGAACCATCAACATTTCTAATTTCTTTTAAGAAGCGCTTAGGTGTAGTACCTGCCTTTTTAGCATGTCCTACAGAACACTTACTAGCATTCTTTTCTTTTTTGTCTACTACGCCAAGTTGAATAGCATTATAACCATCAGTTTCCACTGTTTTAACTTGCATTACTGTATTAGGCTCTACCTCAACTACAGTAACTGGAACAAGTTTACCATCCTTAGTAAAAACTTGAGTCATCCCAACTTTACGTCCTAAGATTCCTTTCATTTTCAAATTCCTTTCTTAACTATAATTTAATATCAATGTTAACTCCGCTTGGAATATCAATATGAGTTAAAGCATCAACTATTTCTTTACTAGGTTCTTTAATATCAATAAGTCTTTTATGAGTACGACTTTCAAATTGCTCTCTTGAATCCTTATATTTGTGAACTGCTCTAAGTACTGTAATTTTTTCTGTTTCAGTAGGAAGAGGAATGGGTCCACTTACAGATCCCCCTAGTCTTTTTACTGTATCTACGATTTTTCCTGCAGCCATATCTAATATTTTATTATCATAAGCCTTTAGATTAATACGTACTTTACTCTTTGACACTTAAATGTCCTCCTTTCGCCTATATCGGGTATAGACTAGCTCCGTATAAATTACCTGATTTACCAAAGAATGTTTTAACAACATCGCCTAGCGTATCAGCAACCTCACACATCATTGCCGTCATACATCCAAGATTATATCAATATATTATATGAAAATCAAGCCCAAATTACGATAAATTTTTTAAGACTTTATTTTAAAATAAAACTGGAATTATTTTAAAAGGAGGTTTACAGATGAAGTTTACTTAAAATTTTACATATAAAAAATTCAAGTAATCAGCTATATGTGACTAACTTGAACAATATTTATTTTACTATTTAATTTGAATATAATCATTTTCTTTCCAAAAGGGGGGTAAATTTTAAAAAAACTATTTATTTAATAAAAAATTTTTTGATTTACTTTTTTATTAATTTTCCTTTACAACCTTTAGAGCCATTAAAAGTACTTAAAACATTCGATTCAAAAGAAGTCGTTTTTTTCATATTCTTTTTATAATCATCTAAAGTCATTTTGATAACATCATCTAATAATTTAGTATAAGTTATTCCTTTTGGAGTAAAGAAGAAAAAAGCTAAACATCCCGGAATAGTATTTGGTTCGTTGACATAAACATTTTTACTCTCTTTATCAACTAAAAAATCAAATCTAGTAATTCCTTTTAAATTTAAACTTCGAAAAGCCTTTTTCGATAAATCAATAATTTTATTTTCAATTTCTTTATCTAATCTAGCAGGAATTATAAAGCCGCTTTCATTATCACATTTAGATGATTTTTCCCCACCTTCACTTAAATATTTATCTTCAAAAGTTAAGAAAGAATTATTTGTATTCATTTCTCCAATCAAAGAAGTTTCTATTTTTTCTTCATTTCCTATTACAGCACAATCTACTTCTAATAAATTAGGAACTACTTCTTCAATAACAATTTTTTCATCATATTCACAAGCAGTTTCAATAGCTTCACTAATTTCACTTTCATCTTTAACATAAGTAATTCCAATGCTACTTCCAAGTCTTGCTGGTTTAACTATCACAGGATATCCTAAATCTTTTACATTTTTTAAAATATTTTTTTTATTATTTAAATATTCACTTTCATAAAACCAAATAAAATTAACAACAGGTATATCATCGCTTCTTAAAACTTGTTTTTGAACCACTTTATCTTGCCCAAGACTAGCACCTAACATACTACATCCAATATAAGGAATACCTATAGTTTCTAGAAATCCCGAAAGAGATCCATCTTCAACACCTTTTCCATGAACTATCGGAAAAGCTAAATCAATTGATTTAATTTCTTTTTTTAATAAACCTTTCGCTTTAACTAAAACAAATTCTGAACCTTTTTTTATTAAACAAACTTCTGTTGCAAAAATATTATCTAAATCTTTATAACTTTCCATTTTAAGTAAATTTGCTCCTGTAAACCATCTTCTTTTTTTATCAATATAAATAGGAACTATTTCATACTTTTCATGATCTATATATTCCATAGCTTGTACTGCTGTAATAATACTTACTTCATGTTCAACAGAACATCCCCCAAAAATAACTCCAATTTTTGTTTTCATTAAACACACTCCTAACTTTCATTAAATATATCAGGTAAATCACTTTGTAATAAAATATATGTTTCTTTTTCTTTTAAAGACTGTAAAATAGCTAAGCCTTCTTTAATTGAATTAAAAACATAAATATTTTCTTTTTTAAATTTTTTTTCTAATAAACCATCATAAATTGGTTCTGTTTGTTTTTCTCCAATTAAAATAGCTATATCTGTACAATTTGCTATAAATTTACCTAATTCTTTATTTATATCATATTGTAAATTACCTAGTTCAATAATTCCCGAAGTAATAACTATTTTTTTTCCTTTCATTAATTTTAACACACCAAGAGCCATTTTGGCACCATCAATATTTGCATTATATGCATCATCTATTAAATACATATCATAATATTTCTTTATATTTAAACGATGTTCTACTGGTTTTACTTTTGAAACGCCTAAAACTAATTCATTATCAGTAAGTCCTAAACTGCTGCCTAAAGCAATAGCTGATAATAAATTATAAATATTAGCTTCTCCTAATAATTTTGTTTCGAATATAACTCTTTTTTTCTTTTTTTTAAAATAAACAGTAAATTTTGTTCCTTTACTACTCAATTTTATATTTGTAGCATATAAATCAGCTTTTTCCTTATTTTCTATACCTATCCAGATGATTTTACAATTATTTTCTAAATGATAATTTATTTGATTTTCATCATCAGCATTTAAAATCCCTATTCCATCACTAGGTAGAGATTCTATAAGTTCAAATTTCGTTTTAATTATATTTTCTATACTTAAAAAAGTTTCTAAATGAGCAATTCCTATTTTTGTTAATATGCCATATTTAGGATAAACTAAATCACATAATTCTTTAATTTCGTGTTTTTTACATGCACCCATTTCAGCAATAAAATAATCATAATATTTAGTTAAATAATCATTGATAGTAATCATTAAACCAAAAGGAGTATTGTAATTTTCAGGACTTTTTAAAGCATTATATTTAATATTTAAAACATCTCCTAAAATATTTTTACTGCTTGTTTTACCATAGCTTCCTGTAATTCCAATTACTTCTAAACCAGAAAAACTTTTTAATTTTTTTATTGATTTTCTTTTAAAATAATATTTAATTAGTTTTTCAACAGGAATATTAATTATATTTGCTAAGACAACCATTAAATTATTAAAATAAAGGAATAGAAACAATAAAAGGTAACAAAAAATTTCACTTTTTGTAAGCACCCAAAAAGGAACTAAAGAAAAAATAAAAATAGTAAAGAAAAGCCTAATAATTCTTCCTGTAAATTTTAAAGGTAATTTTGTCTCTCTTTTTTTCTTTTCATATATAAAAAGAAAAAGTAAAATTCCATAAAAAATCATAAAAAGAATATCTAAAATTGAAGATTTGCTAAATGAGAATAAAACAAAACCTAAAACATCCCAAGTCCAATAGTTCTTTTTTAAATTACTTCTTAACCATTTTAAATACTTATTTCCTCGATTATAACGATTTTGTTGTAACATTTGTAAATTTTTACTTGTTTTTAAAAATAAATAAAGGAAATAAAGAATTAAAGAAATCCAAAAACACATAAACTTCCTCCTAACGAATAAAAGACTTTATAATCTTGATAGTTTTATTTAGTTCTTCTAAATAAACATAATGGGTTCTTCCAACAAAGGGAATCACTGCGGCATCCTGAATAAAAGATTCGATTTCATAGGCATTTTCAATTCCCGCTTCTGTATCATTAGTTCCCCACAAAATAATCGTCGGGCACTCTATCTTTTTTAGATTTTCGGTTGTATCTGTATTTACATGTTTTACTAAAATATCACGCATTCTAGGAGTTGCCTGACGATAATCGGTTGACCCCATCTTTTGTTTCATTTTTAATGTCCAATTTTTTAGGATCGGGATTTTTGCTAGCCTCTTTAATATTTTTACTTTTAAGGAAACTTTTTTCCCAGAAATTTTATAAGGACTAGCAATTAAAACTAATTTAGAAATTTTATATAAAGAGGCATAGATAATGGCAATTTTCCCACCAAAAGAATGCCCAATTAATACAATTTCCTTACATTTTAATTTTTCAATTAAAGCATGAATCATTGTTGCATAGTCTTCTAAACTCCAAACACTTTTGGGCTCTTCGCTTAAACCAAATCCTGGGAGATCAAGAATTAATACATTTTGATCTTCACAAAATGGTTTGGCAATGGGTTCCATCATTTCAATGTTTTGACCCCAGCCATGTAAATACACTATTGTTTTTTTTGCCTGATTATTTTTATAAAAATAATGAATTTTAATATTATCGTAAATAAACATGGGCTTCCTCCCTCACGTCTAATCTATTATACCACAAAATTATATCGAATCTAAACTTTTGCTCCATTCATTTTTAATATATGATAAACTTTTAAATTTCGCTTTATATTTCGAATTTAAATTATCGCTTCTTTCATTTAGTTCTAATATATATTTTTCTAATAACTCTCATCAGCCCAACTTAAAAAGTAACATAAATAAACAAATTAAAACATAGAAATTAATCTATGCTTTTAACTCATCTACATATTTTTTAGCAGTATCATTATCCCATATTGTAATACCCAAATCTATTGCTTTATCATATTTACTACCTGGATTTTTTCCTACAATAACAACATCAGTTTTCTTACTAACACTAGAAGAAGTCATTCCTCCATAAGACTCTAATAATTCAGAAAGTTCTTCTCTATCCATAAAAGATAAAGTACCAGTCAAAACAAATCTTTTATTAGTAACATTTATATTAAACTTTTCAGCTTCTTTTAAATAATTCATATTAAGTCCAATTTCTTTCAAATCATTAATCAATTTTAAATTATTTTCATTATGAAAAAAATCATATAAATTACTTGCAAGAATTGGACCAATATCTTTAATATTTTTAAAATTATCATAAGAAGCATCTATCAAATTATCCATATTTTTAAACACTTTAGATAGAAGTAAAGCAGTTTTATCTCCAATACCATCTATTCCTAAACCAAAAAGTAATTTTTCTAAACTATTTTTTTTACTATTTTCAATAGCCTCTAAAAGATGAGAAACAGATTTTTTTCCATATCCTTCAAGTTCTATTAAATCTTTTTGATGTTCTTTTAAAGCATATATATCTTTAATAGTTTTGATAAATCCCAAATTATAAAAATCTTCTACTAAAGATATTCCTAAACTATCTATATTCATAGCATTACGAGAAGAAAAATGAATTAAAGATTCTATCTTTCTAGCAGGACAATGAACATTCATACAATAATGATCTATTTGATCTTTTTTCTTCTCCAAAACACTTCCACAAATTGGACAATTAGTAATCATTTTAAAAGGCATCTCACTTCCATCACGTCTTTCTATAACTACTTCTCCAACCTCAGGGATTACATCACCAGCTTTGTGAATAGATACTGTATCTCCTATTTTCAAACCTTTAGATAATACATAATCTTCATTGTGAAGCGTAGCTCTTTTTACAGTTGACCCCATTACAATAACAGGCTCTAAAACGGCATTAGGAGTAATTCTACCAGTTCGACCAACTGTAAAAATAATATCTTTAAGTTTAGTCAAAACATCAAGAGCTGGAAATTTATAAGCAATTGCCCATTTAGGATACTTAGATGTAAATCCAAGTTTTTTCTGTGCTAAAATATCATTTACTTTAATAACAACACCATCTATTTCATAAGATAAATTACTTCTTTCATTTGTAACATTTTCTATGTAATTCTCTATTTCACTAATACCTCTAACTATCTTATTAGCCTTTTTATTAATTCTAAAACCTAAACTTTCCATAAATGAAAGAGCTTCATTATGAGTTTTAATACCATAATCAAGAGGATTAGGCAAATGATAAATAAAAGCTTCCAAATGTCTCTTAGCCGCTACACTAGAATCAAGCTGGCGAATAGACCCTGCTGCAGCATTTCTTACATTTTGAAGTTTAGGTAAGTTTTTTTCTTCCCTCTCTCTATTTATTTTTTCTAAAGTTTGTAAAGACATATATATTTCTCCACGTACTTCAATATCAATTTCTTTATTAAGCACTAAAGGAATACTTTTTATAGTTTTAACATTATGAGTAATATCCTCACCTATAGTACCATTACCACGGGTCGCAGCATATAGAAGTTTACCTGCTTCATAATGAAGTGAAACACTAAGACCATCTATTTTATATTCACAAACATAAACAGGATCTACACCATTATCTACAATTTTTTTATCAAATTCTTCAATTTCAGTTATATCAAAAACATCAGGTAAAGAAAGCATAGGAATACTATGTCTCACTTTTCTAAATTTATCAATTACTTCTCCTCCAACTCTTTTAGTTGGTGAATCTTCATAACTAAATTCTGGATTTTCTTCTTCCAAAGTTTCAAGTTCTCTTAAATATTTATCAAATTCTTGATCTGTAATGACCGGATTATCTAAAACATAATATTCATAATTAGCTTTATTTAAAATACAAGTTAACTCATCTATTCTTTTCTTTATCTCATCTTTATTCATATTACCATAACCCTTTTTTATAATATCCATCTAAAATCATTTTATTAAGCTCACATCTAACATAATCTAAATCTTCTTTATATGTCATTCCTAACCATTTACCATTAGTAGGACGATTATAAACTTTAATTATGTTTTTATTTATATACTCCTCTAAACAATCTGGAAGCAAACATTCACCATTTAATATAGCATCTTCACTTTGTTTAAAATAATCATTAAAAAAGTTATTTAAAATATTATAAAAATTATTATTAAATCCAAATATATTCATGCTTACTAAAGCATCTTTCTTTATTGGAAAAGGATTTGTTCCATCAAGGGGAGTAGCAATTACTCCATTCTTTTCTTCTTTAATAGAGCATTCTACTATAGATGTAATTAAATCATCTTTAAAATTACATACTCCTCTTTTTACGGCATCTTTATTAATTTCTGTCTCGCAAAAGGGAAATAAAACAGAAACATAAGAATTAGCATCTTTTCCTTCTTTAAAAAAGTCTACTATCCTTTTATAAGAATCTCGGCCATAATAATCATCAGCATTTATAACAGCAAAATTGCCCTTAACATAAGGCCTACTTGCAAGTATCGCTTGTACAGTACCCCAAGGTTTCTCTCTTTTTTTTATTACTTCTTTCTTTATTGGAGCATCTTCAAGTTTTTGAAAAGCATAATCAACTTTGATTTTATTTTCTATTCTTTTTCCAATAGTATTTTTAAAATCCAAAAAATTCTCTTCTTTTATTACAAATACTACATGATTAAATCCAGCCTGTATGGCATCAAAAACTGAATAGTCAATAATAAAATTTCCATAATCATCAACTGGTGTAATTTGCTTTAGTCCTCCAAATCTACTGCCCATACCAGCAGCCATAACTACTAGTGTTAAATCTTCCATAATAAATCTCCTAACATTTTTTTATACTTTTATGATTTTTCATTAATTTTTTTATACCAATATTATTATTAAATGCTACATTAATAAGCATTTTATCAACACCTACAATAACCCCTCTACCATAATTATCATGTAAAATAACATCTCCTACTTTATATTCTACTTCATTATCACTATACATTTCATTAATTTTGATTTTTTTATCTTCCTTAATACTTCTTTCATTAATATCTATTACATCATCACTTATTTCATCAATAAATCTACTTGGCATATTTAAGCTTTCTCTACCATATAACATTCTTCTCTTTGCATTAGATAGATATAGTATTTCTCTTGCCCTAGTAATAGCAACATACATAAGCCTTCTTTCTTCAGAAAGACCATCTTCTTCCATTAAAGAATTTTGATGAGGAAAAATATTTTCTTCCATTCCTATTATGAACACAATATCAAACTCTAAACCTTTAGCGCTATGAATAGTCATCAAAGTAACTTCATCATTACTTTCTTTATGTTCACTAATATCAGCAATTAAACTAATTTCCTCTAAAAAATCTTCTAAATTAACACTTCCTGTTCTTTCTTCAAAAGATGATGTAATACTTTTAAATTCCATTAAATTTTCTATTCTTAAATCACTTTCTAACGTATTAATAAATCTTAATTCTTTTAAAATTCCCGACTTATCTAAAATATCATCTATAAGTTCAGTAAGAGATAAAGATTCACTATCCTTTTTAAGCTCCAAAATCAAATTTTTAAACTCTAATTCCTTACCTTTAGTAATTGCATCAAACATAGAAATATTACCATCTTTAGCAATATCTTCCAATCTTTTTATAGTAGTTGCTCCTATACCTCTTTTTGGAGTATTAATAGCACGTGATAAACTAATATCATCATTAAAATTAGAAATTATCCTAAGATAAGAAAGTAAATCTTTAATTTCTTTTCTTTGATAAAAATAATAGCTACCTACTACTTTATAAGGAATATTTGCTTTTAAAAACATTTCCTCTACAATTCTAGCTTGCCCATTTGTACGATAAAATATAGCTATATCGCTATAATTATATCCATCAAGTAATAATTTTTTTATTTCAGAAATACATAAAGTTATTTCATTTTTTTCATCATAACTTCTCATATATTGAACTTTAAGTCCAATATTTTTATTACTTTTTAAATCTTTTGGACTTCTATCTTTATTATTTTTAATAACAGAATTAGCAGCATCTAAAATCATTTTCGTACTTCGATAATTTTCTACCAAAGAAATTACTTTAACATTCTTGTAATCTTTTTCAAAATTTAGTATATTTTTATAATTAGCTCCTCTAAACATATATATAGATTGATCTGGATCTCCAACTACAAATAAATTTTGATATTTTTCTGATAATAATTTAGACATTTTATATTGTACTTCATTAGTATCTTGATATTCATCAATTAAAATATACTTATACTTTTCTTGATATTTCAAAAGTATATTTTTATTTTCCATAAAAAGTTTAACAGGAAGTAATAATAAATCATCAAAATCAACCGAATTATTTTTCTTTAATACTTTATTATATTCAAAATATACCTTAGCTGCGATCTTTTCTGGTTCTGAATTAAAAAATCTCTCTATATCGATATTTGACATCATTTCATTTTTTATAAAAGATATTCTATTTCTTATATATGAAGGAGCACACTCTTCTTTAGAAATATCTAAATCTTTCATTATTTTTCTTATAATAGTAAGTACATCATCACTATCCAAAATTGTAAAGTTTCTTAGAAGACCTAAATACATATAATTTTCTCTTATAATTCTAAGCCCTAAAGAATGAAAGGTTCCTACAAATGCATTATTTGATGGAACAAGCAAAGATAATCTTTCTTTCATTTCTCTTGCCGCTTTATTAGTAAATGTGATAGCCAAAATATTATGAGAATCAACTCCATTATTAATTAAATTAGCAATTCTAGTAGTAAGTACACGAGTTTTACCCGATCCAGCTCCAGCTATAACTAAACAGGGCCCATCTTCATGTAAAACAGCCTCTAATTGTTCTTTATTTAAATTATCTAATAACCTCATATAATCATCCTAACAAAGTATATTATATCATTTAATACACAAAAAAAGAAGTAAAGACTTCTTACAAAAATTCAATAATTTCAATATTTTGTTCTAACTTACTAACTAAATCTTGTTGATCATATTGATTAAAGATATTAGCAAAATTACTATTATCAATTAAAAACATATCATAATAATTTTTAAAAATATCTTTATAATTTTTTATTCCTAAACTAATTAAAAACTTTATATTTGCTTCTACTAAACGATATGAATTATGTAAGGCATTAAGTAGTGTATCTGGCACATTTGAAGAAAATTCTTCTATTTCTAGATTATCAAATCCATAATTATTTAAATAATCCATTTTAAGCACCTCCTAATAAATTACTATTTAAGATTTCATCCAATGTATTTAAAGAAATACTAGAATCATAAAATAATATTAACAATAATGCATCATTATAAGATATTGGAATATTTAATTTTGTTAAAGATTCAATAGTTTTTTTGGCATTTTGGAAAGAATTTATTTCTTGTTTATTAATAACTATCTTCCAACCATCATTAACTGGAAACAAAAATTCTTCACTTATTTTATTTTCAACTTTTTGCAATATTAAATCAAGTTCCATATTTACGCTTCCACTAGAAACAATATCACTAGCTAATTTATCAACAATAGAAGAATCATTCAAATATTTTTTTAAATATTCATTAAGTGATATCAGAAAAGCACTATCACTTGTTATTATTGCCTCATCAGAAACAGGATTTTTTATCTCTTCTTTTCCATCTTCTTTTAATAATAATGCTAAATCATAAACATCACCATTTTTAAATTCTTTACCAGCACTTTTATAAATACTCATATTTTGAATTATTTTATTTATATCGCTAGTTTTTGATATATATTCTATATTTTGCCTCAAAAAATCAAGTTCATCAAGATTTTTAAATTTCTCTATTATATTTGATATATCATTATAAGAAACACTAAATATTCTTAAATCATAAGCTCCATTACTTTTTTTTATAGATATATTATTACTAACAAGTAAATCGATAATTGCATTAAACTTATCAAGATCATTTAATAATAAAATACTTATACCAAATTTACTAAAAGAATCAGAAAACGTTTGCATATCATCATTACTAAGTAAATTTACAGATTTTAATTTATTAATAACATCCATTACATTCATATTTATTGCCTCCTAATAAGCCATAAGTGGAACATTTTTAGGATCCATACCATTAGATTTTAATTTATTAATCGCTTCATTTAATTCAGATATATTATATTTTTCTAAAATACTTGGATTTAAATAAATATCAACAGGTTCTTTACCAATTTCTAACAAAACTCTTATTTTATCTTCTAATTTTTCATCTAAAAGCAAAAATGCATGATTAACAAAAATATCTAATCCAACATTAAGTTCTTTAATTAAATTAATATTATATTCTAACTTATTTCTATTAAAATTATCTATTATATAATCTAATTCTTCACCAGAAAAATCTAAATAATTAATACCATTATCAGCTAAACATTTAATAACTTCATCTTTTGTATTTTCTTCTTTTACCTCAACCCTTACAGGTTCTTCTTCTACTATTTTAACAGAGTCTTCTTCTTTAGAAATATTAGTATTTCTTATATTTCTGCTAGAATTTTGCAACTTTTCATTATAGCTAAATAAAGCGTCTTCTGGGAACATTAAAATTTTAGCTGCTTCTCTTTGTTCTTCTTCATTAAAATTAAATTGTTCTAACAAAGCAGTTATAGAATCTCTTGTAATATTTATTTTACTAGATAAAGCTAGTTCAAAATATTCATTTAATTTTTCTTGATTAGCAAGTGCTGCATCACGTCTTATACCAAGTTCATCAATAGTAGTTATAGCACTATTCATTTCTTCTTCTACCTTGACAAGTTGTTCATTAGCTTTTTTTGTTTCTAAAACTACAGAATCAATAGTATTAGGTAATGTTCTATTTATTTTATTAACAATACTTTGAGGATCAAAATCAATATGTAGCCTATCCAAAACAGTGGCATAATCTTCTCTATTAATCATAGACAAAACTTCAACTAATTTTTCACCTTGTAAATCAAGTTCATCATGTTGTTTTTCTAGCTCTTCAATTTTTTCTTGTAAATCTTTCTTTTCTTTTGTAGTTCTAGTTTTGGTTTGCTCAGCTTTTTCTTTTTCACGATCCATAGCTACTAAAACAACAGAGTCTTCTCCTCTTAAGTTATACAATTTATCTAGTAAAGCATTTACTTCTGGTGTTGATGCCTTCATACTAATCACTCCCATATTCTACAAACAATTATAACAAATGGTTATTAAAATGTAAATAATTTTTAAGTAAAGACATTACTTCAAAATATTTAATAAAAAAAGTAACAAACAATTTTGTTACTAATTATTTCATTTCAGAATATTCTTTAACAGTTTCAACGTTTTGTGCTTGATAACCTTTATCTGTATTAATTAAATTAAATATAACTTCTTGGCCATTAGATAATGTTTTATATCCATCAGCTTTTATAGCTGAATAATGAACAAATATATCTTCTCCAGGATTATATTCAATAAAACCAAATCCTTTAGTATCATTAAACCACTTAACCCTACTTCTCATTCTTTTACCTCCTTAACACACTTATATTATGGCATAAAAAAAGCCATCAAAATTGTAATATTTATGTCTTTTAAATGTATCAAAAATATAAAAAAACTGTAATATTAATTTTTTAAAAGCTAAACCTGCTTGTTTAACTCCTTTTTATTCTTACACCTTGGCGGTAAAATATCACTATGTTTCTGTGTTGCATCATATAGTTTTTTTAAAGCTGCTATATCTTTATTTACTTGATCAACACTTAAATGTAACTCTTCAGCTTGCCGTGGTATTGTATATCCTAAAACTCTAGTTCTTATAATAAACTCTTGCCGAGGATTTAAATTCCCTTCAGAAATAAATGCCTCTAGTACCGCCTTAGTCCAAAATACTTGCTTAGTCATAAATTTCTCCCCTCATTTAAAAAGTCACCGAATAATTATAACACATTAAATAATATAATCATATTATTGGTTTAAAAATTATTTTTTTAAGGCTAAAATTTATTTTAAACCAGTATATAAGAAATTATTGTTTTTTTACTTTATCTTTCAATATAGGGTATTTATTATACATGTAATCATCATTATACTTTTCATCATAAAATTTTCCAATAAAAGTTAAAGGAGCAGTTCCATTATTTCTATAAATCATTCTAGCAAATACAGTATAGGAAAGAAACATATCAAATGCCAAAAATATAATTAATATATTAGATAATATAACCCCTATTTTTATAGGTATAGCTTCTATCCATCTAGAAATAAAAGGATATATTATTTTTAATAAAATAACTCCCATAATACCCCAAATAATCATAATTGGAATTGTAGTTTTTCCCTTAATATTAAGAAACATATTAGAATAATCCCAAAATTGAATATTAAAAAATTTATTAGTTAAAACCGCTGCTAAATACTCTAAAATACCTCCAATAAAAAATGCATATATAAAAGTTTTAAAAATTCCTCTATATTTACTTTTGGGTTCTAAAATAATTAAAAATATAATCAATCCAAAACCATATAAAGTACTAAACGGGCCATATAACAAATCATGTCTACAAGTCCAATACTTATTTTGAACAAACCATTGGATTTCTTCAAAGAAACACCCAAAAATACTACCAAGTACAAAAAAAAGAAATATTTTATAAAAACTTAGACCCTGAGCAAATTTTTTTTTATTCATTAAACCACTCTCTTTTTAAGTAGTCTAACCAAAATTCATCTTATTATTATCTTTTTGTTATAGCATTTGGGATATATATAAGTTCTCTTTTAAAATCTTTCTCTACATCTTCTTTAATAGAAACTTTCTTACCATATAATACATTAAATATATGATTATAATCTTCCTCAGTAAATTCTATTATTCCATTATTTCTTTTATAAATAACAATACTAACTAATATATTAAAAATAGTATTTGATACTTTAAAATCTAAAATTGAAGTAAAATATAATATCTTATTAGGATCTATATTACTAGAAAATATTTGTTTATACTTACTTACTCCAAATTTCACATAAGATGTTGTAGCATTATCAAAATAATTAATCATATTCTCATCATCAAAAGTACTACCAGTTAAACATTTTATTCCAAGTGAATTATTAGGATCTAAATCTAAATCAATAAATACTGCACCTTTTCCCAATAAATCTAAATATATTTTATTATATAAATTTGGACTATTATAAAATTTTCCATTATAATCTAAAACTGATTCTAAGCTTTTATCGGTGCCTATTGCAAAATATAGATGAGGATTTGTTCCAAATAAAGAATTTGGTATATCTTTATCCATAGAATCTGTACCAAGAGTTAATATAGAACATTTATCTCTAGTTTGAAATTGATAAATATATTTAATAATTTCTGCAAGTTCAAAAGCACTAAAATTACCATAATCGTATAAAGGAAACTTAGAATCCACTTGGTTTAAATATAATTTCAAAGTTCCTAAATTAGGCCATCTTCTAATCCAAGTAAAATCTGTATTTGTCTTATCATCATAAAATTCTTTATAAGAAAATGCTCTTTCTTTACTTAATTCTTCATAAATATTATCTAAATCATTTATTTCTATTTCCAAAGCCCATATTTTTTCATCTAGCTGAGCATTTTTAACTTCTTGATTTTCTTTTTCGAGTTTCTCCATTTCATTAATAAACTCTCTTCTTTTATTTTCAATTTCTTTCATTTCATTTGTTAATTTTATAAACTTTTCCATATTATTCCCCTTAATAAGTTGATATTTTAATAATAATTTCTGAAAAAGTCAAGTATAAGGTAAAACTTACCAGTTGAATTATTATTTAATTTTTTCTATAATTTATACAAACAAATATTCGGGGGAAAATATGGAAAAGGAAAGACATTTTTTATGTATAGATTTAAAAAGCTTTTTTGCATCTTGTGAATGTGTAATTCGAGGGCTTAATCCTTTTACAACCCCTTTAGTAGTTACAAACAAAAATCAAGGAAACGGCGCTATTACTCTTGCTGTGACTCCTTTTTTAAAAAAGAAAGGAATAAAAGGAAGAATAAGGCTTTATGAAATTCCCAAAAATATAAAATATACCATTGTAAACCCTAGAATGAAGCTTTATATTGAAAAATCTAAAGAAGTGGTAAGCATTTATTTAGATTATGTAGCTAAAAATGATTTACATATTTATTCTATAGATGAATGTTTTCTAGATATAACTGATTACTTATCTTTATATAAAAAATCAGACTATGAACTAGCCTTAGATATTCTAAATACTATAAAAAACCGTACTGGTCTTACTGCCACTTGTGGAATTGGTCCCAACATGCTTCTTGCCAAAGTTTCTATGGATATAGAAGCAAAACATAATGAAAATTGTATTGCCAAATGGACAAAAAATGATATTAAAACAAAGCTTTGGAATATTGCTCCCCTATCTAAAATGTGGGGGATTGGTTCAAGAATGGAAAAACGTTTAAATGATTTAAATATTTTTAGCGTTCGTGATTTAGCTTTATACAATAAAAATAAATTGAAAGATAAATTTGGAATTATAGGAATAGAGCTATGGAATCATGCTAACGGAATTGATACTTCTTGCATTTCCGAATTTACAAAGCTTAAAAAATATAAATCATTTAGTCATAGTCAAGTTTTATTTAAAGACTATTATAAAAATAATACAAAACTTATTATAGAAGAAATGGTCGATGTGCTAACAACACGTCTTCGTGAAAATAATTATGAAACTTCTATTATAGGACTTGGTATTAATTATTCTAAAATCATAAAAGACGGATTTTATCATCATATTAAGATAGAAGTTCCAACTAATTCAGAAGAAATTATAAAAAAAGTTTGTTTTTTAATATTTGATCGTTATTATGAAAATTTACCAATTCGGAAAATAAGTATTAATTTAAGTAATCTTACCAAACAAAATGGTATCCAACTTAATTTATTTGAAAATTATGAATTTTTAAAAAAGAAGCAAGAAATAAACACAACCATTGATAAATTAAAAATAAAATATGGGAAAAATAGTATCTTAAGAGCTTCTAGTTTGCTGAAAGATTCTACCATTATAGAACGAAATAAAAAAATAGGAGGGCATTATGAATAAAGATAGAGAAATGATAAAATGGACTCCATTTGAAAGCCTAATTTCTAACCAAAAAGTAATTGATTCTATTTTATACGAAAAAAACAAAATTAAAAAACCTATTCTTTCTTTAGAACAACAACAAGAAATCGAAGATAAATTAATAGAAGCTTTTTATGAACAAATAGAAATTACTTTAAAAATTTACAAAAATGGGTATATAAACATTATTACTTCCTCTATTTTGAAAATAGATTCTATTCACAAAAAAATCACTCTTCAAAATCAAGATAAAATTTTATTCAAACAAATTATAGAAATTATTTTATAAAAATTATTCACTTCATATAACGTATTTCGAAAACAGTTCCAATTCCTTTCTTGGAATCAACTTTAATAAATCCTTTATCTTTTTCTATTATTTTTTTAGCAATAGAAAGACCAATACCAATACTATCCCTATTACTATTATCGCCTTTATAAAATCTTTTAAAAATATTTTGTAAATCCTTTTTGGTCATACCAACTCCTTCATCTATAATTTTTATCTTAGTATATATATTATTATCAACAACCTCTATTTTAATAATACCATTATCTTTAGAATGTTCTAAAGAATTTTTTAATATATTAGTTATTGCTTCTAACTCCCAGTGATAGTCTCCTATAAATGAAACATAATTACTACAAAAAAATTTTATATTAATATTTTTTTTAATTACTTTAACATTATTAACAGCATCATTAATTAATTTTAAAACATTAATATTTTCTTTTTTAAAATTTACTACATCAGCATCAAAACGAGATATCTTTAATAAATTAACAATCAAAAAATTAATATTTTCTACTTGATTTTGAACATCTTTAATAAAATCTAATTTAACATCTTCTTCCATATTAGGATTATCAATGATATTATCAAGCATGATAAGAATAGAAGTCAAAGGTGTTTTTAATTGATGAGAAATATCTGATATAGACTCTTTAAGCATCACTTTCTCTTTTTTTAAATTCTCACTTTCTTCTCTAAGCATTACTGTAGTTTTATAAACTTCATTACGTAATATAGATATTTCTCCTTCACCATTATCTTTTATAGAAAGTTTATAATTTCTTTGATTAAGCTCTTTCATATAATTAATTATTTCCCTAATCACTTTTTCTCTTCTTATAAAATATATAAAGAAAAAAATAATAAATATTATTATAATTAACATAGTAAATAAAATATTTAAGAATATATGAACATGATAATTATCTACCATTTTATATACAATAGATGAATCTTCATATATACCATACTTTTCTAAATTCTCTATATATTTTCCATTTTTATTATTTAATATTTCTATAATTTCTTCTTCTGTAATATCTTTATAATTACTTTTAATAACATCTATTAAACCATATACAAAGTTATTAACACTTTTTTTATAATTATTATATAAATATTTAGTTTGTATAAAACTTAATATACTAAAAACTATACACATTAATAAAATTATCAATATTATTTTTTTATAATCTTTTTTCATCATCTATCAACTCTATATCCAATTCCTTTAATAGTTTTAATTATATTATCTCCTACTTTTTTTCTTATTCTTTTTATATAAACAGTTAAAGTATTATCATTTATAAATTCTTCATTATTCCATATTTTATCAATAATAGCCTCTCGCATTACTACTCTTCCTATATTTTCTATAAGCATATAAAATATTTTATATTCTAAATAAGTAAGAGGAACTTCTATACCATCTTTTATAACTCTCATACTATCTTTATAAACACAAATATTTTTAATTTTAATCATATCGCCTATATAATTACTGTATTTTAAAGCATTATTAATACGAAGCAATAACTCCCTATTTCTAAAAGGCTTAATTATATAGTCTACAGCACCAAGTTCAAGTCCTTTAACAATATCATCTTCCATATCCTTTGCAGTCAAAAATATTACAGGAACATTTATTATTGCTTTATTTTCTTTATAAAAAGAAAAACCATTCCCATCAGGCAAAGAAACATCCAAAAGAATTAAATCAAATTTTTTGGAAGTTATATACAAAGTTGCTTCTTTTAAGTCCTTAGCATACAAAAGCAAAAAATCATTTTGATAAAATAAATAATCTAAACCTTTTTTTATATTCATATTATCTTCTATTAAAAAAATAGTTTTCATAACAATTTCTCCTCGTATAATAAGTATAACATAAAAAAGAAATCAATTGATTTCCTATATATTATCATTTCTAATCGTATCAATAATATTTTGTTTATTAATCTTAGATAATGAATATTTCATAATAATCCCAATAATTATACTAACAAATATTACAACAATTATTAAAGCATTTATTGGTAATTCATAGCCAAAATCTAAACCACTTTGAAAAGCTTTATAAATTAAATATGAACCAATTAATCCTAAAGGTATTCCAATAATAAGTGATTTAAATCCATAAAATATACTTTCAAGTCTTATCATTCTATTAAATTCTTTATGAGTCATACCAATACTTTTAAGCATTGCAAATTCTTTACTTCTTAAATTCATATTAGTTGTAATTGTATTAAATATATTAGTAATACCAATTAAACTTATTACCGTAATAAACCCATATAAGAATATAGAAACTATAAGAATCATAGAATTTTGTTCTCGAGCAAATTCTTCTAAATTATTATACATAATATTGCTATAATTTTTATCTTCTTTTTTTAGATTATTTATTCTTTCAGTAAATTCTTTAGTATTCGAAACTTTAAGATTTAAACTAGTACTTAAACTTGAAAAATATGTATTAAATATTTCATCACTTACAATCAAGAAACCACTATTTGAATAGGTATTTTCTAATCCCATAGGTCTTTCATTACTTCTAACAATCTCTATTTTAAAAGATTTACCATTATCTAAAATAGTACCATTTATAGTATCATTATTTTTATAATTATATAAATTACCTACATAAGTTTTTTTATTAATAATTTCTTTATATTCATCTATTAAAATTGCTTTATTTTTATCATTTAGACCTATTTTTTTCATAAAACGATTAAATTCTTCATCACCAACTGAAGCAATGGTAATACTAATAGTATCATCTACATATAAATCACTTATTTTTTTGCCAAAATCAGAATAAACATCATCATTAATTTTAAGCGAATCTTCTCTTATTAAACTCATTCTTTCAATCCCATCAAACCTTTGTATTTTATCAAAATTATTATTATTTTCAGAATCAAATATTGTAAAATTATAATCCAAATTTTTATAATAAGTACCTGCCATTTTAAAGCCAAAATTTATAAATGAAGACAAAGATATGAAAACAAATATACTCACAACAATAGATACTACAGTAGTGCGATACTTCTTTTTATTACGTTTTAAATTTTTATAAGCAATTACTCCCCCAGTTTTAAATAATTTAGAAATTATCTTAGGTGTTTTTAATTTTTTTCTTTGAATTTTAATATCATTATTACTTCTAATTGCATCAATAGCACTAATTTTTCCAGCTCGTCTTGAAGTAAATATAGTAGAAAAATAAATTGTTAAACTAGCCAGAATAATTGAAACAAGTATAGGAATTAGAGGAACACTATAAACAAACTTAACACCCGCTAAAAAATCCCCAATTATTAAATTAATTAATAATACTAAAATTATCACAGCTAAAATTCCAATCAAAATACCAATTGGTATTGCAATAAGCCCTAAGAAAAAGCCTTCATATAAAACATTTTTCTTTATCTGTTTACTTGTAGCACCTACACTACGAAGCATTCCATACATTTTATATTTTTCTGTAATTGATATAGCAAAACTATTTTTAATAACAAATACACTAGATATTATAATAATACCAATAACAACTAAAGCCACTAAATATAAAGCATTCATAGTTCCACTTTTTAAAACTCCCAAATAACGCAAATATTCATTATTATATTTATAATTATATTTATCACTTACTATATCTTTAGTATATTTATCATAATTACCAGCATTTTTATATAGTATATAAGCATTACTTAAATTATCTTCCTTTTCTTTATATGTTATACATGCATATCCAGGAGTATCATATCTATCTAAAGTGTAAGACATACGATCCATAATACCAACAACTTTATAAGTTTTCTTTAGCTTAAATTCAAAATCTTCTTTTTCTTCATCATCCGAATAATAATTAAAAGGATTATTCTGATTTAGAATACTCTTCTCTCCATTTTTATAAGAAACTCTATCTCCAATATCAAATACTATATCTTCACCTATTTTTAAAGAAAAACCTCCATCTTCAATCATATATTTACTAATTAAAATCTCATTTTCATTTTGAGGAAATCTTCCTTCTATTACATTAACAGGCAAATTCTCTAATGCTTTTTTATCAAAAGAAGTTAGATATATATAAGGTTTACGCTCATTTTTTGAAGAAAACTTAACATAACCTATTTCACTTTCTAAATAAAAGTCTGCAATATTTCTATTATCTTTCAAAATATTGATATCTTCTTCTGTCATATTATCAACTTTAACATGATAATAACCATTATCCTTAATAGTATCATTAATTAAAGTCTTTCTAAAACTCGTAACCATTCCAGAGACACAAACTAATAAAGCCGTTGATAATATTATTCCTATTATTGTGACAATTGTTCTCTTTTTATTTAAAGCTAAATTTCGTTTAGTTAGTTTATTTAATACATTCATGCTATTTTTTCATCCTTTATTATTTTACCATCCTCAATAGTAATAATACGATCAGCTTCTTTTGCTATTTCTACATCATGAGTTATCATAATAATAGTTTGGTTAAATTTTTTGTTTGACATTTTTAAAAGAGATACTATTTCATCACTTGCTTTAGAATCTAAATTACCCGTCGGCTCATCAGCAAGAACAATAGCAGGATTATTTATAATAGCTCTGCCTATAGAAACTCTTTGTTGTTGGCCTCCTGAAAGTTCATTTGGCAAATGATTACTTCTATTTTTTAAGTTTAGTATTTCTAAAACCTCATCAAGTCTTTTATCTGACACCTTTGCTCCATCTAAATCACATGGTAGCATTATATTTTCTTTAACATTTAATATTGGTATTAAATTATAAAATTGATAAATTATCCCAATTTGTCTTCTTCTAAATATAGAAAGATTATTATCACTTAATTTATATATATCAGATCCATCCATATATACTTTACCACTAGTAGGCCTATCAACACCACCAAGTAAATGAAGTAATGTAGATTTACCACTACCACTTGCACCAACAATTGCAACAAATTCCCCTTTTTCTACTGAAAAACTTATATGATCAACAGCATTAATTTTCTCATCGCCATTCCCATATGTTTTAGTCAAATTATCAACTTTTAATATTTCCATTAAAATCCTTCCTTTCATTTTAATTATATGGCATAATTGTGACTACAAAGTGACTAAAAAAAATATTTACAAATAAATGTAAATATTCTTTAACTAAATAGACATATCTTGAATATCTTGTGATAGATTTTTAAAAATTTCATCTTCATAGTATCTTCTATCAAATAATATCCACCCATCACTCGCATTTTTCATTTGAGGTATAATTTCTTTAGATAGCTCTTCTCCATAGCCTTTAGCATCCTCTTTAGCTACTTCTAAACTAAATTCTCCATTTAAATCATATATTTTAGCTTGGAAGTCAGATTCAATTTTCATAATTTGAAAAGCAAATTTGGCTTCTTTAGAAGTCATATCATAAGCTTCTTCAAACAAATTTATAAGTTCATCTTCAGCTATTAAACCTTTAACTAAAGCTTTAATTGTAGCTAAAGCTTTTTCTTTTCTATCAGTAATCTTATCACCATTTAAAGTATATTCTTTATCTAAGTTAATCTTTTCTAATTCTTTAATAACAATTAACTTAATTATTTTTAATAAATCTAAATCAATTTTACCTTCACTAATAGTTACAATTGATAAAATAATACAACCATAAACATGTTCTGCAACTGACTCAATTCTTTCTTTAGATATTTTTACTTCTTTCCAACCAGTACGAATAACATATTTTAATTTATTAGCAAGTAAATAAAAATTAATAATAGATTCGTTCATAAAATCATCTCCTTTTTCATTTGTTATTATAAAACAAAAATAATATTTTACATAAAATTTTTATTTATTTGGTGAAAAGGACTACGCGGAAACTTCCATTGTAAGAAACATCAGCATTTCCACGGCTAAAAAAGAAAATACCTGCAACAGTTGAATTACTATAATAGCCTCCTCGTATAAACCAAGGTGCTGTAGAATATGCAAAAACGGCATAGTCCCCATTCCATCCTTGGGTTTCTCCTGTTGCATCTCCTAATATCTTATTTGTATTTGCACTTGCCCCTGTATATATATCTTTATATCTTGATAGGATACTTGATACTGCAGTTGATCCAAAATTAGATTGAGTATTATTAAAGTTTCCCATTACCATATCCCATGCTCCTCCTGAAGTATCATATATTCCTGAAATATTATCTGTTGTTGATCCATGGACATTATTTTTTCCATTTCCATATGGATTTGCACAACTTGTTGTACTTGATGCTGATGCACTTTCTCCTGTACATCCTGTTTTTGTTTCATTATTCCAATAATTATTTATCCATACTTCACTATTTCCTCGGCCATATTTGGAATTTGTTAGATAGACAAGCGCTCCCCATTCAGTATTCTTCATCATATGACTATCTAAATTTCTTTTATAGTTATATGAAGTATTATACATTGTACTTCCATCTATATCTCTTAAACTTGCTATATTTGGTTTTACTGTTACTTTATCTACTGTTCCTGTTGTTTCAAATTTTCCTACCCATATTCCTGTTACATCAAGTGATGTAAATGCTGGATGCGTCATCCATTTGCCATTTTCACATGTTCCATTATCTCCACTTTTATTTGTGGCTTTACACTCTGTTTCTGAATCAACTGTATTATAATCTCCTATTTCTATCTCTATTTCTTGAGCTGGAATACTATTACCCTCTACATTAAATAACTTATATCTATATTTTGGGATCCAGACAAAATATGATTCTATTGCTTCTTCTGGTATTATGTCTCCTTCTTTATAATTATCTGCCTCATTTAGTATTACAGCATTGGCCCATTTACTTTCTTCATAACTATACCATTTATCTTTTATATTTGCTTTTGTTACTGTTCCATCATTTGCTATAACTATTGGTATTAATCCTTCTTTTACTACTGGTTCACTTCCATTTAAACTATTATTCTTTGTTTCAAACTTTAGAGTACATATTGTGGGTTTATCTGTATCTATTAATACTCTCCATGTTTCATTATTCCATGTTAGTTTAGCATCGTTATTACATTCATAGCCGACATATTTATATCCATTTTTATCGGGAAAATCTTCTTGTTTTACTCCATCTACTATTACTGCTAGTGTTATATCGCCTTTGGTAAAGTTTGGTACTTTTCCTTTTAATACATCAAAACTCTTTGATGTACTAAAATATGCATGACTTTTAATTAAACTTACTATTGAGACTATTCCTACTACTATTACTACACTTATAATTATTATGTTATTTCTTTTTTTATTTTTACTAAATTTTTTCACTATACTAGCTCCTTTTTTATATGTGCATATTTGTACCCTTTAATATAAAAATAATATCAATATTTATTATGATTGTCAAGAGGTGATACTTATGCTTGTTAACACAAATAACTACAGTGCTAAAGATATAATTAAATTTATAAGACAAAATGCTGATTTAACACAAAAACAATTTGGTGAAAAAATAAATAAAAAAGAAGAAACTATAAAACGTTATGAAAATGGCACTAGAAATTACGATTTTAAATTACTAATTGAAATAGCAGAAAAATTTAATCTAAAAATCACTATTAAAGAAAATAACAATAAATTTACAATAAATGTCAATAACAATCCTGATGAGGTTTTTAAAATTATCAGAAACAAACTAAAATTAACCATAGTAGATTTTAGTAAAATTTTAAAAAAAGATATAAGCACCATTACTAGATATAGTAATGGTAGTATTAATTATAATTTTATTCTTTTAATTGATATTGCAAAAAAATTCAATTTTAATATTATAATTGAAGACAATAAAAAAAATTCTTTATAAAATTACCTTTTCAATCCTAAACTTTCTTTATTATTCAAAAAATTATTTTCATATATATTTGGCAAGTATTTTAAATTATATTTTTCACTTAATTCATCCATACTTAAATCACTTGTTTTTATTTCGAGAGTTAATTCTTCAGGAATATAATCAGTTCTAAAACTTTTTAACATATATCCTTTATTTATATAACTTTTTTGTTCTTCTTCTGTTAAATTACACAAAATTTCTTCATAATAAATATCTACTTTCCTATTTTTAATAGCATCTTCTATATAGTAATTATTTTTATCATTTTCCACTTTCCATACAATATCTAATAATTTTAAATCACCATTATTTTCTATATATTCAATATATTCTCTATAGCTCAACTTTTTCTTAATTAAAAATATCTTAATTTTATCAACATAAAAAGGAGTATATTGTAAAATTTTATCTTCATTAAAATAATATCTATCTATTAAAGTATTATTAGTTATATATTTTATATATAAATTGTCTTCTAAATTAGTCTCATATATATTAAAATAAAGTTCATTTAAAAGCGCTCTAATATCATCATTTATATTATCATAACTATCTGGAGATTGACTCAATATCATTAATAATTTATTGGCTTTATCATCATCCAAATTATCTTTTATAATTGAAACAAATTCTTTATCACTGTTACCAAAATTCAAATTCCATATTATTTCTGGGCCCATAATTTCCATTAAAATTTTAGTATTAATAGTAGCACTTAAATAAATATCTGTCGAAATATCATAATATTCTTCAGATATAATATCTGCACAAGCTTCTGAAATATACAAATATTTATAATTACTTTGTAACAAATGAATATATTCATGAACTTTAACATAATCAACATTTTTATTACCTTGTTTAAGATTTATTACATTAGGGTTATTACAGTCATAATAGCCAAGTACATTCTTTCTCTTTTTATAATATTTATAATGTAAATTATTAAAACGAGAATTAGCTTTAAACTCCATCCTAGTATTTCTATAATAAGGGAGTATATCATCTAATAATTTTTGATTTTTGTATAATTCTTTATCATTCTCAGATAAATAATCATTTTCATCTAAATAATAACATATTGAATCATAAGTTATTTTTTTACTATCAACATAAAATAAAGAACTTATCATAAAACTAAGAGCTAACTCACATAATATTATTTTAATATTATAAGATTTAGCTGTAAATTTATTACTTTTATCAATAATTTTCAACATAAACTCCCCTTTCAATCTAAATTAAATTCAATTTATTTTACATATAATGTCTTCCATAAAGGTATACCAACACTCATTTCAATAATCTCTATAAAATTCACAAGCATATTTATATAAATTTGATATTTTAGTGCTTTATAAGTTTGTATTTGTCCTATTTTGTTATCAATATACAAATTTAATTTTTTAATACATTTTCTAATATTATTTAAATTTCCTAATAATATGTATCAAATATTATAATAAATAATTAATAAATTTCAAGTATTTTATATAAAAAATGAAAGTTTCAAACTTCCATTTTTTATTTAATTGCTTCTTTTATAATTTCAGAATCATCAAAGTGATGTTTTGTAGTACCTATTATTTGATAATCTTCGTGCCCTTTGCCTAGAACTAATAATACATCATTTTTATTAATTAAAGATAATCCTTTTAAAATAGCTTCTTTTCTATCATAAATTACTTCATAATTATCTTTATTAACTCCATCAATTATATCTTTCATAATTTTATGATTATCTTCTGTTCTAGGATTATCATCAGTAAATATTACATAATCACTATTTTCTGTAGCAATATTACCCATTATTGGTCTTTTTTTATTATCTCTATCTCCACCACAACCAACAATTGTTATTATCCTACCTTTTTTATTTTCTGAAAAAGCCTCTATAATTTTTAAAACTGCATCAGGAGTATGAGCATAATCAACAACAGCTATTCCATTATTAACAGGAAATTGTTCACATCTTCCTTTAGGAGGATATATATCTTTAGTAACTTTCAAAATATCATTTATACTTATACCTAAACTATGAACTATAGCTACACACATTATATAATTATAAACATTAAATTTACTTTTCAAATTAACATCTACATTATAATCTTTATTATCATAACTAAAGTTTATAGTCATCTTATTACCATTATCAATATAGTCTAATATTTTATAATCACCATTTTTAAAAGATATTGATTTAGAATTCTCAATTAAAAATTTAACTCCTGCTTCATCATCAATATTAGCAATTGAAACTCCATCTTTTTTTAAATAATCAAGTATTTTTAATTTAGCATTTAAATAATTATCCATTGTTTTATGATAATCTAAATGATCTTGAGTCAAATTTGTAAAAGCTACTGTTTTATATTTTAATCCAGCAATTCTATTTTGAACAAGAGCATGAGAACTTATTTCCATCACTACTGTATCACAGCCATAATCTATTGCTTCTAAAATCATATTATATAAATCTAAAACACCTGGAGTAGTATTATTTAGAGTTTTAAAAGTATCTCCATAATAAAACCCAATTGTTCCAATATAAGCAACTTTTTTATGAAGTTTTTTAAGCATTTGATATGCCAAATAACAAGTAGTTGTTTTACCATTAGTACCAGTAACTCCAACTAAATTTATACTATTTATTTTATCACTATAATTGTTAATTAAATAATCATCCAAATATTTAGTAGTATCTGAAACAACTAAAGTATCAACTCCATAATTTAAATCTTTAGAAACAACTATCTTACTTGCTCCATTTTTAATTGCACTTTCTATATAATCATGACCATCTAATACTTCACCAACTATAGCAACAAAAGTATCTCCTTTTTTGACCTTTCTTGAATCAGTCTGTATATTTAACATATATTTCCCTCCTAAACTAATGTATTAACAGTACTTTTAAATTCTTCGCCTCTTGTTTCAAAATTAGGATATTGATCCCAAGAAGCACAAGCAGGACTTAACAATATTATATCTCCTTCCCTACTTACTTCATACGCTTTTTTACTAGCTTCTATTAAATTAGTCATTTTATTAACAAAAATATTATTTTTCTTAGCAAAATCCTCTATTTTATCTTTAGTTTCACCATAACAAATAATATGTTTTACATGATCTAAATAAGGAGATAATTCATCAAACGGAATATTTCTATCAAGGCCACCCATTATTAAAATAATTGGTTCTGTAAAAGACTTTAAAGCAGTAATTGTTGATACATTATTTGTTGATTTGGAATCATTATAAAATTTACGCCCTTTAATTTCTCCAACAAATTCCAAACGATGTTCTACTCCTTTAAATTCTTTTAAAAAATTCTTTATAATTTTATTGTTTACATTAAATATTTTAGAAACTATAATAGCTACCATTATGTTTTCATAATTATGAATACCTTTTAATCTTATATCTGATAAATTTATTATTTCTTCACCATTATATATAATAGTATTATTATTTATATATGCATCAGATGGATTTTTAGAAGAAAAATATATTTTTTTAGAAACAATATCTTTTGTTAAATTCATTACATCTTCATTTTCTTGGTTTAAAATTGCAATACTATTTTCTGTATGATTATTAAATATTCTTTTCTTAGTTAACTTATAATTTTCATAATTACCATGAAAATCTAAATGAACCTGACTTAAATTAGTCAAAATACTAATATTGGCAGTGAAATTGTCCATATCTAATAATTGATGATCTGATATTTCTAGAACTAAAATATCTTTTTCTTTAACGTTCTCTACTAGATTACAAAGAGGAATGCCAATATTACCTCCCAGATGAACATTTCCATAAGCCTTTTTTAAAATATCATAAACCATTGTTGTTGTTGTGGTTTTACCATTAGAGCCAGTTATAGCAACAATTTTAACATCTTTAGGCAAAAAAGAATAACCAACTTCAACTTCATTTATAACTGATATATTTAAATCTTTTGCTTTTAAAACAGCTTTATTATCTTTTGGTATGGCAGGATTTTTAACCATTAAATCATAACTACTGTCAACAAGTTCTTCTTGATTAGTAGAAATTACTACTTTTATACCTAAATCTTCTAATTCTTTCACTATCTTATCATCTTGTTCTTTCATATCTGTAATAGTTATATTATTATTATATTTAGATAGTAGCTTAGCGGCGGAGACTCCACTTCTAGCCATCCCTAATATTAATATTTTTTTCTCTTGAATCATTCTTAATACCTCTTTCTATAAATAATTATATCATAATTTCTATTATTTAAATTTAACACTTCGAATTTATCTTATAAAAATAACTTAATAAAAACTATTTTTTTAAATAAGATATTAGTTTTAAGTACTAAAAATATATTTTACGCCCTATATTATAAATAACAAAAACCATAGATTTTTTTATTTCCATGGTTTTTAAATATTTAAAAGTTCCCATTATGAACTCCTTCTCCACTTGACAATGGTAAGAAGGAATTTTCAAATTCTGTTTTTACCTTATTACCTTTCTATATATTAAATTATCTATGCATACCATTTGATTCTATTTCATCATATTCATGATGATGTGTATTTTCTAAACTACTGTCTTTGACTAAATTTTTTTCATTTTCCATTTTCATTTCCTCCTTAATTTATCTAAACTCCACTTTTTGGAGTGTATTTGCATTTGGCAGGGGATGAGAGAATCGAACTCCCAACTAAAGTTTTGGAGACTCCTATTATACCATTTAACTAATCCCCTAATAATTTCAATAAGCATATTATACCATAATTCATAACAAATAATCAATTATTTTCATACAATATTCTAGGTGATAAAATGATAACAAATTATACTACTAAAGAATTAGAACTACTTGCAAGAATTATAAGATCTGAAGCACTTGCTGAAGGAAACTTAGGAATGTTAATGGTTGGCAATGTTGTAGTAAATAGAACTATAGCTAATTGTTTAACCTTTAAAAATGTAAGAAGTATTACTGATGCCATCTATCAAAAAAATCAATTTTCAGGTATTAACAGTTCTTTATTTCAAGCATCTCCAACAGCGTTAGAAAAAAATTTAGCAGAAAGAGTATTAAGAGGTGAATATTATTATCCAGCAACACATGCTTTATGGTTCTATGCCCCTGCTAAAAATACAACATGTAAACAAGTGTGGTATGATCAAGATTTAGCTGGGAGTTATAAAAATCACTGTTTTTATAAACCGAATCCTGGTGAATGTAAAGAATTATATTAAGCCTCAATGGCTTTTTTATTTAAAAAAATGTTCTACAAGAACATTTCTAAGGTATTAAAAGTTGTTGTCCTATACTTAACTGACTACTTTGTAAATTATTTGCTTTTAATATATCACTAACAGTAGTATTATTTGCCCTTGCTATACTATATAATGTATCACCAGATACACTTTTTATGTAACATTTTTAAATGTAAATATAATATCTATCTGCTTATCTTGATAGATATAAATTCTTTCAACTAAATTTATTATTAATTCTCTAGTTGGATTTTCAAGTGATAAAAATTCATTAATATACTTTTCTATTGTTTTATTATCTATTTTATTTTCACTTATCTGTTCATTTTTTAGATTATCAATACCTAGTTTATTGTTTTCTATTTCTTGTTTTAGATTTTCACTTATTCTTACATATTGTTCTTCATCAATAATACCTTTTAACATATTCATATAGTTTTTATCTAATGTTTCAGTTAGTTTATTATTTGATATTTCTAGACTTTCAATTTGTTTTTTAATCTTTAAAGTTTTATCTTCAAACTCTATATTACCAATAGACTCTTTTACCTTATTCTTATCTAAATATTTTTTACACACATCTTTAACATTTTCTAAAATAACATTTTCTAATACTTCATAATTATTAGTATGCGTTGTACAAACATGATATTTTGAGTAAGTTCTATAATAATCGCAAGTTGTATAACTTCTTCCAGTTTTATTTTGATATCTAATAGTTATTCGATGTTTGCAGTCTCCACAATACAAAAGTCCATCTAATAAATAAAATCTTTTCTTCTCTGGTCTTTTAACATTTTTAGGTAAAAGTGTTTGTACATAATTAAAAGTATCCCTATCAATAATTGCTTCATGTGTATTTTCAACAATAATATAATCATTAGGACTATTTTTAACTGTTTTTTTAAGTTTATAATTAATCTTTTTAGTCTTGCCTTGAACTGTGTCACCAACATATATCCGATTAGTTAGAATTGCTTTAATCGTTGTATCAAC
Source organism: uncultured Erysipelotrichaceae bacterium (assembly GCA_948444795.1). Taxonomy (GTDB): domain Bacteria; phylum Bacillota_I; class Bacilli_A; order RF39; family UBA660; genus MGBC108787. Next base: position 4,713 of record CAOJUX010000004.1, on the reverse strand, counting down.
CCATACACCATATTCTTGTGATATACAATTATTATTTATACATTTTGTATTCCAAACATAGTTGTAATAGGATGCTGGTGTTTTAATTTTTCTTTTAGTTAATTCTTGTGCTATAAAGTGATATGTGTTGCCTTTAAGTGCTAACTCAAATATTAATTTAACAGTTTCTGCTTGTTCTTCATTTATAACTAAATGATTTTTATTAATTGGATCTTTCATATAACCAAAAGGACATCTTCCTGATACATATAGTCCTTCTTTCATTCTGGAATGTAAACTTGTTTTAACTTTTTTAGAAATATCTTTAGCATACATATCATTCATTATTGCTTTAAATGGTGCTATATCGTTGTTGGTGTTATCTATAAATGTATCAATACCATCGTTAATGGCAATATACCTTACGTTTTTATTTGGAAAATACTTTTCAATAAGTTCACCAGTACCTATATAATCTCTACCAAGTCTTGACATATCTTTAGTAATAATCATATTGATTTTACCAAGTTCAATATCTTTAATCATTCTTTTAAAGGAAGGTCTTTCAAAATTAGTTCCAGTAAACCCATCATCAACATATTCTTCTATTATATTGTAGTTATTTTCATTAACATATTGATTAAGTATACTTCTTTGACTAACAATACTATCAGATTCAATATTTCCATCATCTCTTGATAATCTTATATATATTCCTACTTTAAAACTACTATTCCCTAGCACTAATTACTACTCCCTTCATTTTGGGAATAATGAGTATGCATGAATGGTAACTCCTTTTTTAATATATTGCAAGTCGTATTTATTCTTTTTTCTAGTTCAATTTTTAATACATTAGTTATTGTTTCATTTAAAGATTTTCCATTTTCTTTAAACTTCAAATTAACCTTGTATTTAACCATAGAGTTTAATACCTCCAATAAATTCTATGGCTTTAAATTTTGTTTTAGTAATATTATTTAGTATGTTTACAACATACCTAACAATATTACTTATTATCATAAACCTCCATTATAATCTTCATAAGCATCATCTCCTTTTTGCATGATGCATGATACCTCCTATAAAAAGACGAGTCAAGTCCTACACTATAAAAAGTTTTGTCTATCATCCTAAAAATATTCATAATTTAATTAAATATGAAACAGCAGGATAAGAAGTTTGTGTATCATATGCAATTAATCCCTTATTACATAAGAAATTACAATACACAAAACTGATTTTACACTTGTAAAATTCATCCTACAAAGTAGGATGATATATAGGACAAGACTAATAATAACAATAATTTCAAGTACAAAAAAACATCCTAGCTTCTAGTTTTCACTAAATCTTATAGGATGATTAAATTTTAATTTATTTTTTTACAATTGTGTTTTCTAACTTTTCATCATAATAACTAAACATTTTATGAATTACATCATTACCAAGTTGACTAATCTTTGAAAAATTGGACATTAAATCTTTAAACTTCTCAGCACTCAACACTTCTGATAAATATTTTATAGATAAATAACTTAAATCATAACCATTATAGTTTTCATTAACAAAAGAATTTCCATGTTCTAAACTGTTCATCTGTGGTATTATTTTTGTTTTTTCCTGTACATTCAAATAAAAGTCTTTAAAAGCATCATCAGTTAACGAATCTTTTTCTCCTGACATAAATTGTGCCATACCTTCATCATACCAAACTATTCTTTTTGAATAATCATTATTTAATACATATTTCATATATAATATGTGAAATAACTCATGACTAGCAGTATATAATCTTTTTAATTGAAATTTAGGATTCACACATGCATTAATCATTCCATTATCATAAGTTCCTCTAGCATATTCAGGCAATGAATCCCTTTCGCCTCTAATTTCATATATAAATCTTCTAAATTCTTCTACAGTATCAAAATAATTAACAGTTGTCTGCTCACTAGTAGATAAATCAAAAAACAATTTATATTCAATTATCTTTTGTTCAAGTAATTGAACAGTTGCTTCTGCTAATTTTTCTAAACTCTCTGAATAATTTATTTTACACAAATTTGTTTCTAAAACTTTTCTCATCTTTATCACCTTACTCTATAAATTCTAATTTTTATGCTAATAATTAAATAAAAAATTATGGCATTTAATTATTTTCAACAACTACTTTCTTTTGTAATCAATAACACCAAACTGTTCTTTAAATATTTCAATTATTTCATCTTTAGAAATTTTATTATTTAAAAAATCATCATAAAGATTCAAAAAAGTAGGTGTGTCTATAATTAATGTATTATTTCTCTTTGCTATAGTTTCTTGTCTAGAATTGATTTTCTTTCTATCTTTTATATTTTTCTTGCGTTCACTAGCAACAAAAAATAAACATTTTGTTTTCTCTTCTTTATTTTCCTTTTCTAACTTGTCTTCATAAATAGTTAAATGTGAAAATGCATCTGTAACATTTTGACCAGACACTTCATTATTTAAACCCTTTGTTTCTACAATAAATGTAATATTATCACTTATAAACTTATAATCTTCTTCATAAATATCATCAAAATCGTTATGTTCTTTTAGAATATCCTCCAGTATATTAATGATTTCCTCATTTAACTCATTTCCAGTTTTATATAAAATCCCTTTTATTCTATTATTTTTTTCTAGTTTTAATTGATTATCACTTATTTCTTTTTTCAGTTTTTCTATTTCTTTTTTTGCTATTTCAATTTTATCAATATATATTTTATCATCAAAAAAATTTATCTCATTCAACCAATCTGGCAATGATTCTTCATTTTCTAACTTATATATAGTTTTTATAAATGATGTTAATTTTTCATAAGCACTTTCTCTTGATTCAAAATCAAATAAATTAATTGTAGTTATTACTATATTACCATTTATATAAGTATTTGTCTTATTCCCACTATCAGAAACTAATAAAATCTGTTCTTTATTAATATTACTAAAATAAAAGTCTGCATTAAATATAAAACCATTAATTGTAGTTTTGCACTTATCATAAGTATATTCTAGAATTTCATCACATATATAATCTTTTAGTATTTTTGTTATTAATAAATTTAAATTTTTCAATTTTTTGCAACTACCAAAGTTATCCTTATAATATGGCTTATTATAATTAAAAGTGTGATTAAGTGGCATTACAATTATAGTTTTAGTATTACTTGATTTTATTGACTGCTTTAAAGGAATCAAATCATCTTTTATATTTAATCCACTTATTTGTGAATCATTACATCTCCAAATTTCTGCCGAATTTAAATTTATAATATTAATATCATACATATCAAATGATTGATAATCAGAAAAAGTAGTAACTTTTATATCTTTATTTTCTAAAAATATACTTTTTAATCTATCATTTAAAGAAATTATTTGAATCATTATAATACCTCCTGATAAAGTTTTAATTGCTTAATATTATAACATGTTAAAAGGCATTTTTCTTCTAAATGCCTTAAATTTCATTAATATTTTTATATTATATACTCATTATTCCCCATAAAAATTGTATCACCCGCTTTAACAGTATAAACTTTCTCTGAATTAGCATTACTTGGAATTATAAGCCTTTGACCTATTGATAATAAATTACTACTCAAATTATTGGCTTTCTTTAAGTCATCTACACTTATACCATACATATTTGCAATTTTATATAAACTATCTCCTGACTTAACAATATAGGTATTTTGTGTAACTGGAGTTTCTATAGTATTGCTTTTCAATTTTAATACCTGTCCAATAGATAAATTATTAGAAGTTAAATTATTTATTCTTTTTAATTCATCTACTGTAGTATTATATTTTCGAGCAATTGCATATAGCGAATCTCCTGATTTTACAATATATTCATCATTATTTTCATTAGTACCTGTATCTTTTGATATTTTTAGTACTTGTCCTATTGATAAAGCATTAGACTTTAAATTATTTAATTCTTTTAATTCATTAACAGTTAAGCCATTATTTCTGGCAATATTCCATAAAGTGTCTCCTGCTTTTACTACATAAACATTACCTGTTACCTTTGGTGTATAAGGAACTCCAATATATGTAGCTAAAGACTTTACTACAGCTTCTGCTAAGTTTTCCCAATTATTTTTTAAAAAAGTTGCATCAGCTGGCGTATCAGCAAATCCATACTCAACTATAACAGATTCATTATTAGGTGTTTCTCTAAGCATATAGTAATAATCTAAATTAGGATTACTTGGAAGTCTTCTTTGATAATATTTACGAACATTTTGACCAGTAGCACTTATATTATCACTTATTAATCTAGACAATCTATCACTATTACGTAAAGCATATATTACTTCTGCACCATCGCCACCTCCTGCATTTATGTGATTAGATACAACAATAACATCATTGTCTTTACCATAAAATCCTTGTGTTCTTCCAGGTCTTACACTTGGAGATAATGTTTCATCATTTGTTCTAGTCATGCTATTTTCAATACCTAAATCATTAAGTCTATCATGCATATATTGACTTATTTTTAAAGTTAAATCTTTTTCTACTATTCCATTACCACTTGTTCCTGGATCTTCACCACCATGTGCAGGAATCGGAAAAGCCCAAATTATCATTTTCTACCTTAAAATTCTAAATTCCATTCTATTTCAATATCTCGTGTTTTTGTGTCTTTATCATAAACTCCAACATAAACCTTATCAATAAATTCATCAACTATTACTT
>CAOJUX010000003.1 GCA_948444795.1 uncultured Erysipelotrichaceae bacterium | reverse complement strand
TAGAAAGAATCAATCTAATAGATTAATAATTTCTATAAGATTGATTATACGAGGAATGGTAAATATGAATAATGAAAGACTAATAGATTTGAGAGAAGAAAAATATTTATTACAAAAAAAGGTGCTAAAAAAATTGGAGTAGTAGAATCAGTATATTCAGAATGGGAAAATGGGAAACTATCTATTCCTACTAAAAGGTTAGTGAAATTAGCCAATTTATTTGAAGTAAACATTGATTATATGGTAGGGATTTCAAATATAAGAACTAAAATAAAATCAAATAACACGATTGATACAGAACTTGTTTCTATTCGTTTAAAGGAAATAAGAAAATCTTTAAAACTAACTATGCGTGAATTAGCTGAAAAATTTAACACCACTTCTTCAGCAATTAGCAATTATGAAAATAACAAGTTTTTGATTTTAAGTTCTTTCCTAATTGAGCTAGCTAGATATAATAATTATTCAATAGATTGGATTCTTGGAAGATCAAATGAAAAATTTATTCAACAAAAAAAGTGAGAATATGCTAACTAAATAACATATCTCACTTTTTACATACTAATCTCATAATCATCCTTTTCTTTTTCATTAGACTTTTTACTAGTTTTCAAATAGCTAGGTGCTTTTACATAATCAAATAATTCGTCTTCTTTAGTAGTACCTCTTGATATTTTAACAACATCATTCATATCAAAGTCTTGATTATCAAAATAGTCTTTTATTTCAGTTGTAGTGGCTTCTTTTGTAGGTTCATTACCAATTTGTAGTAATTCTCTAAAAAAGTGTTTTATAGCCTCTAAAATAGCTTTTAAATAGTCTTTAAGATGATTATTCTCTTTTGTTAGATTTTGATTTCTTGTAGTAAGTGCTTTTACTTCTCTTTGTAAATTATTGTTTTCTTTTTCTAAGGTTTGATGACTTTTACTAAAGGTATTTACCTCATTAAATAATTGTTCCATTTTAGGTTGAAATTCCATAACTTTTTTAGTTTCTTTTATTACATTTTGCATACTATCAAAAGTATCTTTTCGTACCTTTATATAATCTTTATCTATCAAAGTATTTTTAGTGGTTTTCATTTTTTCTTCAAAATCATTCATTGCATTATCAAGATTCTTATTGATAGTAGTTACCTTATTTTCATAATATCTAGTAGTTTTCTTAAATTCCTTTACTTTTTGATGTTTTCTATCGCTTCCTTTGATACCTCTTTCTAGTTCAAAGCCTGCTTCTCTTAATCTTAAATTATAAACATCTTGTAATTCTGATAAATGAATATTATCTTTGATATATTGTTTTTTAGAAATAGTAAATCTTTCAGTATTTGTCCTTTTATCTAACTTCTTAGCAAGTGGTACAACAACACAATGAATATGTGGTGTTTTTTCATCCAAATGTATGACACTATGCAAAACTTGTTCTTTTGTATAGCCCAAGTCATTATAAACAAAATCCATACAAGTATTAGCCCATCTCATTATTTCATCTTTACTCATATTATCAAAAAATTTAGGGGTTGCAGTAAACATGAGCTCATCAGCTACAACACTTTTAGATTTATTTAACATTTCATTAAAGGTCTTTTTTCTTTCAGGTCGTTCAGTTTTCATTCTTTCGTTATGCTCTTGTTCATAATCTTTTACAAGCAATTTAAAACCCTTAACATACTTTTCTGCTAAGGGTACTAATTCTATATTATTTTTAGTTAATTCTAATTTAATATTAGGATTACTCTTATATGCTTTTTTATCTCGTTTATTGTGTGATCCAATTTGTGATAAATCGTTTATAGTCATTATTGGCTGACTTCTAAATATTCCATAATTCATATATCATTCCTCTCTTTCTTAAAAATTTGCATAATAAAAGATACTTTCTTCAAGTACCTTAATACAAAGACTATAAATATTTACTCGCCATATATTTAACATAATAATTCTTGTTATTTTTTAGTTTTTCAATAATTGCTGAATAAATATTTCTTTTATCTTTATCAATATTCATTATTAGCTGTATATAACCCTTACACTCTTCAAAAACCATATTTTCTAATCTTTTTTCTAATATTTCCAAAACTCTCTCTTCATATTTAGAACCAACAAATACATTGCTCATTATTATTGTATCTATTCTTACATCTAAATCATTTATTTCATAAGAGAAAATAAATATAATAAACAATTTATCTAAAATATCATTATTCTTATTTTCACAAAACTCATTTAGTGTGGACAAACAATCTAAAATTTCTCCTATATTATTAGGTGATTTGATTGCATCTTCAAGATAAATACATAAAGCATCTTCATACTTAATAATTCCAGCAATAACATCAAACATTACAACATTAATGTCTAAATCCATCTTATTTCTAAATTTCATTTCTCCGATATAATGAGGTTCAAAATATTTTATTTCTTTTGCTTTATGTATGCTATCAATAATACTTCTTTTAATTGTTTCATCTTTTTCCACAATCAATAAATATGTTAGCAATTTAATATGCCTATTTTTCTCAAATATGTCTTCATTTTCAGAAAGAATTATAGATTGTGCTAAGGGCAGATATCCTTCTAAAATGAATTCTTTAAGTTTACCAACATATAATGAAGCAGTAAAAATATTAGTTCCAATATTATAATCAGTCATATAGCCAGAATAAACTCCTGGATTTTTTTCTCTTTTTTCATGTCTTTCCTTATAAACATTTGTAATACTCTTTATCGCTTCTATTTCATTATTTTCTAATTCAATTTGATAAACTATATTTTCATGAGTACCCTTTTTACTAAATAAATTATCATATTTAGTTATTTTAGGATTCCTTTCTTTAATTCTAACAATACAATTAGACAAATCATAATTTGTATGTTCTTTTTCTTTTATCATTGAATCAATAACATTTTGGTAATCTTGAAATTCAGATTTTGTTAATTCATTAACATCAATTTCTCCCAACAATCTTCCAAAATCCATATAAAATCTAGAATATGATTTAGCAAAATAGTCCTTTATTATTGTTAGCAATTTTCCAACATTTGTTGATCTCTTAATATTAGTTGCAATTGCTTTAAATGCATCACTTATGATATTTAAATTGTAATCATCTTTAATTGTTATTATGCTAATCATATTTTTCTCTAAAAGTAAATATAAATCATCGTCAAGATATCTTCCATAAATATCAAATAAAAATACATTGTTCCTATCTTCTTCAAATTTAAATAATGCTTTTCTACTGCAAACGATAGATTTTATAAAATCTCCATTAATAACAAAAGAATAATTTAATCTTATTTTATTATATAAATTTCTGTATTTTTTAAATTCTCCACTAAGAAATAACATTCGTAAAGTCAAATTATAAAATTCTTCATCTTCAAATGTATCAGCATACATATACATTATATTAGAAATCAATTCTCTAACAAGTCTCAAATGAGTTATTGAACCATAAAATATTGTTAAAAACACTAAATCCTGAATTTTTCTAAAACATTCTTCTAAACCTATGCCATATATAGTAGTATATTTTGATTTATTCTTGTTATTAAAAACATTTTTCGAAACACTTTCAAATATTTCGGATTTAATTCTATCAATGTCTGGATAAGATAATTTATGACTATTTGAAGATAACCTCGTTTGGAACTTATTATCAAAGGAAATCTTGTTTATCATATTTTCGTATTGATGTAACAAATTTCTCCCATCAATACATATATCATCTAAAAACCAATCTGGAACATTTTTGCATTTTAATAATTCATCATATAATTTGCTATAGTTTTCACTTGCTTGTTTTACATCACTATTAAAATATGCAATATTTGCATTCCATCTTTTAACAATAACTGTATTGTCATCAAAATTAAAATCTATTTTTAAATCATTATAAAATTCTTGTATTTCTTTACTTGGAAATTCGTCCAATCCATAAACCCAATCAATAATTCTCTTGCCGAATACTAAAGGTTTACTCGTAAAGTCAAATGTTTTTTTATTGAAGTAAGGATAGAACAAAGAAAAAGCATAATCTTCTAGTTCTTTGAATTTCGAAATATAGCTTTTATAAAAATCTGAATAATTATCTTTTCGAGTTAAAATTTCATATGCTTCCTCAGAATCAATATAAAGATTAAATACTTTAGTACAATCTCCATTTATAATATCCCCATTGTTTTCAAATTTGGTAAGATAGTTAGTCATTTTATGAGAATTATCATTTATCTCCATTTATGACATCTCCATTGTTATTAAAAACTGTTTTTTTATTATTCATTTTATGTTTTCGTGTTAATTTATGCTTTTTTATCACAATATTTCCTATACTTCCACCAAAAAAACCAGCTATTAATGGAATAATTATTTCGGTTAAAATTTCTTTACTGCTCATAAATACATCGCCTTTCTTTTAATAGATATTTATTAAAATATCAATTTATTTAACAATTATATTATACCATCAAAAAAGATACTTTCCTACCAAAGTACCTTAATTTCCTTGTATTTACTTACTTTATAGCCATTCTTTTATTTTTGGATTTTTCAGTATCCTCCATGTCCAGCATCAATTACCACTTTTTTTGCCATAAAATCCCCTCCATAACTTATTTTATGACAACTTACAAATATCGCTACTATATATTAATTCATTCACTATTTGCAATCAAAATAACCAAAAAAATATGGTCTTACCCATATTAATCTGCAGCCTTAGAAAGGTTAACAGTAGTTGTTTTAAGGTCATTACCTCTATAAAAACTAACTTTTACCGAATCACCTATATTATGCTTATATAATTGATATTTTAAATAAGCTAAATTTGGAATATCTACATCATCAAGTTTAACAATAATATCTCCTGCTTTCAAAGAAGCTACATCCGCAGGGCTATCTTCCTCAACTTTATCAATATATACTCCTGCTGCTATATCAGTATTAACTCTACCATACATATTAGACAAATTATACATTGCAACTCCTAAATAAGGTCTTTCTAATTTTTTACCAGATTCGATTTTTTCAGCATAATCTAAAGCATCTTCAATTGGAATAGCAAAACCCATACCTTCAATAGAACTACTTGCAAGTTTCATAGAATTAATACCAATAACAGATCCATTTGAATTACATAAAGGTCCCCCACTATTACCAGAATTTATAGCTGCATCAGTTTGCATCACACTCATAACCCAATCACTAACATTACTATTAGAAAGACTAACTTCAACCATTCTATCTTTCCCAGACAAAATACCTCTAGTTACACTCCAAGAATAAGCAGCACTATCAACTGGTGCTCCAACCGCAAATACTGTATCACCAACTCTCAAATCGCTACTTTTACCAATTTCCGCCACAGTTATAATATCTTTGCTAGATACATTAAGTACTGCAATATCTGCATATTTATCAGCACCTATCACCTTAGCAACAACTTGTTTATTATTAGTAAAAACCACTTTAACTTCACTACCACTTTCAATTACATGATTATTTGTTAATATATAAGCATTATTACCATCATTTTTATATACAAATCCAGTACCTGTAGCATACAAAGTATCACCCTTATATGTTTCAATAGTAACAACAGCATCATAAACTTTCTCAACTGCATCAGCAATACCAGTATCTGTAACAGTTACATCTTTTATTTCTTTAGTAACATTTTGTGTAACAAATGTAGGATTAAACCTTACTAAAGCAAACATTGCAATAGCACCTACAAAAAAAACTATAATTAATATAATTAAATTTCTAATTTTTTTATTTTCACTAAACTCTTGCATTTTAATTTATCCTCTCTATATCCATATAATTCACAGGAAAACCCATCTTATCTAAGACTTTCCCGATACTTATACTTTTTAATTTACTCTCCAATAAAGATATTTCATAATTAACTTCTCTTAACATTTCTTTAAAATCTTTATCCGTAAGCATTTGCTTTAATATTATTATCAAAACAAATAAATCATCTTTTCCATAAATAAACTCGCCATCCATTAGTGGAATATCAAGCATAGTATGATACTTTGTATTATCAATTTTTCTTTGAATTTTATGGTCAAATAATATTTCCTCATGAGCACATAAATTTCTAAAATTAGAAAGAACTGGTAAATAAGTAATTAAATCACTAGCATTAATATTAAAATGTAAAGCAACGGATTTTTGATCATCTGGTTTTAATATAGTAAATAACTCACCAACAATACCGAACGATAATACTTTAACTGCTATCCATAAGGGAATATAACCATAATTATTTTGATAATGACTTGTAGCTGTATGCCCATCAGCATTATTCCTAATTTGTCTTTTCATCTTTTTTAACAAATCATTAACCTGTTTAGTTTTTTCAGTTTTTTTGTTAAAATTATTCGGATTTAAATAATCCTGTTCTCTAATACCATAAGTCATAGATAAATGATATGAAATAATACTTTTAATATTATTTTCTATAATAAGCAAATTCTTAAACATTATATTCCTAATTTGTCTATCAAAATTAAACATTGCATATAACTCATTAAAAGAAGATCCAGGAATAAATTTTTTATCTTTTAATGATTTCATAAATAAAAGACGATATCCTGTCAAAAAGAAATAATTTTCTCTTAACAAAATTTCTTTAGCCATATTTTCATCTTCAATTATCAAGCCTTTTTGTTTAAGAATATCAATTTGTTCATCTAACGTTTTGAATATCTTACTCATACCATCACCATAAAAATAATTATATCACACTATTCATTTACATTATAGTATTTTTATGTGACCTAAATGTATTAATTTAGTGAAAAATAAGTGAAATCAAAAAACTTTTAAAACATCACCTATAATTTTCGCAAGTTTCTCTTGATAGGACTTAGAATTTAAAAGATCTCGTTCATTTGGATTGGAAAGGAAACCACATTCAATTAAAACTCCTGGTATATTTAGTTTACTATACATGTAAGTCGCAGATGGAATATTTTTTATTTCTCTTTCTATTTTAAGCTCTTTATTAAATGCAATTTGTAAATTATTAGCAAGTTTTTGATTTTCTTCAAATTTCTCATTATAAAAAACCTGAGCTCCATAATATTTACTATCCAATAAATAATTTAAATGAATAGATATATATAAATCCGCACCTTTACTATTAATTGCTTTTATGCGATTATCAAAATCACTTTTTTTTCTATATCTAGCATTAGGTTTAGATAGATCATAATCACCTTCCCTTGTTAAATAAACTTCTGCTCCTAATTTTTTTAAATAATCTCTTAAATACAAAGTTATCTTTAAATTAATATCTTTTTCATATATATTATCAAACAAAGTTCCTGGATCAAGACCTCCATGTCCAGCATCCAAAAAAATGGTTTTACCTTTCATTGGAAGCTTCTCTTTAGCATAAATACTTCCAACAAAAAAAATCCCCAAAAATATTATAAAAATTATAAATACAATTTTTTTCATAGAAAAACACCTACTAAAATCTATGAAAAATTATTTTATTTATGATAATTGTATTTCTTAAATATTTTATATTAAATAAAAAAATGCCTGAAGGGCAACGTACTTAACATACGTTTAGCATTTAGCTACCTACCTCAGGTCTTGTAAGAATATATTAACATAAGATTTCTCTAGTGTCAAATATTCTCATTATTATTATATTCAATTTTCTCTATTCTACCCTTAATTTTATGTCCAGGAAATAAACTTATTCTAAAATTTTCACCTTTAAGATGTGGTAATACTTTTTTTACTATTTTTCTATCTTTATAAGAATTATAAAATGTATTTACAATTAAATCTGCTAACTGAACTCCATAGTTAGTTGAAGAATCATAATAAGTTATTTTAAATCCAAAATTTTCCAAACAAAATTCTGTCTTCAAATAAGTTTCTAAATTATTTAAATCTCCTACTCTTATATTTCTGTTATCAATACTCACTATAAAATCTAAAATATCATTTATTTGATTTAAATTTAAAAGTGGAACAATACAATCTTTAAATAACAATTTGACTGCATAATTAAAAAATATATTTGACTCTATAATTTCCTTTTTCATAGATACTTTTTCAAATACTTTTATACACCCATAAAAAGTCTCAATATCTTGTATTTCATTAAAAATTTCTATTTTTTGAGCATCATCCATATCATAAGATTTTATTTCTTTACATAAAGAAATATTTTTACTATCTTTAATATTTTTATTTAGTTTCTTATATAGTGACGTTACTTTACTTTTGTCTTTGCCAAAAGCAAAATATCCCCCAACAGCAAAATACTTTGTACTACTATTTTTATGAATAGAACCACTTTCGTCTAAATATACATATATTTTCACTAAATCACTTCCATAAAAAACATGATACTAAATTATTATATTAAAGTCTATAATAGTTAAAATAATATAAGTAAAATGTGAGGCTCGTATGTAGATTTAGGTATATCCTTAAAAATACAAAAGCCCCATAAACACAGAGTTTATGAAGTCTATAATTATTGATTATCTATTACATACAAATTAGTATCTTACATATTAAATAAATCGCTATGACTACCTGTTGCCAAAAGCAATAATATCAATTCATTATTTTCAATCTTGTATATGAGCAACCAATCAGGTTCAATATAACATTCATTACAATCCTTAAAATTTTTATCATTAATCAATTTATGATTTTTATATTTTGAATCAAGTTCTTGATTATTAGCAAGTTTTTCTACAACTTTTATTAATTTTTCTATATCTTTAGTTTGTTTGATAATTTTTTTTAAATTTTTATTAAACCTGGATGTAGTTTTAACCTCATATAAAGATTCTTCGATATTAATCTTCATTTATAATATCCTCGAACATTTTTCTAACATTATGGTAACCTGTTGCTTGTATTTTACCGTTTAATATATCCTCGCCTTCTTGTAAAGCTTCTAAAAGTTCTTTACTTGGTTTAGGATTGCTAACTTCAAATGGTATACCATCTTTATTTATTAATTGCTTTATAGCCATATTAACAAAAGTGCTCATGTTTAAACCTAAATTTTTAAGAATTCCATTGGCAATTTCTTTATCATGAGTATCAACTTGGACGCTAATGGCACTGGTTAATGTCTCCATATGTACGCCTCATTTCATATAAATATGTTGTCACATACCATATATACGTCAATATTTTGGCAATATAGTATCACATATTTAATACTTATATTATTTTTTTAAAATAATATAAAATATATGCATTAATGTATCTATTTTGGGCTACTACATAGATTTAAATGCGTTTAGATATAATCTTAAAAACACAAAAATTCATAAACACTTAGTTTATGAGGTATAAAAGAAAACAATTTACTATCGCTTACTAAATTGGCTTTGCCTTAAAATAGGCACTTTCAGAGCTATTTGTGGGCTACGAACCAAATTTATTGAGGTTTAGGCATATTCTTAACCAAAAGAAAACCCCAAAAACACGGAGTTTACGGGGATTAACATCGAACGTTTTACTATCTCTTTGAGAATTGTGGTGCACGACGTGCTTTTCTAAGTCCTGGTTTTTTACGTTCTTTTACTCTAGGATCTCTAGTAACAAAACCAGCAGTTTTTAATATTTTACGATAAGATTCATCACTTGATGGGTCGCTATTTGCATCATATAAAAGTAATGCACGAGTAATTCCAAGTCTTATAGCACCAGTTTGGCCAGAAAAACCTCCGCCTTTAACAGTAATGTTAATATCAAATTTATTTTCATTATTAGTCATAACTAAAGGTTGTTTTAAATCCATTACTAGTGTTTGGTAAGGCATATATTCATTAACATCAACACCATTCACTAAAATATTCCCAGTTCCACCAGTTAAAGTAACTTGTGCACTTGAACGTTTTCTACGTCCTGTTGCAGACCAACTTTGTTTTTTAGTAGCCATAATTACCTCCTATAAACTCAAACTTTCTGGTTTTTGAGCTTCATGTTTATGATTATTATCAGCATATACAAATAACTTCTTCGCCATTTGTCTTCCTAATCTGCCATGAGGAAGCATACCTTTAATAGCTCTTTCAACCATTTCTTCAGGATATTTTTCAATCATAGTCTTAGCATTACGTTCTCTAAGGCCTCCTGGATAACCACTATGGTTATAATACATCTTATCGTTTAACTTATTACCAGTTAAATTAACTTTAGAAGCATTAATAACAATTACATAATCCCCACAATCAACATGAGGAGTATAAGTTACCTTATGTTTACCTCTAAGTATAGTAGCAGCCTTTGTAGCAAGACGTCCTAAATTTTTATCAGAGGCGTCAATTACATACCACTTACGTTCAATATTTTCTTTTTTTTGCATGAATGTTTTCATGATTATTTTCCTTTCATTAGTCCTTTAACTTTTTACCTTCCCACAGTTCCAAGTCAAAAAAACAAATAAAATGTACCATTTAAAATTATATGAGAAACTTCTTTAAAAATCAAGTAAAATTAACATTTTTTTAATCTTTTTCTACATTTTTCTTCATAAATACTTGATAATTCCAAAAAATTAGCTTCATTTATATTTAAATTATAATATCTAGCAAGTTTCAAAATATTTAACAAATCACATAAATTTTCTTCTAACAAACAATACACTTTATCATAGTTTTCTTCAACAAAATTAATTAAATCCTTAAAACTCTCCATCATAACATTATAATTTCTACCCTTTTTCTTTAAAAGCATTCTAACAAAATCATCATACCTACTATTAAACTCTTTCACAAAAATAATATTAGTTACCATAATAAACCTCCATCAAATATAGGCCTCTAGCTGGTGCTGTAGATAACCTGATTAATTCTTTTCCAGAAACCATTTTCTTTAGCTTCATTATATCACATTTCCCTTCATTATAGTCAAGTATTGCTCCAACTAAATTTCTAATCATATATCTATAAAAACTTTTACCTCTAAATATTATATTAACTTCATTATCTAAATATTTAATATCAATACTATTAATCACCATATTATAATTATCTCTCTGGCCTGATACGAAATTTATAAAATTATGAGCTCCCACTAATACTTTAGCAGACTCTTCTAATTTCTTTTTATTAATTTTTTTATTATACATTAAATAATAATCATACAAAAAGGGATTAAAATCTCCAAGCCATATTTTATAAATATAGGTTTTTTCTATAACATTAAATCTTGCATGAAAATTATCATCAACAGTCCTAACTTCATGCACATTAATATACGGACTGACAATACTATTAAGAGCATTTTTAAGTCTATCAGAATCTATATCAAAATCAAGATCAAAAGAAGCTGCTTGCCCATAAGCATGCACTCCTCTATCAGTTCTTCCTGCTCCCTTAATAACAGTATCTTTCTTATTTATAATACTAAGAGCATTCTCTAAAACAGATTGAACACAAACTTTTCCCTTGAGTCTTTGAAAACCATAAAACTTACTACCATCATAACTAAACTTGATTAAATATCTCATAACTACACTTCCCTATATATAGCTTTTAAAAGTTCACCAAGCTCATAAATATTTCCAATATTCTTACCTTTTTTTTGCATATATATGACAAGATCCATAATCAAAGCTTTATTAATATACTTTTTATCAATATTATAAAAAGAAAACTTATCATATTTTTTCATCCCATCATCTGTAAAAATAAATATATAATGAGCAAAATCAATGATAAAATCCATTTTCACATTAGTAAAAACAAAAGTTTTATGATACTTAGTACATAATTTTTTAAATAATTTTTTAAAATAATCTCTATCTTTTTTTATAAAATATTTATCAAAATTATTCAAATATATTATATCTTCATTATTCAACAACTTAACAACAAGCTCTAATTTAATAATTTCAGAAGAAGATAACTTAGTCAAGTTTTTATCAATAACTTTATCAGATAACTTTACCATTAAAAAGGCATCTAAAATCTTTTTATCATTAAAATTTTCTAAATATTTTGAAACTTTCATAGATTTATATTTACGAATATCTATTACATTATTTTTCTTTTTTATATTAACAAATCCAAATATAACATTTATTTTATTCATTTCTATTTCCATAAAGCACCAACTAACTCTTCCTTATTTAAATATACCTCATCAATTAAGCCATATAACTGAAGTTGAAAAGACAAATCCACATAAAAAGGCAGCCCTATGCCTAATCTTTTTAAAACTCTCTCTTCTTTTAAAACTTCTTTTGTATCTCCCTCAATTGCCACACTACCATTATTCATAACAATCATATAATCAAAATATAAGGCATCTTCAATATCATTTGAAACTAACACTAAATCCAATTTGCTCTTTAATAAACAAGAAAGTAATAGCTCCTTTTTTTGATAGCTAACAAATGATAATAAATTATCAATAAATATAACATTTATTTTTTTAGAAAGTTCTTTTATTATCGCCACCAAAATTTGATCCTCATAACTCAAACTTCTAGGATCCACACTAAGTTTATTCCCAAATAACTTTAAAACTAAATTTTGAAGTGTTTTACTAAGAAGTAAATATCTAATTTCATCACTTACCTTATCTTTTTCAAAACTAAAAGAAGAAAAAATCACACCAACATTTCCTTTTATTATATCTCCCTTATAATTCATATTACCATTAATACACTTTAAAAGACTTGTTTTACCAGATGCTGAACCTCCACATATAAAAGTATTAAGTCCGTTATAAAAATCCAAATTTACATTATCAAATACATTTTCTACACACAAATTTTTTACTTCTACACTTCTTTTCAAAACTACCACCATAAAAGATATTATACAGAGAAATTAAATAAAAAAAAAGAGAAAATTCTCTTAATTAGGCAATTTAATAATAACTTCATCAGGCAATGAATATAAATATTTTTCTCTAGCATATCTAGCCACATAATCTCCATCTTGAAGTTTTGTAATCTCCGACTTTAAAGACTCTTCATTGTGTAATAAATCATTATACTCATCTTGTAATAAAGTAATATCATTTTTATTTTTAATAATTTGGCATAAATCATTAAAAGTACTTGCAAAAATAAGGCCAATTAAAACAAATATGGCCAAAGATAAAACTTTTATTCTTCGTTTAGCTTTTGTAGATATAGTTTTTTTCTTCATTACCCAATGCTCCTTATATTAAAATTATAGCACTAGTAAAATAAACTATCAATTTTTAAACTTCAATTTGACAAAATTTATCTTCTTTTTTACATAATAGCCAAAATATAAACCTATAAAAACAAAGAAAACAAAATATATATGAATTACCCCGCTATTAATACAGAACATAAGCAGAATATAAAGTAAAGAAATCACTATAACATATAAAGAAGAAATTAAATATTTAAATATAATATTATGTTTGTTAATAATTTTAAAATTTAAAAGCCCACTAAAATAGAAAAAAATACCAAACAAAAAAGATGCTAAAAAAGATAATAATTGTATTTTATAATCCATTATTTAAATAACTTTGTAAAAAAACCTTCTGATTCTTTTTTAGTATTTTCATCTATATAATTAAAACTATTTATATGGCCTTTAATTCTAACATTACCCTCTTTAGTATCTAATTTAAGGATTTCTAAACTGCTTCCCTTTAATAAAATCATTCCTAAATTACTTTCCATTAAAAATTCTTCATTATCAAAGCTAATTATTTTTTTTATTCCTGTTAAAAATATTTCTTTTCTATCAACCATTTTTAATTCTTGACCCATAATTATCTTATCAACTTCTCTATCCATTACTATATCACGCTCCTAGTAAAGAATATGAAAATAATATAAGATTTATGAATTTATTATAACTTTATTTAAGATACATTACTGTATCAGGTATTTTACACGCCACAAATCCAGAAAAGTAATTCGTTCCTCTACTACTATTAAACTGAACGCTATTACTTATTTTGCCATAACACCCTCCGATAGTATTATTTTAACAAAAATAACAAAATAAAGTCCATTTTAAAATGCTAATATAAATTTTTACCAAAATAAAAAGAACAATATGTCCTTTAAATTTTATTCACATTTTTCATATTCAGCTAAAATAACCTTTTGGAATTCAGCTCTAACATCAGAATTAATAGGATGAGCTATATCTCTATATTCCCCAGTAGATGTTTTTCTACTAGGCATAGCGATAAATAAGCCATTATCTCCTTCAATGATTCTAATATCATGAATAGCAAAAGCATCATCAATAACAACAGTTGCTATTCCTTTCATACGATTTCCTTCTTTTTCAAATTTACGTACAGTTACAGATGTAATATTCACTATACCACTCCTTTCAAGTATTAATTACCTTAACCTAATTCTATTTTAAAATATTATTTAAAACATATCAAGTCTTTTTACATATATTTGATAATAATTTCTCCAGTAGCTATATCAGAATAACTAAAACTTTTTTCAATACCACCTTCATTTATAGTAAAAATACTAGGATAAGCATTTGAAATATATCCTTCAATTATATATGTTTTATTTCTCATACCATAGACTTTAGCATATACTTCACAACCAATATGCTTTTTTATATCATTTTTAATATCAGTTATATTCAAAAAAATTCCCCCCTTATCTTGGATAACCCACATACATCATTCCACTTGATTTTAAACCACCCATACCATCTTTACCATATTTGGTTTTATCAAGTAAATTTATTAAATCTATTTCTTTATTTTTTTCTGTCAAAGATAAACTCGTAGCTATAATAGCAGGATCTAAACAATGAATATTTATTCTTTTAGGACTTGATGCAAAATTTGCTCCAGCTTTAATTAATTCTTCATAATTACTTTGGCAAGCACCAGCTATAATAACCAATTTCTCATGACTTTTTTCATAATTACGACATTCTCTAACTGATTTGATAAAATTTTCTGTATTTTTATAATTTCTAATATCTTTATTATTACCTTTTTTTTTATAATAAGCATCATGCCCAGTAATTATTACAATATCAGGTTTATATTCTTGTAATAAACTTTTTATTTTTACTGGCATATCAGATTCATTTATTCTTTTACCTACAGCAAATATTTTATATTTTTTATAATAATTTAAACATCTTTGTAAATAATCATTATCACCATCTAAATGCAAAATTTTACCAGGCAAATAAAAATACTCACTTCTATCTAAAACATCATCCAGATCTAAATTTTCTTCTGGTTCTTCATCTTTTATTTTATCTTTAACTAAGTCGGATTTATCACTATCAGCATAAAGTCTAACATCTATTCCTTTTAAATAACATATATTATCTTTAATATTCACAATTTTAAATAATGTATCATTATTATAACTTTTTCTACTAACTATATCTCCCTTTTTAAATTGCATTTTTAATCACCTATACAAATATATGAAAAAAAAGGTTAGTTATTACAAACTAATCTACAACTGTAGGAATTAAATAAGAAAATGCAGAAATATTTCGTATAATTCCATAAGATATAAAAATAACAATCAAAAATAACCATAATTTATCAATTTTTTTAAATATCGAATTATTTTTTCTCAAATTTATTTCTAAAAAATATATTATAAAAAATGGTAACATCAAAAATAAAAGAGGATTATAACGAAATGCTTGATAAAAATCACCTTTTAACATAGCTAGAAGCATTCTAGTAATCCCACAGCCTGGGCAATAAAAACCTGTTATAAACTTAAAAGGGCAGGGAATTAATATATTATAATGGCTGCCCAAAATTAAATATAAAATTAAAATAAAACTAAATATTAATATTTTCTTCATAATAATATAAAAAAAGAATAAATTAAATTATTCATTTTATTTACTTTCTTTTTCATCTGCTATAGCATTTAAATCATTTTGAACTAAACAATAAGTAACAATTCCAAGACCAAATATTTGTAATATTAAATATAGTAAAGAATTATCATTATTATTTTTATTAACTTGCATCATAGCTTTACCTATTAGATAAGCCCAATAAATACCATAAATACCACAAGTGATTAATGTTAATAAGAAACATTTGCCACCTGATAATCTTTCATCACCACTTACAGCTCTAACATCGTCAGTCAAACTTATAAACCAATAAATGCCATATAATCCACATGTAACTATACTTAAAATAACACAAGTTACAATATCTCTTTTTTTAATCATTTTACTACAAACTCCTCTCAGAAAAATTATATCATAAAACTATAATTCTTCAAAATATTTTTGATATAAAACAGGAAAATCACATTTTTTAATTTCTTCAGCACGTACATTTTCCTTATATCCTATACTTTCCAAAATATTTTTTATTTTATCAAAATTATAACCGCTTAAATTATTTTTTAATGTCTTTCTTTTAGATTTAAAACAAGCTCTAATAAAATTAAAATATTTCTCTGTATCTAAATCTATAATATCATTTTTTTTACTTAATTTAACAACAGCACTATCAACATTAGGCATTGGATTAAAATATTTTTGATCTACTGTAAATAAAATTTTAGAATTATATTTAAAATCAACATACAATGTTAAAGCATTATAATCACGCGTTTTATAACTTGCACATAATCTATCTGCAAATTCTTTCTGTACCAATAAAACAATATTTTGAAAATCAATCTCTGAATCTAATAATTTAAATAATATAGGAGATGTTATATAATATGGTATATTAGCAACAACGTGAATATTATTATATTTATATTTTTTTATATCTTCTTCTAAATTTGTTTTTAAGAAATCACCAAATATTACTTCTGACCTAACAGAATTAAATTTACTAATAAAAGATTTCATATCTTCATCTATCTCATAACAAATTAAATAACAATTTAGGTTAAAAAGTTTAGCAGTCAAAGACCCTTTACCAGGACCAATTTCAATAATTAAATCATCTCTATTTACATTAATAGAATTTGTAATATTACTCAAAATAAAATCATCAGAAAGAAAATTTTGACCAAATTTTTTTTTTGCTTTCATTATTGCCATCCACTTCGAAGTACATCATAGGTTATAGAAGATCTCCCAACTATATTAGCATTACTATTCATTAATAAATCAATATTATTCCCCAAAACTCCTCGATCGAGAACAATAGCAATAATAGGATCACTACTCAAATTATCTTTATTAAATTTTATAATCGTTCCACATGATAAGTTATTAGAAGAAGCAACTATTCTAACTTTACCATATGAAATATCTTGATAAGTTTCAGTTCCATTTAAAACATTATAATTAGGAAGACATGCCAGACGTCCACTACATAAAGGACAATTAGCATAATAAGCTGTTAAATCACCTGTAAAAGTATCCTTAGCACTATATAAGTCATGTAAAGTATCCTCTTTTAACTTAAGAGCCATAGTAGATAAATCTATTGATCTATTATAATTATCATTATATATCTTATGTTCTTTTACATTATTAGTAGAATTAACTACTAAAGCTAATACGATAATTAAAAATACTTGAATTAATTTGTTTATGTTTTTTAATATATCAGATAGCATTAAATGCACCTCGAATTCTTAAGTTAATTTTAACAAAATAAACCCTAAATGTCAAAAACTTGCTTTATATTCTTATTGGTAATTTCTTCTATTTCTGGCATGCTTATATTAAGATTATCACTTAAAAATTTAGCAATCGTATAAACTCTTCCAGGATAATTTTGCTTGCCTCTAAAAGGTGTTGGAGTAAGATAAGGGCTATCAGTTTCCAAAACAATATGATTGATACCAAGTTTTTTATAAACTTCCAGTAACTTACAATTTTTAAAAGTAATAACTCCATTAACACCTAATAAAAAGCCCATTCTTATATATGTTTGAGCAGTCTCTAAACTCCCATTAAAAGAATGTATTACACCTTTTACTTGATACTTTTTCAAAATATCTATTGTATCTTTTGTTGCTTCCCTTGAGTGTATTACAACAGGCACTTTATACTTTTGGGCAAGTTCTAATTGTTGTTCAAATAACTTAATTTGTTCTTTTCTACTTTCTTTCTCATAATAATAATCAAGTCCTATTTCACCTATAGCAACTATTTTTTTATTATTTAAATTTTGTTCAATAAAATCTAAATCCTCATCTTTATATTTCTTTGCATATTCTGGATGAATTCCTAAACATCCATAGCAATTATCTTTTTCTATTAGCTCTATTACCTCTTTATTAGATAAATTATCACAACCTGCAACAATAAATCTATTAACATTATCTTTTACTGAATCATTAATTACTTGCTTGATATCATTATAATACTCTTTAAATAAATGACAATGAGTATCGCAAAACATATGTATCACCACTAAAATAATATAATAAAAATAAACATAAGTAAACTTCTACTTTCGAGTTCTATTTAATTTTATAATCTCATCAGTTATTTGTTCTTTCAAATCTGTTATATCAAAATTATAAAAAACATCTTTAAAATTCATATTCAAAAAAGATCTTAAATCTTTATCTTCCATTAAAGTTAAAAATCTTCTTATAGCAGCCAGATTATCCTGTTTTATAATAAATTCATCAGATTGTTCTTCTAAATAACTTGAAGCAGCCAAAATAGATCTACTAGCCATTATTTTTCGTAAATCGTTTTTCCTAGCATTATTATTAAAAATTCTATTAACAAGCCACATATCCAAGTAATTATTAAGTTGTCCTTTATAATCACTGTAAACATAACTACTACCATTTTTTAAATATTCATCGCTAGTTACATTATATAATCCTGAATCTTTACCATAAAATCCATATTTATTACTATGCCTAATAAAAATATCCCTTATTTCTCCTGGAAAAAAATCTTCTCCTATTTTATCATAACTTTGACACAATAACTGATAATAAATTACATACTTAAATTGTACATTTCTTTTGCTCTTAACATAATATTTTAAAGGAATATGATTACTAAATATATCCTCTAAATACAACACCTTCATTTTATTTTTATCTTCCATAAAAGTACCTCTTTTCTAAATTAAATATATAATATTTTTTTAAAATTTATTCTAACGATTGTTTATGAAGTGCTAAAATTAATGGTTCAC
Organism: uncultured Erysipelotrichaceae bacterium; assembly: GCA_948444795.1. Lineage (GTDB taxonomy): Bacteria > Bacillota_I > Bacilli_A > RF39 > UBA660 > MGBC108787. Next base: position 49,633 of record CAOJUX010000003.1, on the reverse strand, counting down.
TATATTCTTCTTCAATATTTGTATCATCAGAAGCCATAATAGCTTCATAAAGATGAGATTCTAAATCAATTTTTTTAGTTTCACAAACAATCTTACCTCCAAATACTTCATCCATAACTTTATTTTTATATACAATTTCATTAGCAACATCTATTATCATATTATCATCACTTCTAAGAACACTATGATAAATAGTTCCCATAAAATAATAAGGCAATAAACTTGTAACCAAATTTACATTTGAAAGTATATCTAACAATTCCCATGATCTTTGGTGACATTCACCAGTCAAATGCCTTCTATTTCTTTTTAAAAATTTTTTAACATCAAAACTATCTTTAAAATACTTTTTAACAGGCAAAAATGAATGTGTTCCTAATTTATCGCTATATATAATTATTTCACCAGCTTTTGATTCAATATCATTTATATATGGTGATTTTAAAACATAATTTCTAGTTTCTTTAGTAATACCATTACGTAAATTAAACATAGCATTTTGAATTTCATAATTCATATTGTAACCAAAACTTTTAAGTAGTTCATAAAACTTTTCAATATAACATGGATAATATTCATATATATAATCGCTTAAATAATTAAAAAATGTTATATAGTCTTCATTACTACCAGAATAAAGTAATTTAACCTCATCAAAATTTAAATCGACTTTATTTAAAAAACTATTTATAAAACATTTAAATATATTTTGATTTTCTATTTCATATTTATCTTCATTTTCATAAAAAATATTATCATAAGTCACTTCCAAAGCCTCCTAGAACATTATACATTAAATAATACTAAAAGAAAAGCATCCAAATTAAGGATACTTAAATATTAAAGATGAAGAATTTGATTATCTGCTTTATAGGCATTAAACCAACCACCACCAGAAGTAATAGTATAAGCGCTAGAAAATTTTATACTTTTTAAAACCGAATTTTGTTCTAACATAAAATATACTTTAAGTAGAGGATAACCTGCTTTATAAGTTCCCCCATCATATAAATTAGCTACATTATTGCCAAGCCAATTACTACCATATCCCCAACTATCCATTATAACTAAGGGTTTTATTTTTTTAGTATTTACAGCTTCTTTTAAAGTATAATAATTACTATCTATATTTAGTTTTAAATTACTAATACCACACTCCCTAACATTTCCATACCAAAAATATAACATTATTATTGAATTAATGCTAGAAATATTATTAACTGTTAACTCATTATCTCCACTTTGAACAGTAATACTACTGGAATCTATCAATGGATTTAATGGTGTTGTAATACCAGATAAATTTTTTAAAGATATGTCCATATTTAAATTACCAGTATAAAATTGAACATCACTATTTAGTTTAGTATCAATACCAGTTTCATAATCATATATATATACTTTATCAACATAACCTCCAATAGTTTCACTAAGATTTGTACAAACATATCCATTTAATTCACAACTTCTAGATACTGTATTTAAAGAACCATCTCCATAATCAAAATTTAACTCTTTCTTTTCAAACTTTAATGTACAAGATGTTCCGTTTTCACTTAAATTTGATACACTCACGCTCCACGATAGTTCATTCCACGAAGCTTTTGCTCCACTTGTACACTCTGAACCTACAAAATGATATCCACTATCCTTTTTAGGTAACGTCTTTTCTTCCACTCCATCTACTACAAACGCAAACTTGATATCTCCTTTTACAAAATTTGGTACTCTTCCTTTTAATACATCAAAACTCTTTCTAGTTTCAAAGTATGCATGACTTTTAATTAAACTTACTATAGAGACTATTCCTACTACTATTACTACACTTATAATTATTATACTATTTCTTTTTTTATTTCTATTATATTTTTTCATAATTACCTCATTAATGCATACATTATATATCATGTATATATTTTATGGTACATGATTTTTCGTGTCTTGTCAATACATTTTATTTAATGTATGAAAAAATAATAATAGAGGTGTTTACATGAATTTAAATAGATTAAGAGAAATCAGAGAAGATAAAGATTTATATCAAAAAGATATTGCCAAAATATTAAATACAACCCAACAAGTATATAGCGAATATGAATTAGGTATAAGAATAATTCCTCTTGATAAAATATATAAATTAGCTGATTTTTATAATACTAGTATTGATTATTTAGTAGGAAGAACAGATGAAAGAAAACCATATAAAAAAAGTTCTATAATAAAAAAATAATGATTTAAATAATCATTACTTATTAACATCAATTCTTTCAAACAATATTTCTGCTTCATTTAAATCATAAATATTATTATCCATAAATTCTAAAGCTTCATTATCAGTATTAAGCTGTTTTAATATCTTCTTACTAGTCTCAGGAAGATAAGGGCTTAAATAAACAGAACAAACTCTAATAGATTCAATTAAATTATATAAAACTGTTTCTAATCTATCTTTTTTTGAAATATCTTTAGCAAGTATCCAAGGGGTAACTTCATCAATATATTTATTACATCTTCTAAGAGCCTCAAAAATAACATCAATAGCAGCTCCAATTTCCAAATTATTCATTTTATCATCTATTTTTTGATTAATTTCTTTTACAATTTTTTTAAGATCCTCATCTACTAATTCATTTACTTTTTTATTTTCTAAATGGCTATTAAAATATTTCTTTGCCATTGATATAGTTCTATTAACTAAATTTCCAAGAATATTAACTAAATCACTATTTATTCTTTCTATTAATAATTCTTTAGTAAATACTCCATCACTTGAATAAGGAATTTCATGTAACATATAATATCTAACTGCATCAACACCAAATTCATTTGCTAAATCATCTGCATATATAACATTGCCTTTACTTTTACTCATTTTACCATCAGCAACTATTAACCAAGGATGACCAAAAACTTGCTTAGGCAAAGGAAGATCAAGACTCATTAAAAAGCAAGGCCAATAAATGGTATGAAACCTAATAATATCTTTCCCAATTAAGTGCAAATCACAAGGCCACCATTTATTAAAATCCAAACTTTCTTTATCAGGATCATATCCGATATTAGTAATATAATTAGTTAAAGCATCCAACCAAACATAAATAACATGTTTATCATCAAATGAAACGGGAATGCCCCAATCAAAAGAAGTTCTAGAAACACATAAATCTTGTAATCCAGGTTTAATAAAATTATTAATCATCTCATTTTTTCTAGATTCTGGTTTAATAAAATCAGGATGTGATTCAATGTATTTAAGTAATTTATCTTGATATTTACTTAACCTGAAAAAATAAGCATCTTCACATTTTTCTACAACATCTCTTCCACAATCTGGACATTTACCATCTACAAGTTGTGCTTCAGTCCAAAAAGATTCACATGGTGTACAATAAAGCCCACTATATTTGCCTAAATATATATCATCTTTATCATACATCTTTTTAAAAATTTTACTTACTATTTTTTCATGAGTACTATCTGTTGTCCTAACAAACTTATCATAACTAGTATTCATAATATCCCATATATTTTTAATCTCACTTGAAATATTATCAACATATTTTTTAGGACTTATTAAAGCTTCTTTAGCCTTTATTTGAATCTTTTCTCCATGTTCATCAGTTCCTGTTTGAAAATAAACATCATAACCTTTTAATCTTTTATATCTTGCAATAGCATCTGCAAGAACAATTTCATAAGTATTACCAATATGAGGTTTACCTGATGTATAAGCAATTGCTGTAGTTATATAATATTTTTCTTTCATAATCTAATCCTCTCCCTTATAAATTTGTTTATTTATATAATTATTTATTATTTTTTTAGATGGTTCACATAAATTTGTAGGTAACTCATCTAACTTAAAATAACCAAATTCTGTATGTTCTAAAGTATCTTTTAAAGATATACTACCAGATATTTTTCTGGCTATAAACCCAACTGTAACAAAATGAGCAAAAGAATTAATATCATCTGCTATTGATATTAGTTCTAAATTAGAAACATTTAAATTCACTTCTTCTTTTACTTTTCTAATTGCAGCTTTTAATAAAGTCTCTCCCTTATTAACTTTACCTGCTGGTAATGTCCACATCCCCTCTAAATGCATATCACTATCTGCAAGATTTGAATTATCATTCCTCTTAATCAATAATATTCTTTTATTATTATCTAAAATAATTACACCAAGTCCCACACCAGGCAACTATAATCACCTCCAAATATAAAAAACTCATAAATATAAGGACGAGCATTTGCCCGTGGTACCACCTTATTTTATGAGATAACCATACACTTTATTCTTTAACGCAGAAATACGTTCTTCAACTCCAGACCCATCTTCATAATAAAAACTTAAATTCTTTCCACCATTTTAGAATCTCTCTATATAAGTATTTATTATTACTCTTTCCTTCACAGTTAACTACAAATAATTTATCATAAAATAATTAAATTAGTCAAGAGATATCTATTTTATTTACAATAATACTTGCTAAAAGTTTTAAAATATTAAAATATTCTTCTTTTAGTTTTATATCACTATAAATCATTATTAAACCTAAACAATCAATTGAAGATATAATTGGTAAAATATTAAAATAACCAATTAATTTTTCATTTCCAAATTTTATTTCCATTAAATCAGTATTATTTACACTTTCTCTATTATGAATTAAAGATAACATCACATCATCTAAATCTTTACTTACTATTTGTTCTTGATTTTTTGCATATATAACTTTATCTCTATCTGTAACTATAAAATTTATATTATATATATTATTAGTAAGTTCACAAATACTTTCAATAATATCATTATAATCCTTAAGTTTTGAATATTTTTTTAAAACAATCGTCTGATCTTCAACAAATATTTCTAAATTTTCTCCATCTCTAATACCTAAATTTCTTCTAATTTCCTTAGGCAGAACAATTCTACCAAGTTCATCTATTCTTCTTACTACACCTAATGACTTCAAAAGCTAATCACTCCTCTAATCTATAGTGTGAGTAACTTATTATTTTTTATTCTAAGTTTTTAACATCTTCATAAATATTATCAAGTAATGGTATTAAATAATATAAGAAATGTTTATCCTCTTTTTTAAAAATTAATTTAATAATAATCTTTTTATTTAAATATTTAAAAGTAAAATTAGGATTTATATTATAAGATTCCAAAAATAATTTATCTCCTTTTAATTTACTAGAAACCTCTTCTGGTATTTCTACTTCAATTAATTTATCCGTTTGATTAACACGTTCAATATTAAGTTTTTTAGCAAGTGCCGAAAACCACTCTTCCATCATATATATTTCTATTTCCTCTGTTATAGTACCAAATCTATCTTCTAAAATACCTTTAATATTTTGTAATGTTTCTTTATCTTTAATTTCATTAATTAATTGATGAATTTCAATTTTTATATCTTCATCACTTACATAATCATCAGAAATATGAGTTTCAACATTAATTAATGAATTAGATTCATCATCTTCTTCTACTTCTTCTCCATTTAAACGTTTAATCTCTTCTTCTACCATTTTCATATAAAGAGAAAGCCCTATACTTTCAATAAATCCTGCTTGCTCACTGCCTAAAATATCTCCAGCTCCTCTTAAAGATAAATCTCTCATTGCTATACGATAACCACTACCAAGTTCCGTAAAATCTTTAATAGCAGATAATCTCTTAACAGCAATATCATTTAATACTTTACTTTTATTATAAAGTAAATAAGAATAAGCAATTCTATTACTTCTACCAACTCTACCACGTAATTGATATAATTGACTTAAACCAAAATGATCAGCATCATATATAATTAAAGTATTAGCATTAGGTATATCAATACCAGTTTCAATAATAGTTGTACAAACTAAAATATCAAATTCATAAGCTATAAAAGAAGCCATAATATTATCAAGTTCCGTTTTAGTCATTCTCCCATGAGCATAGCGAATTCTTGCCTCTGGTATTAACTTACGTAACTTACTCGCAAAGTCTTCAATAGAAGCTATTTTATTATATAAAATAAATATTTGCCCTTTCCTAGATAACTCTTTATATATAGCATCTTTTACAATCAATTCATTATCAGCTACAACATAAGTTTGAACTGGATATCTATTAACTGGGGGAGTATCAATTATTGATAAATCTCTAAGACCACTCATTGCCATTTTAAGCGTTCTAGGTATTGGTGTTGCTGAAAGTGTTAAAACATTAACATCATTTTTAAAAGACTTAATCTTTTCTTTGTGTGTTACCCCAAACCTTTGCTCTTCATCTACTACTAATAAACCCATATTATTACATTTTATATCATCACTAAGTAATCTATGAGTTCCAAATAAAATATCAATTTTACCATTTTTTAAATCTTCTAATATTCTCTTAACCTCTTTTTGAGATGTAAATCTATTTAAAAGATCTATACTGATTGGATAATCTTTAAATCTTTCTAAAGCTGAATTATATTGTTGTTTAGATAAAATAGTTGTAGGGCATAAATATAAAACTTGATGATTATTTAAAACCGTCTTAAACATTGCCCTGAAAGCTACCTCTGTTTTACCAAAACCTACATCACCACAAAGTAACCTATCCATTGGCACAGAGCTTCTAAGATCATTTTGAATATCACTAATAGCTTTTAATTGGTCTTTAGTTTCTTTATATTGAAACAAAGAAGCAAAAATATCCTCTTCTGCATAATCTTTATACTTTTCACCTTTTATATTATTCCGAACAGCATATAACTTCATTAATTCTTCTGAAATATCTTTAATCTTTTTTTGAGCTTGACGTTTTTTTATCTCCCAAGATGTACTATTTAACTTATTAACTTTAGGTTTTAAACCATCTTTATCAGTATACTTATATATATTTGATATCTTCTCAACAGGAATATAAACTTTATCATTTCCTAAATAATTAATCTGTAAATAATCTTTTTTTATTCCTCTTTGTTCTAAAGTAACAACACCATTATATATTCCTATACCATGTATTCTATGAACTACGTAATCCCCTAAATTTATTCCATTAAGTGAATTAATCCTTTTGCCAACTTTCAAAGAATTTCTATATTTTATTGCATTTTCATGCGTATTATAAATATCATGTTCTGATATAAAAACTAAATTATCTATAACGAACCCTTTATTAATAGTACCTTTATAAACATTAATAGCACCATTTATATACTTATCTTTAATTTCAACTACACTAAAATGTTCTTTAATTAAATTAATTTGTTGTTGTTTAGAAAGACAAAAAATTATAGTTTTACCATTATCTAAATAAGTATTAATATTTTGTTCTAATAACTCAAAATTACCATTATAACTTTCAATTTCATAAGAATTATATGAAATACCTTTACTATTATTATTTAAATTATCTAAATATATTTCTCGTTTTATATTTATTTCTTGTAACTCAAACATATATTTTTTATCTTTATCTATCTCATTTGCCTCTTTATAATCAACGATATCTTCACAAAGTTTATGATAAGCCGCTTCAATTTGTTGATAATCAACAAAAAAAACAATTGGATTAGATAAATAATCATACAAACAATTTTTTTCTTCTGTTTCCATTTCAGTAAAAGGTAAAATAGTAAATTTATCTATATTTTTAAAAGTAAGCTGCGACTCTTCATCAAAATATTTGATAGTTTCTATAGTTTCTCCAAAAAATTCGATACGTATTGGATGATCTTCATCAATTAAAAAAATATCTAAAATAAAACCTCTAACCGCATAAGTACCAGTATTAGTTACCAATGTATCTTTCGTATATCCAAATTTATCCAAAAGATTAACTATTTCATCTCGTGAAATATCCATATTTACTTTCAACTCTAAGTTATCTTGTTCTTCTTTACTTTTTACTGGTAAAAATTTTAAAAATCCATTCAAATTAGTAACAATAATATGTTTACCACTTTTTATTTTCTTTAAAGTTTCTAGTCTTTTAACTTTTAAATCTGGAGAAACCGCCAGAGACATTGTAGCTATAAAATCATCCATGGGAAAAATAAGTACATCGTTTAAATATGTACATAAAGAAGTATAAAGCATATTACTTTCATATAAACTACTAGTCACAACTAATATATTATCATCACTATTATTAAATTTATTAATTATATATAATACATTTAATTCTTTAGTAAGACCAGTTACATGAACATTTTCTTTTAATGAGAATAATTCATTTAAAAAAATCATATTTATCTCCTACCATTAAAATCATTTATTACCTTATCATTATTATTTTCTAAAAATGATTCAATTATTTGATTGTACAAGTTAAAATTTCTATTAAGTATTTCCATTTCCTTTTTAGAAAACTTACCCAAAACATGATTTATGTTATTATCAGCATGAGAAATACCAATTTTTAATCTTAAAAAACCATCACTTTTTAAAGCACTGATAATTGATTTTATTCCGTTATGTCCACCTGATGAACTATTTTTCTTTAATTTAAAAGTACTTATATTCAAATCCATATCATCTTGTATAACTAAAATATCACTTATATCAATTTTAAAATAATTTACAAATTTTGATACACATTCTCCCGAATTATTCATATATGTCAAAGGTTTTAAAAATATTACTTTTTTGCCTTTATACTCAATTTCACAATACTCTCCTAAAAATTTTTGTTTCCATGCTATATTTTCTAAATAATTATCAATAACCATAAATCCAATATTATGTCTGGTATTTTCATATGATGATCCTGGATTACCTAAACCAATTACTAACTTCATATTCTTACCTCCTTAATATATTTTTATAAGTTTTTATATTCTCCAAATATATTGGTTTTGCCACATTTAAACTATTTTTAGCTCCCTTAATACATTTAATTAAGACTATATTAGCATTTTTTTCCCTTTTTGTATAAATAAATTGAACACTTTTAGCTATTATTTGGTATTTTTCACATAAATAAAAAATTTCTTCTAACCTTTCAGGAATATGGCTAATATAAAAAAAACCATTACTTTTTAAAGCATAAGCAACTATTTTAAATATTTCTTCTAAGTTTATTTCTATTTCATGTCTAGCTATTGCTAAAGATCGATTTTTATTAATCAAAGAATTATCACTATATTTAAAATATGGTGGATTACATAAAATAACATCAAAAATATTTCCCGGGAAATATTTTTTTATATTTATTATATTATCATTTATAATTCTTATTTGCTTATCTTTTTTATTATATAGAATACTTTCTAAGGCCAATTTGTATATGTTTTCTTGAATTTCAAAGCCAACTATTTCATTTGAGTAATAATAAGACAAAATCAAAGAACATGCACCATTTCCCGTGCAAAGCTCTAATACTTTATCATTTTTTTTCAAAACTACAAACTCAGCAAGTAAAATACTATCTAAAGAAAATTTAAAAGTTTTATCATCTTGATAGATTTTATAATTTTCATAATCATATAAATCATTTAATACTTTCATTATATTCCACTTTTTCTATGTTTCCTTTTTCATCAACAACGGTTATTATTCTATTCAATATATCAACTTCTATAACATTCTTAAAAACCCCATTATGTTTAATAGTATTGCCAACTACTGGCAAACCTTTTCTCATTTTTGTATATTCCCCATCTTCATACTCTAAACAACAAAATAATCTTCCACATAAACCATTTATTTTATTAGGATTCAAAGCCAAATTTTGATTTTTAGCCATATTAATTGAAACAGAACCTAATTTTTTCAAAAAACTAGTACAACATAATTCTCTTCCACACGGTCCAATTCCCCCCACATTACTAGCTTTATCTCTTGTACCTATTTGTCTTAGCTCTATTCTTGTTTTATAAATAGCTGCTAATTTCTTAGTTAAAGTTCTAAAATCTATTCTATCATCAGCTATAAAAGTAAACAAAAGCTGCTTTCTATCAAAAGTAAATTCACAATTTAAAAATTTCATTTTTAAATTTAATTCATTTGCTAACTCTTGTCCTTTTTTTAAAGCATTAGAAGCATCTTTTAGATTATTTAAATAATTATTATAATCTTTTTTAGTAGTTGATCTAATTATATCTTTTATATCTTTTAATTCTTCTTTTAGTAATTTTTCTTCATTTATAATTCCTACAACTTTACCATATTGTAATCCTTTATCTGTTTCTACTATAACATTAATATTTTTATTATATTTTTTATTTTTTCCATTAAAATAATATACTTTTCCATTGCTTGAAAACTTTACACCATATATCATCATGCATCCTCCAAACTAATTATAAAATAATCTAATAACAAATTAATATTAACATTATAATTCAATTTATCCAATATATCATCTATAATATTTATTCTTTTTAAAATATCTTTAAGTTCTAATTTATACTTATTTTCATTTTCATTTAATAAATTTTGATAAAAATTCAACATATATTTAAAAAAATCCACAATTTCATTTTTTTCTAATTTTTTTTCTACTATAATTTTATTAATTAATATACTATTTTTTATATTAGTTTCAATATTTATTATATAATTCTCAATCAAATTTTCATTAATATTTAAAATACTATCATTTTTTTCATAATAAGCATTAAAAACATCACACCTACTTTTAATTGTAGAAATAATATTATCTTTATTGTTAGTTATTAAAAATCCTATTATATTATCTTCAGGCTCTTCTATAAATTTCAAAATAGCATTAGCACTAGATTGATTTAATTTTTCTGCTTCATTAATAATATAAACATTATATTTTGAAATAAAAGGCATATGAGAAAAATCATTTTTCAAAGTTTCCATTTGCTCTTTTTTTATAGCTTGTCCATCAGGATAAATAATTTTCAAATTAGGCAAAATATTTTTATCTATTAAATTACACAAATTACATAATTTACAATTATCTTTATATTTTTTTTCACAATTAATATATTTGATAAATTCAATTATGTCATTAAGAACAAAGTTTTGATTATTTGTTTCAATTAAAAAAACATGAGACAATTTATTCTCATCATACTTATTTTTTAATAAATTAATATTACTATTTTTTATCATAAAAATCACCTTACTACAAAAAAAACTACCAATAATGCTGCAAAGCCTGGAACTCCTAAAATACTAACAGTTGAAATAGTAAAAAAATTTAAAGGTATTAACACATTAAAAGAACAAATTAATATATCAAACCCATAAATTAATAAGAAAGCAAATATTACTTTTTTAACTACGTTAATTAATTTTTTCATTAGAACCACCTAAAATAATTCTATGAAAAACATAAGTTTTTATTCAGATATCTGTTTTCTATCTTCTAAAGCTTTATTTATAGTTAACATATCCATATAATCTATTTCTGCACCCATTGGAATACCATGAGCTAATCTTGAAATAATTACATCTTTATTTTCAAATATTTTTTTAATAAAAAGAGTAGTTGTATCTCCTTCTATTGAAGATTTTAAAGCTAATATAATTTCTGGATGGTTTAAATTTTCTACTCTTTTAATCAAAGAATTTAAATTAATATCATCATAGCCTATCCCTTCACTGGGAGATATAAGCCCATTAAGTACATGATAAACTCCTTTAAAATTACCAACCTTTTCAAAAGTAAAAACCTTTTTTGAATCCTCTAAAACACATATTAAATTATGATTTCTTGTATCATCTGAACATATATTACATACCTCTGCATCAGTTAAATGTCCGCAAATAGAACAAGGTCTTATATTTTTTTTAGCAGATTTTAAAGCATTTATAAATTCTTCTATTTGTTCCATAGTCATATCAAGTGTTGATAAAGCCATTCTTTCTGCACTTTTATCTCCTATACCAGGATGCTTCTGATAAAATTCCTTAATACACTCTATATTTTTAGGATATATCATATTTTAAAATAAACCACCTAAACCTGAATTAATAGCACCTAGTTTTTCATCCATCATTTTATTTATTTGTTCCATTACATCTTTACTTGCAAGCATTATCATGTCTTCAAGCATTTCTAAGTCTTCTTTTTCGACTTCATTTAAGATTTTAATAGAAATTAATTCTTTCTTACCATTATATTTAACTTCCACTAAATCATTCTTACTAGTAAAAATAGTATTATCTATTTCTTCCTTTTTCTTTTGAATATCTCTTTGCATTTTTTGAGCTTGAGCCATTATACTTTGCATATTCATATTTATCTCTCCTCTACTTAACTTCTAACTTATTATCATCAAATATTGATGTTATATCAAAATTTTCTGGTTCTTCTTTTTCAGAAATTTCATCTTCTATTATATCAGATTTTTCTAAAATTTGCTCATCAATAATATTATATTTTTCACCTTTTTTTATTTTTTCCAAGTATTTACGTTTTTCATCATTCCAATTATCACTTGATAATGCTATAATTTTAATATTTTTATTAAACAAAGAATTAAAATCACCCTCTATTTCTTTAGAATGCTGATTAAAAACATGAACCATTATATCTTGTTCAAAAGAAAGAATTACAATATTTTCTGAAGCCATAACTAAACTTGAATCCAAAATTATATTTTTATACTCATTATTGATACATTTGTTTGTTTTATAATCTTCCCACAAAATTTTCATATTCATTAAAAATTGTTTATTAGCAGTAACAAAACAATTATTTAAACATACTTTAACTTTTTTCTCTAAATCTTCTTCATTTTTCCTATTAACCTCAAACAAATTTTTTTCATTGCTAATATTTTTTTTGATATTAGCTTTTGTTTCTTCTTCTAAAATATCATCAATTAATTCATTTAATTTTTCCTCCTCAACTTTTACTTTTTGATTATCTAAGCTATTTTCAAATGTAACATTAGTCATTTCATTTGATTTAGCATTAATTTCAATATTTTCAATCAAAATCATAAAAATTAACAAAAAAGGATTAATATTAATATTTACTTTATTTATTAAATCATTAAGTTTAAAAACAGTATCTTTTATCTGAGAATATTTATTATTATTTTTTCTTTCCTTAAATTCAATATATCTTTCAAATAAAACATCAATCAATTTTTTAATAAATAATTTATAATCAAAAATCATATTATTTAAATCATCAAATATTTTTTTTAAACTCTTATAATCACTATTAATATAGTAATCAGCTATTTGTTTAATCTTCAAAGTAGAAATAGATCCATAATTACTTAATACTGATTCCAAACTTATCAAATCACCATTAGAAGAAAGCTGATTTAAAATACTTAAAGCATCTCTTAATCCTCCATCAGACAAATAAGCTATCTCTTCTATTGCTTCACTATCATACTTTATATTTTCTTTTTTGCAAATAATCTCAAGTTGTTTAACAATTTTTTCTTCTGGTATTTTTCTAAAATCAAACCTTTGGCATCTAGACAAAACGGTTATTGGAACACTTTCAATATTAGTTGTTGCCAAAATAAATATGGCATGAGAAGGTGGTTCCTCAAGTGTTAATAACAAGGCATTAAAAGCACTCTGGGAAAGCATATGAACTTCATCTATTATATAAACTTTATACTTACTACTAGAAGGAGCTATTTTTATATTGTTGATAAGTTCTCTTATTTCATCTACCCCATTATTAGAAGCTGCATCTATCTCTATAATATCCGTTGAACTAGAATTATTTAAACAGTTTTTACAATTATTGCATGATAAACCATCCACTGGATTATCACAATTAATAGTTTTCGCAAAAATCTTTGCAGTACTAGTCTTACCAGTACCTCTAGGTCCAGTAAATATATAAGCATGAGAAATTTTATTTAATATAATAGAATTTTTAAGAATACTTACCACATTTTCTTGACCTACAATTTCATCAAAATTTGAAGGTCTATATTTACGATATAAAACTTTAAAATTTTCCATATTTGTTCTCCAATCACTTATAAATTATATCAAAAAAAAATAATTATTACCTCAATTTTTTAAAAAAATCTGATAATAATTGTTGATAACTGCTCTTAAATTCCAAATTATCTAATTTTAAGTATTTCACATTGCTATATTCTTTTTTATAATCTGGTTTTTCCAAATAATAATAAATCTTCGATATTCTCGTTTGGTTAATAATTTGTTCACACATAGAACAGGGTTTCAATGTAACATACATAATACAATCTGACAAATTCCACTTATGTAATTTTTTATTTGCTTTCTTAATAGCAATTATCTCTGCATGATCTAAAATATTTTTAGTTTTATTTTTTCGATTATACGCTTTTGCAATTATCTTATTGTTTTTAACTATTATAGCTGAAACAGGAATTTCACCTTTTTTACTTGCTTTCCTTGCTAAATTATATAATATCTCATCTATATTCATGGTAACTCCTATAAAAAAAGTGCACATAAATAGGGATTGTTATGGCTGCTGTTTTCCAACTCTGACCAAGTTCCAATATATCTATTGCACATTTTAAATAATAACACTTAATAATTTAATTTGCAAATGTTCCACGTGGAACATCAATCGCCTAACATTCATATGTTACAATTTCCCATATTAAATGATGTTAATAAAATTATTAAACAGATTTTACTACTTTTGAAAGTAAAAATATAAATATTTTCTAAGATATGTTAAATGCTTATAAAATTTATAATGATTCTAGTCTTTTGTATAAACTTTTTTTATGTTTGTTATTTATAATCACTTTTCCTTTAAATATATTTAAATAAAAATTTATAAAAAATCAAGCAATGTTCCACGTGAAACATTGAAATTTATGTTTTTTTAGCTAGTTTAATTTATTATTTTCCTTAATAATTATAGAAAATAAATTAAATTTAATTTTGACATTATTTAAAGTATAAAAAAAGACTACTTTTTCAGCAGTCTTCTAACAATTATTCTTTATTTTCTGATGTTTCACGTGAAACATTATTATTTTGATCTTCATCATTTAAATCTTCATCAGTTTCATTACTAATCAAACTAATAGTGGATACACTTTGACCATCTTTTAAATTTATTAATTTAACACCTTGAGTAACTCTTCCCAAAACTTTAACTTGTTCTAAAGGTTCCCTTATTATCATTCCTGTATCAGTCACAATAATTAAATCACAATTATTTTTTACAAGTTTAAATGCAACCATATTACCATTTTTATCAGTAATATTTAAAGCTTTAACACCCTTACTACCACGTTTTGTTTGACGATAGTCACAAACGTTAGTTTGTTTTCCGTAACCTTTTTCAGTAACAATTATAATTTGATCTTCTTCAAGAGCTTTAATAGCACCAATACAAGTTTGATTTACTAAACTTATACCTTTAACCCCACTTGCAGTTCTACCCATTACACGTACTTCGTTTTCATTAAATTTAACCATACGTCCATCACTAGAACCTAATAAAATATTATTCTCACCTGTGGTTTTTTGAACAGAAATAAGCTCATCATCATCTCTTAAATTAATACAAATTTTACCACTATTTCTTATATTATCAAATTCATTAAGAAGTGTACGTTTAACAATACCAAGTTTTGTAACAAATAATAAATACTTAGATTGTTCATCTTTTTTAACCGATAATAAGGAAGTTATTTTTTCATCTTTTTCTATTTGTAATAAATTAATAATTGGAAGTCCTTTACTAGTTCTACCAAATAATGGAATTTCATAACCCTTTAATCTATAAACTTTACCTTTATTAGTAAAGAAAAATAGAAAATCATGTGTTGATAAGTTGCTAATATTTTCAACAAAATCCTCTTCATTAATATTCATTCCTTTAACACCTACACCACCACGATTTTGAATTTTAAATGTATCAGAAGTTGTACGTTTAATATAACCATTGTGGGTAAGTGCTACAACAATATTTTCCTCTGGTATTAATGATTCATCTTCAATATAATCAATTGCTGTCATATCTATAGCAGTTCTTCTATCATCACTATATTTATTTTTAATTTCAATTAATTCTTCTTTAATTATAGCAAGAACTTTTTCCTCACTTGCCAAAATAGATCTCAAATATTCAATCTTAGCTAATAATTCGTTTAATTCTTCTTCTATTTTTTCACGTTCTAAACCAGTTAAACGACGTAATTTTAATTCCAAAATTGCATTTGCTTGAATTTCACTAAATCCAAAACGAGAAATCAAGTTCTCTCGAGCAATTACATCAGTTTTAGCTTCTTTAATAATCTTAATAACCTCATCAATATTATCAAGAGCAAGTTTATAACCCTCTAAAATATGTACTCTATCCTCAGCTTTTTTAAGTTCAAACCTAGTTCTTCTAATAATAACCTCTTTTTGATAATCAATATATTTTAAAATAATATCTTTAAGTCCTAAAGTTTTAGGAACTCCATTATCAAGCATCAAAAAGATTATGCCAAAAGTATCTTGAAATTTAGTATGTTTATATAAATTATTAAGGACAACTTGAGGATTAGCATCCCTCTTCAAAGTAATAGTAATCTTAACACCATTTTTTAAATCAGTATGATAATCACTGATCCCATCAATAATTTTATTGTGAACAAGTTCAGCAACCTTATCCTTTAAATCACTAGTATTTGTTCCATAAGGAACTTCGTCAATAATAATATAATGTTTTCCATTTTTTTCTTCTATAGTTGCTTTACTTCTTATAGTAATAGTACCTCTACCTGTTTCGTAAGCTTTTTTAATCCCACTATTACCTAAAATAATACCGCCTGTTGGAAAATCTGGACCTTTAATATATTTCATTAATCCATCAACATCAATATCTGGATTGTCAATATATGCAACACACCCATCAATAACCTCTCCCAAATTATGAGGAGGAATATTAGTTGCCATACCAACAGCTATCCCCATAGTTCCATTAACAAGTATATTTGGAAAACGTGAAGGTAAAACTTGAGGCTCTACTTCAAGTTCATCATAGTTAGGAATTTTATCAACAGTATCTTTATTAATATCTCTAAGTAACTCTAAAGAAACTTTACTAAGCCTTGCTTCTGTATAACGTGATGCTGCTGCACCAGAACCATTTATATTACCAAAATTACCATGTCCATCAACTAAAGGTACACGATAGCTAAAATCTTGAGCCATTCTAACCATAGCTTCATATATTGAAGAATCACCATGAGGATGATATTTACCCATTACATCACCAACAATACGAGCTGATTTTTTATGAGATTTATCTGGTGTATACCCGGATTCATACATAGACCATAAAATTCTTCGATGAACTGGTTTTAATCCATCTCTCAAATCTGGTATTGCTCTTGACATAATAACACTCATTGAATAGTCTAAAAATGACTTATTTATCTCTTCTACTATATCATTTTCTATTATTTTATCTTTTTCTTGATTCATAATACCACCCCACTATACATCCAAATGCTCTGTAAATAAAGCATTATCTTCTATAAACTTTCTCCTTGGTTCTACTTCTTCACCCATAAGTTTAGTAAATGCCTCATCTGCACTGATTAAATCATCTACTGTAATCCTTTTTAAAATTCTATTATTAATATCCATAGTAGTTTCATTTAACTCCTCTGCATCCATCTCTCCTAAACCTTTCATACGTAATAATTCATACTTAATATTAGGATTACTTGCAAGCAAAGTATTAATATATGCATCTTTTGCCACTTCATCTGAAACATATTTAATTGTTTTACCATGTTTGATACAGAAAAGTGGTGGTTGGGCTGCATAAACATGACCTGCTTCTACTATAGGTCTAAAAAATCTATAGAACAAAGTAAGTAAAAGTACTCTAATATGAGACCCATCAACATCGGCATCTGTCATAATAATAATTTTATCATATCTTAATTTGCTTAAATCAAAATCATTTCCTATTCCAGTACCAAATGCCGTAATTATTGTTCTAATTTCTTCATTAGATAAAGCCCTATCAAGTCGTGCTTTTTCCACATTTAATATCTTTCCACGTAAAGGAAGTATTGCTTGTGTCATAGAATTTCTCGCCTTTACAGCAGATCCTCCTGCACTATCTCCTTCGACTAAAAATATTTCACAAACAGAAGGATCTTTTTCTTTACAATCTTCAAGTTTACCACCAAAATTCACTACATCTAAATCAGTTTTTCTTCTGGTAAGCTCTCTTGCTTTTTTAGCTGCTACCCTCGCACGAGATGCTGTCATTGCTTTATCAATTATTATCTTAGCTTCATCTGGATTTTCCATTAAAAAACGTTCAAAACCTTGAGCAAAAACACTATCTGCAAGCTTTCTAACTTCAGAATTGCCAAGTCTACCTTTTGTTTGACCTTCAAATTGAGGATTTGGATGCTTACAAGAAACAATCATAGTTAAACCTTCTTTAACATCCTCACCAGTTAAAGAATCATCTTTATCTTTTAAAATATTATTTTTCTTGGCATAATTGTTAATAACTCTAGTTAAAGCTCTTCTAACACCTTCTTCATGAGTTCCGCCATCATGAGTATTTATATTATTAACAAAAGAATAAATATTATCAGTATAACCAGAATTATATTGAAGTGCTACTTCAAAAAAGATGCCCTCTTCTTCTCCATCTAAATGAATAATTTCTTCATGAATAGGAGTTTTATTTTTATTCAAATACTTAACATACTCACTAATTCCTCCTTCATAAAGAAACGTATCACCAGTAGTATCTTCTAAATCACGATCATCTCTTAAAGTTATTCTTAAATCTTTATTTAGAAAGGCCAGTTCTCTTGCTCTTGTTTTTAAAGTTTCATATTCATAAATCTCTGTATCAAATATATCTCTATCTGGTTTAAAAGTTACAGTAGTCCCACTTCTATTTTTTTCACAAGTTCCAATTACAGTTAAGGTCTGTACTATTTTTCCTCCATTTTCAAATTTGGTTTCATATATCTTACCATCTTTATAAACAGTAACAGTAACACGAGTAGATAAAGCGTTAACAACACTTGCTCCGACACCATGAAGTCCTCCAGCCACTTTATAGCCGCCGCCGCCAAACTTACCTCCAGCATGAAGAACGGTATAAACAGTTTCAACTGTAGAAAGACCAGTTTTTGGATGCACACCAACAGGAATACCACGGCCATCATCTTTAACAGTAATAGAATTATCTTTATTGATAACAATTTCAATGTTTTTACAATATCCAGCCATAGCTTCATCTATTGCATTATCAACAATTTCCCAAACTAAGTGATGCAGTCCTTTAACATCAGTTGTTCCAATATACATACCTGGTCTTTTTCTAACCGCCTCTAAACCTTCTAATACTTGAATATCTGATGCATCATAATGTTCTTCTTTATTCATTTAATTTCTTACCTCCCTTATTGATCCTGATTCAACCAAAAATTTTTTTGAATTATGCTTTTTTAATAAAAAATCTAATTTTTCAATCTCTGTCGTAGTTATAAATGTTTGTATATCATTTTCAATTAATTCAAATATATTTTTAATTTTTTCTATATCTAATTCGCTTAACAAATCATCTAAAATTAATATTGGAGTCACACCCAACTTTTCTTTTATAAACGCAATTTCACTAAATTTCCAAGATATAACAGTATTTTTTTGTTGCCCTTCACTTCCATAATCTTTCAAATTCATTTTATCTAATAAAAATTTAATATCATCATGATGAGGTCCCATTGTTGTTTTTCCAAAACTCATATCTTTTTCTAAATTTTTTTTATACAAACTCAGTAATTCTTCTCTATTTTTATTTTTATAATCACTTTTGTATTCTAGTTCTAAACTACCACTTTGAGCTATTTTATCATAAAAAGAAGCCATTAACTGGTTCATTTTTTTAATAAATTCTTCTCTAACAGATACTAGTTTTAATCCAATATCAACTAGTTTTTCAGTAACTATATTTAAATAATCTTTATTTAAATTACCATTTAACATCATTTGTTTCAAATATGAATTTCTAATTTTTAACAATTTATTATAATCATTCAAATTTTTTAAGTATAACACATCCATTTGAGATATTGAAATATTTAAATATCTTCTTCTAATACTAGGAGTGTCTTTAATCATTCTTAAATCATTAGGATTAAAAAGCACAATATTTAATTTGGAAATATAATCACTTATTTTAGTAACTCTATTATTATTTATTAATACTTTTTTACCTTCATCTGTAATTATAACTTTATAATTTGTTTGATAATTATTATTAAGTATCCCTTCAATTTTTGTTAGATTTTCTCCTTTTAGGATTAAAGATTTATCATTAATTTGCTTAAAAGATCTAGAAAGAGCAAGTACATAAATAGCTTCTACTAAATTGGTTTTACCACTTCCATTTTTACCAAATATAACATTAAGATTGTCATAAAAAGTTACATCTATTTTCTTAAAATTTCTATAATTTAGTAATTTCAACTCCTGTATTTGCATATTTAGCCTCTTTTACGTCCATATAATAAAATAATAGGTATCTGTGCACTCCTATACCTATTAAAATTATAACATAAATATAACATTTTTAAAAGCTTTTTTCTTTTTTTCGCTTTCTTAGAATAGACTCTAATCGAGCCGCTCGAAGAATTTGATTATCGATAACTCCATAAGTAGTATTCAAAGGTAAACATTCACCATTTTTAAATTCAATAATTAATTTATTTCCTTTATAATAAAACTTATCTACTTCATCAAATCGAAGCCATGTACAATCTTTATTTCTTGGTGAAGAAGTTGGAAAAAAAATAATATCTTTACTTTCTGAAACAATAATAGGAGCTCTATATACAGGTCCAATTAAAGCTTCTGTACCTTTTTTTCTACCATTTAGTGAACTACCATGATATAAGCAACTTTCTTCCATTATAGTACTGGCTGCTTTATTAACTACAAAATTATCATCAAGTTCGTAAACTCGTGTTTTATTATTCATAGCATATAAAGCTACTGTTTTATCATTTATTTCATAATTTTCCATAATTTCACCCCCTAACAGGAAAATTTAGGTCTATATTACTAAAAAAACAAATAAAACTTTGTCGAATTATGAAAAAAACTTACGATTAGTAAGTTTTTATTGGTAATATTAACTGAATTAAAGATTCATCAGATAAAGATTTAATAATAATTGGTTTAACATCATTTATTAAAAGTAAGACTATATCATCACCTTTTATAGTTTTTAAAGCCTCTAGCATATATCTAGAACTAAATGATATATCTATATTTGAACTCATATCTGTATCTACAATTAGCTTTTCTTCTACTTTACCTATTTCAGAAGCATTAGAAGTAATAAGCATTTCCTTATTCTCTATTTTCATTTTAATAATATTTTTATCTTTACCTTGGGTTAATAAAGCAGCCCTATCAACACAAGAAGTATATTCATTCTTTTGGAGTTTAGCTGTAATAGAAAACTCAGTCGGAATTAAATTATTTATATTAGGATAAGTACCTGATAATAAATTAGTTTGAAACTTAATATTTTTATATTTGAATAATACTTTATTATTAAAAATATGTAATTCAACATCACTATCATCATCTAAAATTTTTTCTAATTCTGTTATATTTTTGCCAGGAATAACAATATTAACATCATTATTAACAGAAGAAGTAAGCTTTATATTTTTTTTAGCTAATCGATAAGAATCAGTGGCTATAATAGTTAAGTCATCTCCAACTATTGTTAAATTAATTCCTGTAAGAATTGGTCTTAATTCTTGAGTAGATATAGCAAAAACAGTTTGATTAATTAAACTTTTTAAAATATCTCCAGTTATAATAATAGGATCCTTATGTTCTTCTATTTTCATATTAGGATAATCATTACTGTCTAGACAATTTAAATTATATTGGCTGTTATCAGTATATATTTTTATTTTTAAACTATCAATCACTTCAAAATTAATGATATCACTTGGCAGTTTTCTAATAATATCTAATATAAATTTACTTTGAATAACTATAGTTCCACAAGTTATTATATTTTTTATATTTTTACTTTCTATAAAAGAATTAATAGTAAGTTCACTATCACTAGCAGTTAAAGAAAGCCCTTCGTTCGTTAAGTCAAATTTTATTCCATTTAATATTGGTATAACATTTTTAGTTGATATACCTTTTATAACATTATTTAGATTTTCTAATAATATATTTTTATCAATTGCAAATTTCATTTTTATTCCTTCTTTCTTTTTAATTATAATAATATTAATAATGGCGTTGATAATGTTTATAACTTAAATATTTCTTTTAAATAGATATTTTTCTCTTAATATATAGTGTTTATATCAATAAACATTTTGAGTAAGTTATAAACATTATTGTAATTTATTCTTAATAGTATCTATTTCTGTTTCTAATTTTTTATTTGTTTTTAAATCTTCTTCTATTTTATCACAAGCATGAATTACAGTTGAATGATCTCTACCTCCAAACTCTAAACCTATCCGTGGAAAAGTTTCATCTGTAAGCATTCTTGCTAGGTACATTCCTACCATTCTAGGATAAGCAATATTAGCACTTCTCTTTTTCCCTTTTAAATCTTCGACTTTTATATTATAGAACTCAGCAATAACTTGTTGAATACTAGATATATCATTTTCCGAATATATATTTTTATTAATAAAATCTTTTAAAGCTTCATTAGCAAATTCTAAATCTATTTTATCAGGAACAACCATTGCTGTATAAGCCATTAATCTATTTAAAGCTCCTTCTAAAAATCTTACATCATTTTGACAACTATTAGCAATAAATTCAATAACATTTGTATCTAATTTATCTGCAATAGAAGTATTTTTAATTTTTGCTTTAATAATTCTGCATCTAAGATCAAAATCAGGTGGATATATATCAACTGGAAGTCCCCACATAAATCTACTTCTAAGTCTTTCTTCTAATATTTTTAAATCATCAGGACTTCTATCTGAACTTATTATAATTTGTTTATTTGCTTGATGCAGTGCATTAAATGTATGAAAAAATTCTTGTTGAGTTTTTTCAGCCCCTACTAAATATTGGATATCATCAATTATTAAGACATCTACATTTCTGTATTTATTCTTAAAATTATTAGCATAATCAATAGTATTTTCTCCTTTTTCTAAATTGGCAATTCCAGTATAATCATTCATAAACCAATCACTGGTAGTATATAAAACTTTTTTATTACTATGTTCTGTAATAAAATTACCTATCGCATGCATTAAATGTGTTTTCCCTAGGCCACTTTTACCATATATAAATAAAGGATTATGGATTTTCCCAGGCTGTTCAGCAACTGCCATCCCAGCTACTTTTGCCAGCCGGTTAGTATCTCCTACTATATAATTGTCAAAATTTAGTTCTTTAATTAAATTTGTTTCAAATTCTTCATCTAACTCTTTTAATTGAGAATTATTATCTAATGTATCTGTAAAATCAGTCATTTCATCTTTTAATACAAATTTTATATCATAATTAACACCAGTTATTTTAAATAAAGTTTCTTCAATTAAAGAATAGTATGTATCTCCTAATATTTTTTTATGAATCTCCATTGGAACTTCTAGGATAATAGATGAGTCATCCCGATTTTTAATACTTAGCTCATTAAACCAAGCATTGTAGGATGCAGAATTTATTTCATTTTTTATATTATCTAGAAAACATTGCCAAAGATCGTCAACTAACAAATTCCATCACCCCACTTCTTTGTATCATTAACTACTTACATTTTAGCTCATTTTAAGTTGAATTAAAAGAATAAAATCTTTATTAACTCTTTATCAACAATTTATCAACATAAATTTCCCCTATTTTAACTTATAATAATTCATTTATCAACATTATCCACAAATTTTTATAAACTTTTAATTTAATTGTTTATAAATATTATCAACAATACTGTTAATTATGTGGAAAACCTTTTAAAATGCTAAAATATAGACATTTAATTTTTCAAAGTTATTAACAAATATATAAATTTTTTCATTTTTATCATAAAAGTATTTTAGTTATCCACAAATTTAGTTAAAATATATTAAAACTCTATAAAAAAACTAAAATATTGGCCTGTTAATTATCATATAATAGAAGTAGAAAGATATAGAATAATTGAAAATTAAAAATAAATAATAGTGAATAATAAAAATTATGTCCTAATTTCTTGACTTTTAGCTATAATTAATATTATAATAAGGAAGCTTATTTAAAAAAGGAGGAGTAGAAATGTTTAGTACTTATAACCCAAATAAAAGAAAAAAAGCTAAAAAACATGGTTTTTTTGCTCGTAAAGAAACAAAAATATTAAAAAGAAGAAGAAAAAAAGGACGTAAAAATTTAATTACTAAATAACCACTAATTTTTGTGGTTTTTTTACTATAGGAGGATTTTATGAAGAAAAAGGAAGTAGTTAAGAAAAAAGAAGAATTTAATAAAATAATAACTAATTGTCCTTTTATAAAAAATTATTACTTTGTTATATATATAAAGGAAAAAGAAGAAGAAAATCCTAAATTTGGAATAGCTATCAGTAAAAAAGTAGGTAACGCTGTAATTAGAAATAAATTAAAAAGAAGATTAAGAGTTATTATAGATAATAACAAAAATTTATTTAAAAAACATAAAGATTATATTATAATGATAAAGAAAAGTTGTCTTAATGCATCTTTTCAAGAATTATCTAAAAATTTAAATGAATTAATAAAGGAGAACAAATGAAAAATACCAAAAAATTACTAATACTTTTAGTAGTAATATTATTATCTTGTGGTTGTGGTAATTCAAATTATTTACAAGAAGATAAAAAAATAGTAACCAACGAAGAAACAGGTCAAAGCTTACAAAATAATATTCTTTGCCAACCTGAAGACCAAAAACTCATTGAAAAATATCAACAATTTAATGATCAATTAAAAAATAAGTTAGAAGATTTACCTAAATGTGAAGATTTTAAACCAAATGATATAGCTTACAAAAGTCTATGGGAAACATTATTTGTAAAACCAATAGCATGGTTAATTATAAAACTTGGTAAAATAATCAAAAATTATGGTGTATCTGTAATGTTAATAGGATTATTAATAAGATTAATATTGATGCCTTTTTCTAAAAAAAGTGTTGATCAACAAGAAAATATGAAAAAAGCTGGACCAGAATTAAAAAAACTTGAAAAAAAATATGCAAATAAAACTGATTCTGAATCAATGATGATGAAAAGTCAAGAAATGATGATGGTTTATAAAAAATATAAAATAAGTCCTATGAGTGGTTGTTTGCTCGCATTTATTCAATTGCCATTATTCTTTGCTTTTTTACAAGCAATTAATAGAGTACCAGCAATTTTTGAAGGAAGTTTACTAGGAATGAAATTAGGTATGACTCCCTGGGTTGGAATAAGTAAAGGCAATTATATATATATTATATTAATTATTTTAATTATATTTACAACATACTTATCATTTAAAAATTCTATGAATCAAAATTCTGCCATGAATAGTGAAATGGAAAAACAAATGCAATTTACATTAAAATTTATGATTGTAATGATTTCAGTAGCATCTTTTTCATTACCAACAGCAATAGCATTATATTGGATTGTAACTAATGGTTTTATTGTAATTCAAAATTTAATATTTAAAAAATTAAATGAAAGAAGAAAGTAGGATTAAAAATGAATGTAGTAACAAATGAAGGAACTAATGAACAAGCCCTAATAAAAAAAGTATGTACTGATTTGAATGCTAGTAGTAATGAAATAATTTATAGTATAGAAGAAATTAAAACAAATATATTTAAAAAGTATAAAATAAATGCTAGTACAAAATATGATATTGCCAAAGAAATTCAAAATTATTTAACCAATATTATTAAAAACCTAGGATTAGAAGTAACTTTTGAGATAAAAATAATAAATGAAAAAATAAATATAAAAATGTTTTCATCAAACAATAATATTCTAATCGGCAAAAATGGACGTACTTTAGAAGCATTAACTAATTTATCTAAGCAATATATTTATGTTAATTATAACTATAAAATATATTTATTATTAGATGTTGAAGATTATAAAGAAGCGTTAGCTAAAAAAATAGAAGTCTTAGCTTTAAAAACAGCAAAAGAGGTAAAATCTACAAATACTTTAGCAATATTAGAAAATATGAATTCTTACGAAAGAAGATTAGTTCACAATGCTTTAGTAAATTATCAAGGAGTTACTACAATTAGTGAAGGTGAGGAGCCTAATAGACATGTTATTATAAAACCTAGTTCTAAATAAACTAGGTTTTATAAATTATTTCCTGGGAAATAATTTATATCAATAAAGGAGGTAATCAAAATGGAAGATACCATAGCAGCAATATCAACATCTATTGGACTTGGTGCAATATCAATTGTAAGATTAAGTGGAAGCCAAGCAATAACTATAACAAATAAAATATTTAAAGAACATGATATAACAACACTTGCAAGTAATACTATAAATTACGGGCATATAATTTATGAAAATGAAATAATAGATGAAGTATTATTATCAATAATGCGTGCTCCTAAAACTTATACCACAGAAGATGTTATTGAAATAAATTGTCATGGTGGAATAATAATGGCTAATAAAATACTAGATATATTACTAAAAAGTGGAGCAAGACTTGCCGAGCCTGGAGAATTTACTAAAAGAGCTTTTTTAAATGGTCGTCTTGATCTTATAGAAGCTGAATCAGTAGAAGATTTAATTAAATCTCAAAGCGATGAACAAAGAAAAATGGCTCTAAATGGTTTAAATGGTCGTTTAACTAATATTATCAAACAAATAAGAGAAAAAGAACTAAATCTTATTGCAAATATTGAAGTAAACATTGATTATCCTGAATATGATGATGCGATAGAAGTTACTAATAACTATTTAAATAATGAACTTAATGATATAAAAAAAGATTTAGATTTACTTTTAAAAAATGCTAAAATAGGTAAAATTATAAAGTCTGGGATTGATATATCATTAATAGGTAGACCAAATGTAGGAAAAAGTTCAATTTTAAATGCTTTATTAAATGAAGATAAAGCTATAGTAACAGATATATCAGGAACAACCAGAGATATAATAGAAGCAAAAACTATATTAAATGGAATAGAAATAAATCTATATGATACAGCTGGTATTAGAGAAACTAAAGATTTTGTCGAAAAAATAGGTGTTGAAAAAAGTCGTAATAAAATAAATAATAGTGATTTGGTAATTTTAGTATTAAATAATAATGAACCAATACAAGAAGAAGATCAAGAATTATTAGAAAAAGTAAAAGATAAACCTCATATTATATTTATAAATAAAAGTGATTTAGAAAATAAACTAGATTTAAAAGAATCATTTATAATAGGTAATACCAAAGATATAAATGGTTTAGAAAAATTAAAGGAAGAAATAATAAAAATATATAATCTTGATAAAATAAATACCAAAGATAGCACTTATTTATCAAATGTTAGACAAATTAATTTAGTAGAAAAAGCCTTAAAAGAAATAGAAGAGGCAATAAAAGAAAACCAAAATAATATTCCTGTTGATATAATTGAATCATATATAAGAGAATCTTGGAATATTTTAGGAATTCTCATAGGAGAAACTTACGAAGACGAGTTAATAGATAAATTATTTAAAAATTTCTGTTTAGGTAAATAAAGGAGGATTAAAAATGTATGATATTATTGTAGTAGGTGGAGGACATGCTGGGTGTGAAGCTGCTCATATTTGTGCTTTTATGGGGAAAAAAACTTTATTAATAACAACAAACAAAAAAAATATAGCTGATATGCCATGTAATCCTTCAATTGGTGGAACTGCTAAAGGGGTAATAGTAAGAGATATTGATGCTTTAGGTGGTCTTATGGGGAAAATAGCTGATAAATCTCATTTTCAAATTAAAATGTTAAATAGTAAAAAAGGCCCTGCAGTAAGATCTTTAAGAGCTCAAGCAGATAAAATTACATATCCCCAAAATATGTTAAATGCTTTAAATAATACTGAAAATTTAGAAATAAAAGAAGCAACAGTAGAAGATCTATTAGTAGAAAATGAAACTATAAAAGGAATTGTGTTAAGTACTACGGAAAAAATACTATGTAAAGCTTTAATTTTAACAACAGGAACTTATTTAAAAAGTGATATCTTAAGAGGAGATAAAAGAATACCATCAGGACCTCATGGTGAAGAAAGAAGTAATTTTTTAAGTGATAATCTAAAAAAATTAGGCTTTAAAATCCAAAGATTAAAAACAGGTACTCCTCCAAGAATTAAAGCATCATCTATTGATTTTACTAAAATGCAAGAAGAACTAGGAGATAATAAATACTATACTTTTTCTCATGATGATAAACCCTTTTATAACATAGATGATCAACAAAAATGCTATTTAATATATACAACAGAAGAAACTAAACAAATAATTTTAAACAATTTAGACAAGTCGAGTATGTATGGTGGATATGTAAACGGAATTGGACCTCGTTATTGCCCTTCAATTGAAGATAAAATAGTAAGATTTAAAGATAAAGATAAACATCAATTATTCCTAGAACCAGAAAGTTTATATTATGATGAGTGGTATATTCAAGGTTTTTCTACAAGCATGCCCGAAGATGTTCAAGAACTAATGGTTCATAGTTTGAAAGGACTTGAAAATGCTATAATAACTAAATATGCCTATGCTATCGAATATGATGCCCTTGATCCATTAGAGCTTAATATTTCCTTAGAAACAAAAAAAATAAAAAATCTTTTTACTGCTGGTCAAATAAATGGAACAAGCGGCTATGAAGAAGCAGCGGGACAAGGTCTTATTGCAGGAATAAATGCTGTTTGTAAATTAGATAATAAAAATCCATTAATTTTAAAAAGAAATGATTCATATATTGGGGTATTAATAGATGATTTAATTACAAAAGGGACAAAAGAACCCTACAGAATGCTAACATCCCGTGCTGAATATCGTTTACTTTTAAGACATGATAACTCAGATCTTAGATTAAGACCAATAGCTTATGAATACAATACTATTACTGAAAAAATGTATGAAAATTATAAAAAAAGAGTAAAAAATATTAAAAATTTAAAAGAATTATTAAGTAAAACTAAACTTGAATTAACTCCCAAAATAAAAAATATTTTTTTTCACAATAATTGGTCACTTCCTATAAATAAAACAAATCTTTTAGATTTATTAAGAAGACCAGAAATAACAATAGAATTTTTAAACGACTTATATAAATTTAATTTTGATGATGATATTTTAGAAGAAGTTAGTATTGAAATTAAATATGAAGGGTATATAAATAAAACCAAAAAAGAAATAGAAAAAATGAATAAACTTGAAAATAAAAAAATACCAACAGATATTGATTATGATAAAGTTAATAATTTAGCCAGTGAAGCTAGACAAAAATTAAAAGAAATTAGACCAATATCAATTGGCCAAGCATCAAGAATAAGTGGTGTAAATCCTGCTGACATTTCCATTCTTTCAGTATATTTAAAAAAGGAATATAGTAAAAATGAATGAACAAGAATTTATAAATGAATTAAAAAAACTAAATATAGAATTAAAAGAAGAACAACTAAAAAAATTAAATGATTATCAAGAAATACTCTTAGAATATAACAAACATACAAATTTAACTGCTATAAGAGACAAAGAAAGTGTATATTTAAAACATTTTTATGACTCCCTAACACTAAAAAAATATATAAATGATAATGATATTGTACTTGATATAGGAACAGGAGCAGGATTTCCGGGGATGGTTTTAGCAATTGTTTGTCCCTATACTAGTTTTATATTACTTGATTCTAACAATAAGAAAATAAAATTTTTAGAATATTTAAATGATATATTAAAATTAAATAATATTAAATTAATTCATGATAGAGCTGAAAACTATATATCTCAAAATAAAGAAAAATTTGATATAGTAACATCACGAGCAGTAGCTTCATTATCTATATTAGCTGAAATTTCTATTCCGGCTTTAAAAATAAATGGATACTTTATTCCACTCAAAGCTAATATTAAAGAAGAAATAAATGATTTAGAAAGTGCTTTACCAGAATTAAATGCAAAGTTAATTACCAAAGAAGAATTTAATTTGCCTAAAAATGCTGGTTTTAGGACTATATTAAAAATAAAACACACCGCTAAAACAAAAGATATATATCCACGAAGTTATGACAAAATTCGAAAGAAACCATTGAAAAAAAATAATAAATAGTTTATTATTAATAATAGAATAAAGGGGCTGATAAAATGAATATGGAGAATAATATTCAAATGGTGCCAATTGAGGAAATAATTCCTAATAGATTTCAACCTAGATTAACATTTAATGAAGAAGGATTAAATGAACTTTCTGATTCAATCAAACAACATGGTATCATTCAACCTATAGTAGTAAGAAAACTTGGAGATAAATTTGAAATAATTGCTGGTGAAAGAAGATATAAAGCAGCAACTCAAGCGGGTTTAACGGAAGTTCCAGTTGTAATTTCTAATATAGATGATAATAAAAGTGCCGAAGTAGCATTAGTAGAAAATATTCAAAGAAGAAATTTAACTTCTATAGAAGAAGCAAAATCTTATAAAAATTTATTAGATAGAGGATATTTAACTCAAGAGCAACTGGCCAAAAAAATGGGTGTATCTCAATCTACGATTGCAAATAAATTAAGACTTTTAAATTTAGATGCTGAAGTTCAAGATGCTCTTCTAAATGAGCGTATATCAGAGCGTCATGCAAGGGCACTACTTACTTTAGATACTAAAGAAGAACAAAGAGAATGGTTAAATAGAATTATTAGTGAAAGAATGACTGTAAGACAGTTAGATACTGAACTTAAAAAATATAAAAATCCTGATGCTGAAGATTCAGAAGCATCTATTCCTTTAGTAAATATAAATCCTGATTTAGATAATATTATAAATAATGCTGAAGACATTAATGTCGTAAGAAAACCACATGATATAGAAAGTATGCTAACACCTGATGCTACTTTAGAAATTACTAAAGAATCAAAAAATGAAGAAATAATTCCACCAAAAGATCCAATAAAGCCTCAACAGCAAAATAAGTTTTTTAATTTTTTAGAAGATGAGGAAGCAAATATGGATATGGGAGATGATAATGAAATATTTAGCTTATTTAATAATCCAAATATAGATATAACAGAACCACTCAAAGAACCTGAAAATCAAGCAGTAGAAGAATTTATAACAGAAAATAATCAAGAAAAATTAAATCCAACAACAACTGATATAATAGAAGACGAAAAAAATCCAATTATAGAAGGAGATAAAAACACAAATATTTTAACTGATATTGTACAAGATCAATTAAAAGAACCTTCAAATGTTGAGACTTTAGATGATTTAGAAGAGTCAAAAGATAATATACCTGATGAATTAAATCCTTTTGATGCTGATTTTTTTCCAAATTTAGAACCACAAAAAGAAGAAGTAAAAGAATTCCCATCGCCAGAAACATTTGAAAGTACTTTAGAAGCTGAAGAATTAATAAAAGAAGAACCAAAAAAATCTGAAGAAATAGTAGATCCAGTGGATAGTATTGTAACTCTTGCACCAGATTATCAAGAAAAACAAGAAGAAAAAGCAGGCTTAGACTTAAAAACTGCTATTAGTACTGTAAGAGAAACTGTTGATGATTTAAATAAAAAAGGTTTCTATGCCGAAATAGAAGAGGCAGACCTAAGTGGAATATACCAAATTACAATCAAAATTGATAAATAATTGTTAAATCAATTATTTTTTTATATTAAAAAAATATTCAAAAACGTACAAAATGTACAAAAAATATAGTAAAGAATGTCCAAAATGTACGAAAATATTTTTTGGCTTGATTTTTACAAAAAATAAAGTACCTAATATATCTAGATGATATTTTTATGTATAGAAAAATAACAGAAAGATTATTAAAATGGCATTAAAAGCTCTTAATGATTATCGGAGCAAGACAAACTGGTAAAACTTATACAATTGAAAAATTTTGTCAAGAAAAATATTTATATATAAACTTAGAGAAAGAAGAAGCTATAACATATTAAAATATTTCTGTGAAAGCAATAAACCATATAAAATAATATGTACTGGTTATTAGTTTTAAAAATAAAAAGATTTTTTTCATCTTTTCCTGTTGGCAAAGTAAATATGGAATATATCAAATGGACTTTGAAGAATTTTTAATAGCCATTAAAGAGAATAATCTTATAAAAGAAATTAAAACTCATTACATGAACAATACCAAAATAATAGAATCAATACACAATAAAGCTTTAGATTTATACAAAAATCACTTATGTATTGGAATTATGTCCGAAGTTATAAAAATTTTTATTAATAATGATAAAACTTGGGTAGAAGATATATCTAAACTTCAATAAGAAATAAAAATATCATATTTAGCAGACAAATCAGCAAGAAAATCTAGATATTAAACAAGTATTGACTGGTTATGTGCAAGTAATATGATACTTAAATGTAATTTAGTAAATAAATGTTTAGTCCATTAAATCATGCATAGACAATAAAAAATTTAAAATATATCTAAGTGATCCAGGCCTTTTAAGAGAATTATTAAACATAAATTATCGTGAAATTTTATTAAACCCAAATATGATGTACTCGCTGAAAACTATGTGGCATGCAAATTATATTCTAAATATAAAGAATTATATTATTATAAATTTAATAAATACGAAATAAACTTTCTAATAAAAAAAGAAGGCAACATAATTCCGATAGAAGTAAAAGCAGGAAGAAGAACTACTCATGCTAGTTTAAAAGCTTATATTGAAAAATATAATCCAATATATAGTATTATTATATCTACCAAAAACTTTGGTTTTAAAAACAATATAAAATCAGTTCCTTTATATGCTGTATTTTGTATAACTAAAGACAATTAAAAATATTTCTATTATTACTAATTGAATTATGAATAATAGTGGGTTATAATATTGATATAAAATAGGAGGAAGAAAAATGAAAAAATATGAAAAGAATAAAAAACTAAAATACACCCTCCTAAGCGTAATAGCCCTAGTCCTAGTACTGGGGGGGGGGTATTTTAGTATATAGAAGTTTTGCACTTTTTGAAACAAGTAAAACATTTAATATACTAGAAGGAAAAGTGCCAGATTTTATAGGAGGAGATATTAAATTTGCCTTTGTAGTAGATGGAGAAAAAACAAATACTTTACCAGAAAAGGCAATAATTATCATCTAATTAAATCAGAATGTACAAATGGAGCAAATGTAACTTGGAATGAAATTACTTGGAGTGCAAATGTATCAAATTTAAAAGAAACAGGAACAGCTTGTACACTAACATTTGATAAACAAACAACAGATTATAATTATGGCGATAGTTCATTAAATGAAGTAGAAAATGGTTATAATGATAAAATAGTTTTTAAAAGTTTAACTGGAAATAAAATCTCAACAAGAAATTATAATAATCATCCAGGGATTAATTATATTGAATCTAATATAAATGAAGTTCCTTCTGCAGAATCTATTCAAAAAAGTTTATCTTCAGAAAACAATGGTGGGTATCATTTTAATATAACAAAAGGTGAAAATGAAACACCAATATCTAGAGTAAGTTCCTCTAATTCTATAATAACTGTGCAATTTGGCGGAGGAGGATACGGATTTAATTCTATTAGTAATATCAAATTATATTTAAATAATACATATTATACATTAAAAGAAGCAGTTAATAATAAACTTATAAAACCTATAGTATTAATATTTTCTGCTAGTAATAACGCCAATTCATCTAAAATAAACACCTTATCAACATATAGTGGTGGTAAAGCTAGCATTAATACTTGGGGATTTCTTCATATATATTTTATGCTAGAAAATGATGTAGTATTTTCTAAAATAAAATTTACAGCAGATAATGACTTTAATCCAGCAAGCGATGGTATATCAGTTTATGAATTTCCTAACACAATAATGTATCTTAAATAAAAGAAGAGTAAATTTTATAAATTTGTTACTCTTCTTCTTTATTAACTGAAACACTATCATAACTATTTTCAGTACCCTTTTCAAAATAGAAAAGGGCGGGTTTCTTACTTATTTCTTTTCCACTTATTGGATCAAGCAATACCCCTACTACATTACTAGGAGTTTCGTACCAATCACTATTTTTATCTTTTAAATACTCCTCTATTGTATTAATCCATATATTTTTACCATAACTGCTAGCTTTATCAGATATATTTGATGAATCATCCATTCCTGTCCAAATCATAAGCAGTGCATCTTTATTATAACCTACAGTCCAGTAATCAGTATTAGTTGTTCCAGTTTTTAAAGCATACTTTCTACTCATTTTATTGGCTATAGAAAGTGCAGTTGGAGAAGTATAACTTATAAAATTACTATTACTTGTATTAGATAACATCTCATTTAAAATATATACATAATTTGAATTTAAAACTAATTTTTTCTCACTTTTATGTTGATATAATATATTTCCATCCAAATCCTCTACTCTTTCAATAAAATAATTATCTTTCTTCTCACCTCCACTTGCTAAGGTTATATAACCATTTGCAAAATCTAACATATTAAGTTCACTGGTTCCAAGAGCAAGTGATGGATTAGCAATTAAATCCCCTTTTATCCCAGTCTTTCTAGCTGTATTAACAAGTGCATCTTCTCCTAAAAATAAATGAGTTTTAACAGCATAAATATTATCAGAATAAGCAAGAGCAGCAGCCATTGTAATATTCTTATTAGCATACACATCATTATAATTTTTAGGACTATAAACTTTATTATTAGCAAACATGAAATTAGTAGGCTCACTATTAAAAGTAGTAGAACTTCTCATACCATTTTCAAGGGCTGCATAATAAAGGAAAGGTTTCATTGTAGAACCAACTTGTCTTTTAGATTTAAGTGCCCTATTATATTGACTTTTAGAATAATCCATTCCTCCTGTTAAAGCTTTAACTCCCCCACTTTTTGGATCTATCAAAACACTTGCAACTTGCATATCATCTTCATTAATAGTATTTAAAATTTCCTTTTCCAAAGTTTTTTGTGCTTCTAAATCAAGTGTAGTATAAATTTTTAAACTTCCAGAATCTAAAAGAGATGAAGGAATTCCTTTTAAAGTATTTAATTCTTCTAAAACAGCATCTTGATAATACATGATCATTTGTGAATTGTCATTATTCGATTTACCATAAATCTCTATTTTATCTTTAAATAAATTATTATAAACATCTTCCGTAATAACTTTATTATTAAGCATTGTAAGTGCAACTACCCTAGCCCTTTTAATCGCCTCATCATAATGAGTAACTGGATTATAATTAGTAGGATTCTTAGGTATACCAGCCAGTATTATAGCCTCTTCTAAAGATAAATCTTTTGCATCTTTATTAAAGTAATAATGACTTGCATTCATAATTCCGTAATTACCAGCTCCATAATTAATAGTATTTAAATAACCTTCCAGTATTTCATTTTTATCATAATGTACTTCAAGTTCTAAAGTTAAAAAAGCCTCTTCTATCTTTCTTTTCCAAGTTTTATCAAAGCTCAAATACATATTTTTAATATATTGCTGACTAATTGTACTAGCCCCCTCAACAATAGTTTTATTTTTAATATTATTAAGCATTGCTTTAGCAATTCTTAAATAATCAAAACCTTGATGCTTATAAAAATTTTTATCTTCAACACTTATAACAGCATTTAATAAATTAGGTGATATATTATCTATATTTACCCACTCTCTACTACCACTACCTTGATAAACTAATTTTTCTTCACTATCATACATATATGTTTGGCCAATATTTTTAAGTTCTAATTTTGGACTAAAATAAGCATATGTATATAAACCTACTAAACAAATAATAAAGGTAACAAACAAAAAAGCTGTCGCTTTTAAACAAAATCGTACTTTTTTCATAGATATTCACCTTTTTTTATTATGGAAATAATAAAAAAAATTATGTAAAAAAGAAAAAGTATAAATTATAGGTGTAGTTATAATGTTAATAATAGTCTTAAGTTTAATTGAAAGCCATACCTAACCTTAACCATAGCAATATTAAGATGTAGTACCAAGATAAGTAATTATACTTCTTATTCAAATACAATATTTATAGAATAAAAAAATTTTAATTTAATAATTTCAAGAAAAAATGTTATTGGCTATTGTATAGAAAAAAATAATGTGATAGTATGTATGTAGATGAAGGAAACTTCATAAAATAAAAATGTGTTAGAAAAAAATTTTGATAACACTTTGCTTTTATTGTAAAGCGTTAAGCTCATACATTGGTCAAATGCATATGTGAGCTAGCGCTTTTATCATATCTAACAATATAAGTAGAATAATGATGACTATAAGAAATAGGATTAAAAAATCTTTCTTTCCCATAGGCTGTTACCTCCTTCTCATCCTATCGAAGTTTGACCAAAACCTCTCCTGAACAAAAATTTGATAAAAGCAAAGCACCTCAAAAGTTTTTCTAACACACAAAATACTATTATAAAAATTAGAAGAAGAAAAAGCAAGAAAACAATTTGTCCTCTTTTGTCGATATAAAATCAAATTTAATATTAAATCTGGGGATGGAAAAAGCTCCTCTACTGCATATAATATAGAATAAAAAATATTAATATTTTTATATAGGTACTATTATTATTGATAGAACCTTTTTTTGTATTAATTATAATTTACATCTTTTTATTTACATGATATAATGGCTAAGAAAAAAAGAGGTGTATTCTTATGGATTTAAGAATAAAACTTTTAAAAGATGATAAATTAAGTTACAAAGATACTGTAAAAAATATATCAAATAAAGACCAAATTCTAAAATTTAATCTCTTAGATGTTATAACAACTATTGATACAGCAAATAAAATATTTATAAGAGAAAATGATGAATATATATTTTATTTAGATATAATAAAAAAGAAAAGTAATATATATTTAAAACAAGAAGATATTAAATTTGATATAAATGTTGATTACAGTAAATTAGAACTAAAAGATGAACAAATAATAATAGAATATATGATTGAATCAGAAGATTCCAAAATAAATTTAATAATAGATAGAAAGTGATATAATGATTACTAATTATATAGAAAAAAAAATAAAACAAGCATTAGATAAATTAAATATTGAATTAGATCAAATAAAGGTAAGTATATCAAATCGTAAAGATTTATGTGATTATCAATTTGATGGTTCTTTTAAACTAACTAAAATACTCCACAAAAGTCCAAAAGATATAAGTGAAGAAATTGTGGAAATTCTAAAAAAAATAGATAATAATAATGATTTTTCTAAAATAGAAGCAGTAAATGGCTTTGTAAATATTACTCTAAGTGACAAACTAATTAATAATTACTTAAGTCAAATGCAAAATAAAGAAAAATTTAATATAACCGAAATTCCAAATGATACTTATATTATCGATTATGGTGGACCAAATATTGCTAAGCCTCTTCATGTTGGTCATTTAAGAAGCGCTATTGTTGGAGAATCAATTAAAAGGATAATTAAATATCTAGGTGGAAATATATATGCTGATGTTCACTTAGGTGATTATGGCTTGCAAATAGGTCAAGTAATATATGGTTTAAAACAAAAAAATATTGATATAAATGATATTAATATAAAAATATTAGAAAGCATCTATCCTGAAATAAGCGGTTTATGTAAAGAAAATGAACAAATAAAAAAAACATGTGAAGAAATAACTAAAGAATTACAAGATGGAAATTTAGAATATCATAAATACTTAGAAAAGATTAAAGAAGAATCAATAAAAGATATAAAAAGAATATATAAATATTTAAGTGTTTCTTTTGACTTTTGGTATGGAGAATCAGATTCATATAAATATATAGATAAATTAACAAATTATTTAACTGAACAAGATTTATTAAAAGATAGTGAAAATGCCAAAATAATTGAAGTAAATAAAGAAGAAGATAAAGTAGAAATACCTCCTTTAATTTATCAAAAAAGTAATGAAGGATATTTATACAGTACTACTGATTTAGCAACTATTATAGAAAGAGTAGAAGATTTTAATCCAAAATATATTCTTTATGTGACAGATAATCGTCAAAGTCTTCATTTTAAGCAAGTATTTAGAGTATGTGAAAAGTTAGATATAGCTAAAAATATCAATTTTGAACATTTACCTTTTGGTACAGTTAATGGCAGCGATGGAAAACCATTTAAAACCAGAAGTGGAAAAGCTCCTAAACTCGATGAATTATTTGCCGAAGTAAAAGAAGCATTTATGAAATCAAATGAAAAGAATAAAGATATGAATATAAAAGATATAGATATTTTAGTAAATGCTATAATTAAATTTGCGGACCTGCAAAATAATCGTGAAAAAGACTATAACTTTGATATCCAAAAATTCTCTCTAGTAGTAGGAAAAACTGGACCTTATATTTTATATACATATTTAAGAATTAATAGTATTTTAAAAATTTGTGAAATAAACCCTTGCAATTTTAATAATATAATATATAATGATACTGATAGAAATTTAAGATTAAAATTATTAGAACTTGAATATTCTATTAAAAATGCTTTTAATTTACGTATGCCATCTATTTTAGCTAATTTTGTATATGATTTGTGTGTTTGCATTAATTCCTTTTATGAAAACAATCATATAAAAACAATAGATGATGTAAATAAAAAGGCAAATTGGTTAATTTTATTGAAATTATCAAACAATATCCTAAAAAATATGTTAGACTTATTAGGTATAGAAATACCTGAAAAAATGTAGGAGGTATAATTATGAAATTATCAAAACTATCAAAAGAAGATTTAGAAAATATGAGCTATGATGATATCGCATACGAAATCTTAAAAGAAAAAGGTAAAAACTTTAAAATAATTGATTTATTTAATCAAATTGGTAAATTACTTGATTTTTCAGAAGATAAAATAGAAAGAGAAATAGAAGATTTTTTTGAAATGTTAACTTTAGATAAAAGGTTTATTATGTTAGAAAATGGTTCTTGGGATTTAAGAGAAAAACATTCAGAAAAAATTATTATTGAAGATGAAGAAGAAGATGATATTGAAATTAATATAGAAGATAATGATGAACCAGATGATGATACTATTTTTTATGATGAAGATGAAAGTGACGATGCCGATGAAGATTTAAAAGATTTAGTTATAATTGATGAAGAAGAAGAGTAATTGGTAAAACCAATTTTTTCTTTATATAGGAGGATAAAAAATGGATAATAAATTGGAAAGTATTGAAAAGAGATATGAAGAAGTAAATAAGTTATTAATGGATCCTAATATAATGTCTGATTTTAAGCAAGTTAAAAGTTTATCAAAAGAACAAAGTGATTTAAAAGAAATAGTAATTAAATATAATGAATATAAAGCTTGTAAAAAAAGTATAGAAGAAGCAAAATCATTATTAAATGATTCTGAATTAAAAGAAATGGCAGAATCTGAAATAACAGAAAATTCAAAAAAATTAACAGAACTTGAAAATGAACTTGAAATTATGTTAATACCTAAAGATGAAAATGATGGAAAAAATGTTATTATGGAAATCCGTGGAGCAGCAGGAGGAGACGAAGCTAATATTTTTGCTGGAGATCTTTTAAGAATGTATTCATATTATGCTGAAAAAAATAACTGGAAAATAGAAATTACTCATTCTATTGAAGGTACAAGTGGGGGATTTTCCCAAGTTGAATGTATCATAAAAGGCGAAAATGTTTATAGTAAACTAAAATATGAAAGTGGTGCTCATCGTGTGCAAAGAGTTCCCGAAACTGAAAATCAAGGAAGAATTCATACTTCGACAGCTACTGTTCTTGTAATGCCCGAAGTAGAAGATATTGATATAGATATAAAAGAAAGTGATT
Source organism: uncultured Erysipelotrichaceae bacterium (assembly GCA_948444795.1). GTDB lineage: Bacteria > Bacillota_I > Bacilli_A > RF39 > UBA660 > MGBC108787. The sequence continues at coordinate 9,677 of CAOJUX010000003.1, read as the reverse complement.
TAAAAATAGATGTATATCATTCAAGTGGAGCAGGAGGTCAATCAGTAAATACTTCAAATTCTGCTGTAAGAATAACTCATTTGCCTACAAATACAGTTGTGACTTGTCAAAATGAAAGAAGTCAATTAAAGAATAAAGAAATTGCAATGAAACTATTAAAAATTAAACTATATGATAATTTAATTCAAGAACAAAATGATAAAGAAGGAAACGAAAGAAAAACTAAAATAGGAACTGGAGATAGATCAGAAAAAATTAGAACATATAATTATCCTCAAAATAGAGTGACAGACCATCGTATTGGTTTTTCCGTTATGAATTTAGATAGGGTAATGAATGGTGAATTAGAACCAATTATTGATGCTTTAATAACAGAAGATTTAAAAATGAAATTAGCTGGTGAAAATGATTAAACCTGATTATATATCAAATATTGATTGGCAGTTATTAACAAAAAAATATAAGAAAAAAAAATTACAAAAAATGATTAATATAAAATATCCTATTCAATACTTAATAGGAAATGTAGATTTCTATGGATATAAAATAATAGTAAATAAAAATGTTTTAATACCAAGATTTGAGACCGAAACTTTAGTAGAAAAAACTATTAAATATTTAAAGAAATATCATTTGGAAGAAGAAGATGTCCTAGAAATAGGAACAGGTAGTGGGTGTATTTCTATAGTTTTAAAAAAAGAAATACCATCTTTAAATATAACAAGTATAGATAAATCTATAAAAGCTTTAAAAATAGCCAAAAAGAATTTAAAAAATAATAGGGTAAGTATACTTTTAAAACATAAAAATATATTTAAATATAAACCAATAAAAAAATTTACCATTTTAATAAGCAATCCTCCATATGTTAGTCATAGTGAGCAGGTTGATATTTCTACTAAATATGAACCTCAAAACGCAATTTTTGCTAAAAAAAATGGTATAGAATTTTATGAGTATATAATTAAAAATCACCAAAATCTTTTACAAGATAAATATTTTATGGCATTTGAAATAGGATATAAGCAAGGAAACATATTAAAAAAAATAGCATTAAAATACTTAAGTAATGCCAAAATAGATATAGAACAAGATTTATCTGGAAAAGATAGATACTTGTTTATTACAAATCTGTAATAAATTTAAGACTTGACAGTTTATAATAATAAATATAAAATTATATTAGGCCAAAAGGAGTTAAAATTATGATTTTATTTATATATTACACATTGTTTGTAATTACGCTATTATATGGTCTTTATTTTGCTATAAGTGGGCTTTTAGCATTTAGAAATGTTGAAGATCCAATTAGATATCATAAAGCTAGGACTAAATTTGCCGTAATTATTGCTGCAAGAAATGAAGCAATAGTTATTAAAGATTTAATAAAAAGTTTAAAAGAACAAGATTATCCAACTAAATTATATGATATTTATGTATTTGCAAATAATTGTACTGATAATACAGAAAGTGTTTCCAAAAAAGCGGGAGCAAAAGTAATAAATGTTACAGAAAAAACTAAATCAAAAGGAGATGTTTTACAATTTGCTTTCAAAAAATTAAAAAAGAAAGATTATGATGCATATATAATATTTGATGCCGATAATGTAGTACATCCTGATTTTTTAAAAATAATGAATAATGCTTATACTTCTGGCTACAATGTGGCGCAAGGTAGAAAAGATAGTAAGAATCTTGAAGATAATTGGTTAAGCGCAAGTTACTCCTTATTTTACTATATACAAAACTTTTTCTTTAATAAATCACGTATGAAAGTAGATGCAGCAGCAGCAATTAATGGAACTGGATTTATGGTTGCCAAAAAAATAATAGATGACGGATTTGAACCAAAAACTGTAACTGAAGATATAGAATTATCTATTCTTTGTGTTTTAAGAGGAGAAAAGATTGCTTATGTCGAAAATGCTATTACATATGATGAACAGCCAATAAAATTTAAAGATTCATGGCATCAAAGAAGTAGATGGAGCAAAGGAATAATTGATTGTAATAGGCTATATAGAAAACCTTTATTAAAGAAATTTATTAAAGATAAAGATTTTTCTGCTTTAGATAAAGTATTATTTAGTGCAGCACCATGGTTTTCGATTCTAGCCATTGCTTTAACTGGAGTTTTAGGAATTTTCCGTATGACAGGCATAGAATTAAATGATATATTTTCATATATATCATCACTTGGATTAGTATGTTTTATGATTGTATATTTAGGCAGTGTAATAATTAATATATTTGTAATAATGTATTATAAAAGAGATGTCTATGACTCATTACATGGAATTTTATTATTTTCATTGTTTATTATAACTTGGATACCAATTAATTTTATATATTTATTTAAAAAAGAATTAAAATGGGTTCAAATTGAACACAAAAAAAAGGCGAATGTTAAAGAAATCTTAATAGAAAAATAAAAATGCATAAAAAAATTAGAATAAGACATAATTACTTAGGTGATAAAAAATGAAAAAAGTAATTATAATCTTATTCTTTTTATGTATATTTTTCAGTATATGTAATTCTAATAAAGAATATATAATACCTAATGATGCAATTAGATTTAGAGTTATTGCTAGTAGCAATAAAATAGAAGATCAATCAACAAAAATGGAAATAAAAAATAATGTTGAAGATATATTATCAAGTAAAGTTAAATCAAAAAATAAAGAAGAAGTTAAAAATAAAATAAATGAAAATATTCCTACTATCAAAGAAATGATAAATAATTATGAAATAAATTATAATATAAATTATGGTAGTAATTACTTTCCCGAAAAAAGCTATAAAGGAGTTAAATACGAAGCAGGTAATTATGAATCTCTTGTAATAACTTTAGGAGAAGGAAAAGGAGATAATTGGTGGTGTTTACTTTTTCCTCCATTATGTTATGAAGACGAAAATAATATTAATGATAAAGATTATAAATTTTTTGTAAAAGATATTATTAATAAATATATGTAATAAATAAAAATCTTTCTAATATAATTTTTTAGGAGGATTTTTATTATGAGAGAATTTATCACAGTAATTGTTATAGCAGTAGCCTTATCAATGGATACCTTTTCTATATCTCTTGGTTTAGGAATATCTAATTTGGGTAAAAGAAAAATGTTATTTTTTCCCATTCTTGTAGGATCATTTCATTTTATGATGCCTTTATTAGGCAACTATTTAGGTATATATCTGTCTAATCTTTTTAACCTAAATACTCATTTTTTATTAGGAATAATATTAATTTATTTAGCGCTGGCAATGATTATAGAAGCTTTAAAACAGGAAAATAAAAAAATAATTAATACAATAGAACTTATAATATTAGCTATAACAGTATCTATTGACTCCTTCTCAACTGGCATAGGAATAAGTGCTTTATCAAGTAATATATTATTATGTGTAAGTATATTTGCTTTAATAAGTTCAATATTTACTTATATAGGTTTATTAATAGGGAAATATGCATCACGATTACTTGGAGTATATTCAAGTATTTTTGGTTCTATTCTATTGCTTATAATTGGTATATTCAATTTATGTAAATAAATAATTATAAAATTTGACAAAAAAATAATTAAATTATATATTATAAATAATAAGGGTGGTGTTTCATTTGAAAAAAATGGTTATTACTGGAGGTAAAGAGTTAAGTGGTAGAATAAAAATAAATGGTGCAAAAAATAGCATAGTAGCATTACTTCCAGCCGCTATCCTATCTGATGATGAATCAACTATTTATAATATTCCAGATATAACTGACGTTGAAGTATTAACAAAAATACTTATATTATTAAACTGTCAAATAACAAAAACATCAGATTATATTAAAATAGATAATAAAAAAATAGAGAATATAGCTATACCAGAAGATTTATCAAATCGTCTTAGAGCATCATATTATTTTATGGGTTCTCTTTTAACTAAATTTAAACATGTAGAAATTTATTACCCTGGGGGATGTAATTTTGGGGCACGTCAAATTGATTATCATTTAAAAGCCTTTGAAGCTTTAGGGGCTAAAATTAGAACTGAGAACAATAAATTTATTATAGAAGCAGAAGAATTAATTGGAACAAAAATAAATTTAGATTTTCCAAGTGTAGGTGCAACAATCAATGTAATGTTAGCAAGTGTTAAAGCTAAAGGTAAAACAATTATTAATAATGCCGCTTGTGAACCAGAAATTCTTAATATAGCTACTTTTTTAAATAGTATGGGAGCTAAAATAAAAGGTGCGGGGACAAAAACAATAGAAATAATAGGAGTAAAAAAATTATCAAATGGTTTAGTTGGCGTAATACCAGATAGGATAGAAGCTGGAACTTATATAATAGCTGGTGCGTTAGTTGGAAAAAATCTAGAAATATGTAATATAATACCGCAACATTTAACTTCTCTCTTAACAATATTAGATAAGTTAGGAGTAAAATATATTTTAGATAAAGATAAGATAATAGTAAATAAATCCGTTAATTTAAACCCTATTAATTTAAAAACTGAAGTTTATCCCGGATTCCCTACAGATCTTGCTCAGCCAATTAGTGTTTTATTATCAAAAGCAAATGGTATTTCTTCAATAACTGAAACTATTTATAATAAAAGAATGGGACATGTTAAATATTTAAATGAAATGGGAGCAAATATAAAAGTTGAAGATAACAAAGAAATAATTAAAGGGCCAATAGATTTTCATGGAACTTTAGTAGAAGCCAGCGACTTAAGAGCTGGTGCAACTCTTTTTTTAGCAGCATTATTAGCAAAAGAACAAACAACAATAATAAATGTAGAATTCATTTTAAGAGGATATGAAAAAATTGTTAAAAAACTATCTGAAGTCGGTGCTAATATCTCTGTTGTAGAAATAAAATAGTATAAATACTATTTTTTTTATGGGGGAATTTATGAAACATAAAATAATATTGATAATTTTATTTGGAACGATTTTTACTACTTTGATATATTTTAATACCAAAAATGAAAATAAAAGTTATTTAGCTTTAGGAGATGGTATTTCAACAGGGATGACACCATATCATATAGAAGGATATAACTATAATGATTATTTAGTAGAAAATTTAAAAAATCAAAATAAAATTCATAATTATTATAAAAAATATAATGAAGTTGATGAAACTACTAAAAGTTTATTACATAAATTAGATACTAACAAAAAAATTGCCGAAAATAATATAACTATAAATCAGGCTATAAAAAAATCTCTTATCATTACTATATCCCTTGGGATGGATGAATTAAATAATTTTGCTAGTAAAAATATTTTGACTAATTCTTATATAAAAAATTATATAGAAAATTATGAACAAATAATTAAGAAAATAAAAAAAATATCAAGTGGTAAAATATATATTATTGGATTATATAAAACAAATTTTTTAAGTGAAACAAAGTTAGAATATGCAAATCAATTGTTAAAAGAGTTAGCTAATAAAGAGAACATATCATTTATAGATATTAAGGAAATTACTAATTATCCAAAATATTTTAACATTAATAAAAATTATTATCCTAATTATAAAGGACAATATTATATTTATGAAAAAATTTTAAAAACAATAAATTAAAAAAAATGTGGATTAATGTTATAATTTTGTGTAGATAAAAATATATAAAAAAATAAAGTTGGCCAAAATTATTCATTTTTTTTATAAAAACAAAAATAGACATGAAAATATAAATTTAAGACTTATTAATTATTTTATTAATTATTTTTATTTTATACTCTAGTCAGTAAAGAGAATATGTTGGAAAGGAATGGTCATATGAAATATTTAAAATGGACAAGTATAGCTTTTATTATTTCTTGTGTATTTTCATCCGCTGTTGCAGTTGCTTATAGAAATGGTTATCAATCTATAGTAGGTGTTACATTACCTCGATGGGGTGGTGAAATAACTGCATCTACTCAAACTAAAGAATATGATGGGGAACAATATTACCGTAGTAGTGGAACAGTAGATAATACAACTTCAGCAATGGTAAATGTAAAAGCTAAAACAAAATCAAGTAATGGAACTACAGGATTTATTACTTTAAGTAAAAACGAAACAAAAAGTTGGGGTTCAAATGCGATAAATGTATTTGCAGGAGAATCATACGATTTAATACTTAGAAGAGAAAAAGGAGCAATTACAACTGCTAGTCATTCTGGCGGTTGGTATCTAGATAATAGAGCTCTTTAAAAATAGTTATATTCTCTTTACTAATATTTTTATAATGAGGTAAAAAATGAAAAAAATACTAAAAAATAAAGCAATATTAATTTCTTTTTTAATATTATTAACAATTACTTTTATAGGAAGTGCTAAATATTATATAAACTATAAAAAAATTGATAATAATATTAAATTAATGAAAAAAGAATGTATAAATGAAAATAACAAAGATATAAAATGTGAACAGATTTTAAAATTAGAAAATGAATATAAGAAATTTGACACATATACAACTTTTTATTCTTTAATAACTGATAAACCTATAGATATTTTATTTATACTAGGGCCCTTATTTATTATAATTCCTAGTATTTGGTATATTTCTAAAGAAATGAAAAGCTCATATATCAAATATTATTCAATTAGAAAAGGATATAAAAATTATTTAAAACATTTATTTAAAAATGCCTATAAAAGTATTTTTATAATTCCTATTGTAATGTTAATTTTATTTTTAATAGCAGGATTTATCTCTCATTGGAATTTTGACTATACATATGCTCTTACTCATTCATATTCAACGTACGATGAACAATATTTAATTAATTTTATACCTTTTTTTATAATTTTTATTATAAATTTAATATTATTCAGTATTTTTTATGCTAATTTAGGATTATTATTTATAAATAAAAATAAAAGTACTTTAGTATCTATAATAGAATCGTATTTAACATTTTTAAGTATTGAAATAATTAATGAAGTGTTAATAACTGGAGTTTTATTTTATAAAATACTTCATATTCCAATACAATCTATTTTAAATATATATGATATTTATAGTTATAAAGGAGTATATGGATATTTTCCTTTTCTTTTAGTAGGTTTAATATATGCATTTTTATCCTTTATAGTTGTATTTATTAAATATAAAAATAAAGAAAAAACAATTATTAATTGTGAAATAATAAGTTGAGGTGATTATAGTGAAAATAGAAGTAAAAAATTTAACCAAAAATTTTAAAGATATAGAAATATTAAACAATATTAATATTACGTTTGAAAGCGGTAATATTTATGGTTTGATTGGTAAAAATGGTTCAGGTAAAAGTGTATTTTTAAAAATACTTTGTGGATTTTACTATCCAACTACTGGCAATATTTTATATGATAAGAAAGATATTTTTAAAGAAAATAATTTTCCCCCAAATACAAGAGCTTTAATAGAAAGTCCAAACTTTATTCCCGATTTAACAGGATATCAAAATTTAAAGTTATTAGCAGATATAGAAAATAAAATAAATGATAATGATATTTTAAATGCTATGGAGATAGTCAATATTATATCAGAGAAAGATAAAAAATATAGTAAATATTCTCTAGGGATGAAACAAAAACTAGGTTTGGCTCAAGTAATTATGGAAAATCCCAACGTAATGATTTTCGATGAACCCTTAAATGGAGTAGAAGATGATAGTGCTAAAAAATTTAGAGATTATTTAATAAAAAATAAAAAAAATAAAATAATTATAATTGCTTCTCATATTAAAGAAGATATTGAATATTTGTGTGATAATGTTTATAAATTTAATAAAGGTAATTTAGAAAAATATGAAAAAGAAAAGTTTAATAAGAGAAATTAATTTTGTTAAAAATAATATAAATAATTATAAATTTAAAGCAGTATTTTTAATATTAATAATTAATAGTTTTTATGGTATATTTAATGTTTCAGATAATAAGAGTTTTTTTGAAGGAATGCTAAATATTTATAGTAGTCCCTGGGTTATCGCTATTTTATCTCTCTGTATATTTATAAATACTATAAATATTTATGATATTTATAAAAATAATTATTCATTAATAAATAGGTACAAAAATAAAATAGTATTTAAAAAAGAAATGTCTAAAGTACTTATTCTAGCAAATACTCTAATTTTATTAATTTCAATTATGTTAAATTCGATTTTATTCTTTTTTAAAAGCCCTGGATTATTTGATTTTAACTTATATATAAGTGGTATTAATATTATAATTTACTTTTTTTATCATTTTATAAGAGTAAGTATAATAATAAATTTACTTTCATTATTTATCTATTATAGTTTATATATATTTAATTCTATAACTAGCCTAATATTTTCAATTTTAATATCAATTTCTATAATATTATATCCGTATAATTCTATAATAATTACAAAATTTAAACTTTTTTTTGGCTATTATATATCTTATTTTAATTTTGAAAATATAACTTTAGATATAAATTTTTCAATTATACAATATTTAATATTAATTATAATAGATTTAATTCTTTTTAAAATTAGTAATAATATAAAAAAGGACTGGGATGTATGAAATATTATAATATAAAAACTCTTTATGATTTAAATTCTAAAATAAAACAAATTATATTTTTTATTATATTAGAAATAATTTTATTAATAGGGATTACTTTAGTATATAAAAATACAGATATCAATTTAATTAATTTATTATATGGCAATTTTCCTAAAGATTCTCATATTTTACTTATTTTATCAAAAATATTCTTAATAGCATTTAATATATATATAGTGTATTATCTCATAATGCAAGATATTATATATTCAAAGATAAATATATTTACTAGAACTACATCTAAAAAGTGGTATTTAAGAAAAAGTATAAGTATTTTAATCACAATTTTAATTTATAAAATTATTAATGGATTTGTTAACATTATAATAATTTTTGTTACAACTAAATATTTTGAAATATCATTAATAAATTTCGGGTATGATATAATATTCACAATTAATATATTTATTCTTATATTAATAATAGTAGTTAATAAAAATAATATTTTTTCCATTATATATTTATTAATATTAGTTATAAATATTGTATGTTATTGGTTATATGGATTTAATGATAATATCATATATTTATTTTTATTAAATATAATTTTATGGATAATTAATAAAAAAACATTAAATTTAGCTAAAAATAGTTATTAAATATTGAAACATTTATAATATATGATATAATACAAAAGACGAAGAAATTACTATGCCTAGGATTAGGTATGGCGAAAGGAGTGTATATTATGAAAGCTAATATTCATCCAGAAATGAAAGAAGCTACTATTAAATGTGCTTGTGGAGCATCATTTAAAACAAGATCAACTAAAGAAAATATAGAAGTTGAAATTTGTAGCAATTGTCATCCTTTTTATACAGGACAACAAGGAAAAGCTAAAAGAGCTGGAAATATTGAGAAATTTAATCGTAAATATGGTTTAAATAATGATAAAAAAGCTGCATAACAAATGCAGTTTTTAAATGCTTTAACTTAAGTTAATATTTAAAATTAATTTATGATTTCTTGACAATAATTATTACTATGATAAAATAGATACAGATTGAAAAAATGAGTACCTCCGAGTAGTTCGGGGGGGGGGTATTTATGTCAATAACTAAAGAAAATATAAAAAATTATAAAGAAGAGGAA
>CAOJUX010000002.1 GCA_948444795.1 uncultured Erysipelotrichaceae bacterium | reverse complement strand
GCACTAGTTAAACTTCTTAAATCTAAATAACCACCAATGTGTTCTGGTAATTCTAAACCTTTTGCACTAGTTAAACTTCTTAAATCTAAATCGCCTTTAATATGTTCTGGAAATTTTAATCTTTCAGCACTAGTTAAACTTCTTAAATCTAAATAACCACCAATGTGTTCTGGTAATTCTAAACCTTTTGCACTAGTTAAACTTCTTAAATCTAAATCGCCTTTAATATGTTCTGGAAATTTTAATCCTTCAGCGCTAGTTAAACCACTTAAATCCAAATAACCGCCAATATGTTCTGGAAATTTTAATCCTTCAGCACTGGTTAAATGCATTAAATCTAAACAATTATAAAAATAAACTATTTTTTTTCCATTTAATACATCATCTGTATTGTTTGATATTTCATCTTTAGAACAATTAAATACTTTTGCTAAATCTTCTTTAAAATTTCTTTGATTTAGTATTTCATCTATTCTAGGATCTTTTTGATATCCGAAACCAGTTATTTTACTATTTACTTCATATAAAAATTTTAATTCTTCTATAGTAAATTCTCTTGAATCTTTTTCTTGATAAATTTTAGTTAATCTTTCCATATCATTAGCTTTTTTAAAATAAGCTTCTTTATCAGGGAATTCTTCTAATTTTTCTGCTAAAACATTTTGCATTTCTGGTTCTAAGTTTTGATGAGATGCTATACCTCTTATTTCTCCTATTTTAGCATCTTCCATTCTAATTGCAATTCTGGGCTGATTAAATTCTCCTTTTTCATCTTTAGTATAATAAATATGAAAATCTCCATGAGCTAACTGCTTTTTACAAGTTGCTATCCCCGCTGTGCACCAGCCAGTTCCCTTTCCTTCTAATGTATTTACTAAAATACTAGGATCACTGCCTTTTTCAAATAATTTCCATATTCCTTCATTACTAGTAATATTTTTCTTTTGATTATCAAATAATTTAATAAAATAAGTATATATTTTTCCAAAATTACTATTGTTTACAAGTTCTGCTAATTTTTCATCATCTATTTTTTCTTTATTTAGTGAATTTACTATTGAATCATAGGTATATGCTAAAGCTTCTCTATTTAAATCTATAAATTTAACTGTTGTATATTTTGTCCTTTTTTTGAATTTTTCTGTTTCTTTATCATATTCTCCTAATCTTAACATTCCTTGAAAAGCATAATATTTAAACCACATAGGATAATGATTGGTATCAGGAGAGAGAAAATAATCAAGCCATATAGCAAGTGAATATTTTTGATCTTTAATAATTGTTTCTATTGCCATTTTTTTGATTTCATCAGTTATATTTATTTTCCCATAACCTCTTTCAAATGCAAGTCTTTTTTGTAATTCAAAGTAAGAATCTGGTACATCTTCACTTTTAATAACATATTTATCATAATATAATTTTTTTAATAATTCTTCACTATTATGTGAAGTTGCTTTACTATTTACTCTTTCTAATCTTTCTAAATATCTTTTTACTTTTTGGTTTTTATCATCACTTTTTAATGCCGTATGCATAACTTCTTCTTTTAAATGTAAATCTTGATATAATTTATTTAAAAATTTTATTCCTTCTTCATTCATATACATAACCTTATACATTAGAAACAATATAATCTATTATTTCGTTTTCGTCTATTTTTACTTCTTCTTTAGTTAAATTATCTTTAACGGTAATTAATCCTTTATTTAAATCTTCACTATTTAAAATAATAAGTTTATCTGCGCCCATTCTATCAGCATCTTTAAATTGAGACTTTAAAGATTTCCCTAAAGAATTGTAATCTACACATACACCAGAATTTCTTAAATCTTGGGCCAAAGTTAAACATTTAATTTTCTCTTCTTCATTTATATACATAATATAGACATCAAGTCTTGGTTTTTCTACGGTTTCTATTTCATCAAGAGCAAGAGAAACTCTTTCAAGGCCACTTGCAAAGCCTATGCATGGAACCTGCGGTCCATCTAAAACTTCTGTTAAGTTATTATAACGTCCTCCAGCACATATGGTTGATGCACCTTTTAATACTTCTAGAGGAGATATTATTTCAAAGACTGTATAATCATAATAATCAAGCCCTCTAACTAAGGTTTTATCTACCTCATAATCAACATCTAAATATCTTAAATATTCTAAGACTTTATTAAATCTATCATTTGATTCTTTACTTTGATAGTCTAAAATACTAGGGGCATTTTTTAAAATACTACTTTCTGCATCTACTTTACAGTCAAGTATTCTTAAAGGATTAGTTTTGATTCTTTTTTGACAATCAGCACATAAATCATTAATATGAGGTTTTAAATATTCAACTAAAGCATTTTTATAACTTTCACGACTCTTTTTATCTCCTAAATTATTTATTTTAACAGTTAAATCTTTAAACCCAAGTTCTTCAAATAAACGATAACCAAAAGATATAACCTCTGCATCAATAGCCTCGTCATTACTTCCTAAAACCTCAACTCCAAATTGAGTGAATTCTCTATTTCGGCCATTACCAGGACGCTCATAACGATACATGGTACCATTATAATAAAACTTTCTAGGTAAAGATCCGCCATACATTTTATTTTCAATAAAGCTTCTTACAACTCCTGCTGTTCCCTCAGGTCTTAAAGTTAATTTTCTACCACTTCTATCTTCAAAATCATAAGTTTCTTTAGTGACTATATCCGATGTATCTCCCACACTTCTATGATATAAATCACTGGCTTCAAATAAAGGTGTTCTTATATATTCATAATTATAAAAATCACAATAATATTCTATTATTCTATTTATCTTTTTAAATTTTAATGCTTCCTTATCTATAACATCATAGCATCCTTTAGGTTTTAAAATCATTTTCATCTTCTCCTTTTAAATATAAAAAACCTAGTAAATGTAAGGACGAGGATTTATCCCCGCGGTGCCACCTTACTTTACTAGGTACTCTTTATTTTTTATCGCTATATCAGCGTTTTTATGTTAATGAAAAGTTGTCTTTCAAAATATATTTTTATAGATATCTTTCAGCTTTAGATATCCTCTCTTTAATAAAACTTATATTTTTACTTTTTCTTTTCCATAAAAATTATCTATTAATATTTTATTACAAAGAATAGCTTAAGTCAAATGAAAATTTTTGGCGTATTTATGAATTTGTGCAGATGACGTCTGCACTTTTTATATTTTGGAATAAAATTATCAGATTTATTTTTTCATACATTTTTCCATTATGTTAATTTTCACTTTTTAATTTTCTCTTTCTATCACCAGATGAACTAGTTGGTTCATCTTCAAATGAAAGCATTTCTTCTGTTAAATCAATATCACCAGCATTTTTACATAATTTACTTAAAACTTTATGAAGCTCATCATAATTGTCAAAAGTTACATGTTCTTTTAAATACTCTTTAATAATTGTTAAATACTCTTGTTCAGCTCTATCAAAAGCTCCTTGTAGTATTTCATTAATAGATAGCTTTTCGTTTACATATGTATTTAAAATAGCAGTTATTATATAATCATTAAAACCATATTTTTCTCCAATTGCTATAGTAAAGGAGAATAAGTATTCACCCTTTGAACTTATGGTTTTTAACAAGAAAGGATTTGTTACATATTCCCAAAATAAATTAAAATTAGTTATTCCTTGTTTCTTCCTTGTTTTACTTATGCTAAGCACTCTTTCTAGATGCAATAATTTTTCTTCAGTATTTAATATATTGTTAGTAATTTTTAAAATCTTAATAATTACTTGTTTAGTATATCTATTTTTTTCAATAATATTTGTGACCTTTTCTATAATGTTTTTATTTGCTCCAGCAAATTCACTCATAATGTATGTGATATCCTCATTATCATATTCATAATCAATGAACGTTAATTTACTATATAAATCATCTAAAACATTTGCTTTTTCGTTAAAATCGGCGTTAATCTTATTAAATATTTCACTAGCTGATTTTAAACTTTCATCTTCAAAAGCATTTTTAATAATAGCATATAAAGCAGCAGAATATAAGTGTTGCTCTTTAAGTAAATCTATTATATTTGACATTATATCTCTATTATCTTCCTTTAAGAAATTATCAGATACTAAAATAGCTTTTTGAAAATAATCTACATCATAAAGTAAAACAAAAACTAGTAAATCTTTTCTTAAATTAACTGGCAAATGATATGTTTGCCAAACGTTAACTAAACTTATTATGTTATCTAAATCATCTTCATCTAAAGTTTTAAGTTTTTCATAAAACATTTTGATATCTTTTTCTTCAAAGTTAGCCATAAACTTAATAAATTTTTCGGCAAAATCAATTGTTATATTTTTCTCTTTTAATAGTATTACTATTTCTTTTAACATGTTAATTTTCATAAAATACCTGCTTTCTTTTTATAGATATATATTATCCCCTCCCCCTCCCTAAATAATTTTGTCAAGAGGCATGTTATCATTTTTACTCTTTAATATTCCATTACAAGATTGATGTCAATTTTAATATTTTTGATTTCTGAATTTAGAATATTAATAAATTTTTAATCAAATTCATTTGATGCTAATAATTGTTCTAAAGTTTCAAATGTTTTAATATTTACTTCCTTTTTATAATTTAAAATCTGGTCTTTCTTTTTCTTCTTTTTTAATCCCTAACATATCTAATGTAACTTCAAAATATTGTGCTGTAATCTCACTAAACGAAGAAATTTTACAATATAAAGAATTTAAACAATTTATCATATCATCTATATCATTTGTAGACATAAATTTTCCCTTAAAATCTTCTACTACTTTTTCACTTTGTAAGTAATAATTACCCATCTCATTTATAATTTGTTTTAAATCATAACAATTTGTTCCATCTACATGATTAATAAAATCTAAAATCGGCACTTCACAGTTATAGCCAATATAACAATTTATAAGAACAACCATATTTTTTGCTCCCATATTTTTTAATAAATCTTCATTATTTATGATAGAAAATATTCTATTATCTCTACCAGACTTTAAATAAGAAAGTATTAACATAATTTGTTCTTCTACTGTAGTATTTTCTAGAATTATTTTGCTAGCAATAACATTTTGAGTTATATGTAATAAAATTGCATCACTTAAATCTTGCGTTTTGGGTAAAACACTGTTAATTAATAAAACTTGTTCGCTAATGTTTCTATATTCTGCTATAATCTCATTACTTAAAATTAAACATCCAATGAAAGAAAAATATTCTTTTTTAACTTGATTGTTTTTCTCTTTATTAAATAGGACTGCTAAATCATCATCCATTAAATGTAATTTTAAAAATTTCTTTGCTTCTTCACCATTTTTAAATTCTTTTATTAAGTTTGTCATAATATTAATTTTCATAAATAATTCTCTTCCTTTTATTTTGTACTACTAGAACCCATATTTGGTTCATCTATTTCAAGCATTTCTTTTGTGATATCTATATTACCTATTTGATCACTTAAATCATTTAAACTTTTTAAAAAATTATTGTAATCATTTTTAGAATATAAATCATCTTGTATAGTTCTTTTTAAAATAGAGAAATATTTTTTTTCTATTTTAATAGATATATCTTGCTTTTCTTCTATATCTTTTTGCCTTGCTAATTCATTGATTATAAGTCCCGTAATTACATTATTAAAATCGTATTTTTTAGCAAGTGCTATAAGTTTTTCAAAATCATTATTTGTTATTAATTGTTCATTTGTCATAAATCCAATTAAAGCACTGTGTTCTGTTATTCCTTGGTTTATTCTTTCTCTGATATTTTCTTGTATTAGTTTAGCTAGCTTTATTCTGGCTTTTAAATCCATCTTATTTTTAATAGATTGTTTTTCCAAGATTCCAAAAATTTGCTCGCTATCTTTTAAATCAAAATAATCTGGTGATACAATAAACCAATAAATCATGCTAAATTCTTCTTTAGAATCAAAGGCATGATTGTTAACAAAATTTAATATAAATTTGTAACTACATCCTCTAGCATTTAAAATTTTTATTAAATATATTAACATATCTATAGTAAAGTTACATGAACTGTAATTGTTAGATTCAAACATTAAAGCATTTAAAGGGAAATTATATTTTTGGGAATATTCTTTTAAAATATCTATATATTCATTAATACTTGTTGCTTCTTTTAATTTATTACGATAAATATAATAAATATTTTCCTTTACCCATATTTGATATTTGTTTTCCATCTCTTTTATAATAGAATTTATATTACTATCATTTAAGTTATTATTATGTTTATCTAATGCCTCTTTTACAATAACTTGGGATTTATCATCAAAATCGTGTAAACTGCAAAAACTTAATAAACTATATAACAAGCTTTTATTACTTGAAAGTAATATATCACTTTTTAAAATATGATTATTACCTTTATAATTTATAGCATAAAGTATTAAAGATGCTTTTATCTCTCTACTTAAATCATAATAAGACCATTTTTTTATTAAATCTATTAAGTTATGTAATTCATTAGTGTTTAAGCTATTAAAGATTTTATAAACTCTAGATATATCTTGACCATCTATATCTATTAGAAATTTAATAGCCCTTTTAGCAGCCATAATATTTATATTCTGCTCGAAAAAAATCTTGGTTATTTTATTTATCATATCGATTCTCATAAACAATCCTCTTTTCTTTTTTATATTTTATATTACATTACCCTAAATAAAAAAGCAATAAGATTTTATAAAAATTATTTCATCTTAAAACTCTACTTTTTAAAATATCATTTTTCAATTCTTTACCAAAGTAATTTAATAGAATTGCAAATTCAAAAGATAGCTGTGCCTCTTCCATTACTACTTTTATAATATCTTGCATTTCTTTTGTACTAGTTTTATTTAAAACTTCAACTTCATATAATTTATAATAATCACTTTTGTTCATTATTATATTATTATTATAATCATAAACAAAATACTCATCTTCTACCAAAGTGTGATAGTAATAATCTATTTCATTTAATTTACACTTTCCAGAAACAATAAAGACATCTTCTCTATTAAGACCTAAGGTAAAAGCAATAAAATGAGCGTTTTCATTGCAGTATCCGTAACGGTCTTCGTTTAATAATTCATCTAATTTAGGGCTAGTTATTTCATCTTTTATTATATTATCAGATAGTAAAGAAAATTCAAAACTTATCTTTTTGCTGGTAAATTTATATTTATTATTATTTTTGGTTATATGTTTAGTTAAAACTTGAGGATTTAAAGTAAAATTATTAAGTTCTTCTATATACGAATCATATTCATGATTGAAATCTTCAGGATAAAAGAATATTTCGTCTCCATCAAGTAAATAAGCATTTCTTTTGTTAAAACCTTTATTATCAAATTTATAAGGGTCTAAAGTATCCATAGCTTTTATAAAATCACTTGAAAAAGCAAGAAGAAAGTATAATAAATTATTATTATAGTCACATAAATCTAATATATTGCTAATTTTATATATATCAGGCCTGTCCATTTCATTTATTTCTAAAACTTTAAATATTTCATAATAATCATTTTTATCCATAATTAGATTATTATAGTAATCAATTATTTTAGTTCCATTTTTAGTCAAATAACTTATAAGTAGGCTTGAATTTCTAATATTTGATGAGGCAAAGATAACTTTTGAATAAGCTAAATCCATATGAAATGCTAGTTTTATGGGTCTTATTAGATAATCATCTATTTCTTCTTGACTTTCTAACTTATTTCTATCATATACAGATATGTTTTTATCCGAAAGACAAGAGAAGAAAATTTTTCTTGCATTATATTTAATTGAATATCCACTATTTTCCTTAGAGATAAAAGAATTATCTTTTATGCTATCTCTAATTTCTTTTTTGCTTCTAGTAAAATTTACAAGTTCATTATAAAAAAGAGGAGTATCTCCTGTTATACTTAAATCATCAATAAATTTATTTATATTTTTAATCTCTATCATTTTAAAAAACTAATTCCTACTAGTTGTACCAATATTAGGGTCTTCATCACAAAGCCCAAGTATTTCTCCTGTTATATTAATATCATTTTGATATAATTTTTGTATTATTTCTAATTTCATAATATTCCTCTTTCTAATTAGAGCTTATAATACAATATTTAAATAGTAAAGTCAAAAATTTTCCCTCTTATTTAGTTATTATAAGTAAACTTTTTGGCAAAAAACCACTTTTCATTTTTCTTTACTATCAATTATTAAGGTATACGGACCATCATTTTCTAGAGAAACAATCATATACTCACCAAATATACCAGTTTTTATATCTATTTCTTGTTTTAGTTTATTATTAAATTCTTCATATAAAACTTTAGCTTTTTCAAACTCTAAGGCATGCGTAAAAGATGGTTTAGTCCCTTTTTTAACACTTCCATATAAAGTAAATTGACTTATAGATAAAATACTACCATCTATTTCTTTAATATTCTTGTTATCAAATAATTTTAAATTAAGTATTTTTTTAATCATATAATCAATATCTATTTTGTTATCATCTTCGGTAAAACTAACTAATAATAAGTAGCCTTTATTTATTTCATTATATATTTTATCATTTATGGTAACACTTGCTTTATTACATTTTTGCAGTACTATTTTCATTATTTAATATTTACCTTTCTAAAATATTTAAAGCTTTTTAAAGCATTTACAAAATCATTTAGTTCATCTGTATCCTTTACTAGTACTTTTAAATTATAATACATAATATCTCCAACTAATTTAGTATTAATAGAAGATACATTTATTTTTTTGACAGTAGCTTTATTTATTATTT
Organism: uncultured Erysipelotrichaceae bacterium; assembly: GCA_948444795.1. GTDB lineage: Bacteria > Bacillota_I > Bacilli_A > RF39 > UBA660 > MGBC108787. The sequence continues at coordinate 66,871 of CAOJUX010000002.1, read as the reverse complement.
CTGTTATATAATTTTTATCGCTTATTGATTCTATTTCTATAACTGATGTATAGTTACTATTTGATGCCATATTCCAAGAAACTTTAATTAATCTATCTGTTCTATTTATTATATTAGGGCAATTTTTTTTATGAATACTTATTCCAGATCCTTTGGTAATAAAACCAATAATTTTATCTCCTTTTACAGGATTACAACATTTAGCTTTTGTTACTAAAATATTATCAAGATTATCAATTAAGATATCATTTTTAGAAATAGTCTCTAAATCTAATCTTTTTTTAGAAAATTTTCCTGTTAAAGCATCTAATATATCTTCATCTTCACTAGTTGCAAGTTTTATTATATAATTAGCTGTATATCTTAATGCTCCTAAATTTAAATATATTTCATCAAAATCAGTAATTTTTAAACTGGTTAATACTTTATCTAATCCTTTTTTATTAAAAATTTCATTAAAAGTTAAATGATTCTTTTTTAGTTCTTTTTCTAAAATATTTTTACCATTATCTATATAAAATTCCCGATCTTGTTTACTAAAGAAAGCTTTTATTTTACTTTTAGCACTATTAGTTTTAACAAATGAAAGCCATTCATGGCTTGGCTTACCACTTTTATTAGTGTTTATTTTAATAATATCATTATTTTGAAGATTATGAGATAACGGAACTATTTCACCATTTACAATAGCTCCTACAGTTGTATCTCCTACCTTAGTGTGAATTCGATAAGCAAAGTCTATAGGAGTCGAGCCACTTGGAAGTTCTATAACATCACCACTTGGTGTAAAAACGTAAATCATTTCATTTAATAGTTCATCTTTAGCTATCTTATCAAATTCATCTATATCTTCATTGTTATAAGTTTCAATAACATTTCTAAATAATTCTAGTTTTTGTTCCATAATATTTTGAATTTTTTTACTGTTATTTTCTTTATAAGACCAATGACTTGCTATTCCTTTTTCTGCTATTTCATCCATTTCAATTGTTCTAACCTGAATTTCAAACATATTACCATCAATACCTATAACTCCTGTATGAAGAGATTGATACATGTTTTCTTTAGGCATAGCAATGTAATCTTTAAATCTATTTGGCAAGGGGCGATACTTAGCATGAATTAAACCAATTGTTAAATAACAATCACTTTCTTTTTCTACTATAATACGAAGAGCTAGTATATCATATATTTCTTTCCATTTTTTGCCTTTTTCTAATTTTTTATAAATGCTATATACGCTTTTAACACGAGATTTAATTGAAAAACTAATACCATTTTCAATCAAAATGTCTTCTAGTTCTTCTTGCATTACTTCAAGTACTTCATTTAAAGCATTCTTAGAACTATTAAGTTTAGCTAAAATATCGTTATATATATCAGGTTTAGAATATTTAAGGCATAGATCTTCAAGCTCACTTTTGATACCATATATACCAAGTCTATGAGCAATTGGAATTAAAACTTTTTCAGTTTCTAAAACTTTATTTAAGTGATTTTCTGGTTTTTTTGTCCAAATAGAACGCATATTATGAAGTCTATCAGCTAATTTGACAAATAATACTCTAACATCTTCACTTAAACCAACGAGTACTTTTCTTAAATATATGCTACTTGCAAAATCATTAGTATCTAAACTTAGTTTATTAATTACTGTAATACTCTTAACAATTTTTAAAACATCTTCTCCAAATAATTTCTCTATTTCTTCTTCAGCTATACCTTGTTTTAAACAACCATGAAGTAAAGCTGATATGATGGTTATAGCATCTACCCTTAAATTGCTTAATATAAATGCTACATTTAAAGGGTGTAATATATATTCATCTAAGTCTTCTAATTTAAAATCTTTACATTTATTACAAACAAAATAATAAGCTTTTTCCACTGTTTCTATTTCTTTATTATAAAGATAATTTAAATTAGCAATTAATTCTTCTAGCTTTTTTATATCATTCATTATTTTCCCTCAATTCATTTTGATATTTAATTAAATCTATTTCTTTAACGGAAAGAATGTCACTTACCATATCAAATAAAGTAAGATTTTCCTCTTCAGACCAAACATTTTCTTTTAAATAATGCCATATTTGTTTTTCATTTATAAAATTTATTTTATTTCTTTTAAGTTCGTTTGTTCTGGTTTTGAGTGCTGGCAAAACCATATTATATAAATCTCTTAAAGAATTAATTTCTTCCATAGCCATAAAAATCTCTCCCAAATCATATATTAATTATAAAGCATTTTAATATTTTTTAAAAGGTGGTAAAAGATGAAAAATAAATTTATAAGGTCAACTTTAATTTTAATATTGGGTGGTTTTATCACTAAGATACTTGGTTTTATTATTAAAATTGTTTATACCAGAGTTATTGGAGAATATGGAGTAAGCCTATACTCTTTGGTTATGCCGACATATTCTTTATTAATTACTATAGCTACAATGGCTATGCCTCTTGCCATTTCAAAGTTAGTAGCAGAAGAGAAAATACGAAGTTTAAAAATTTTATTGTCTTCTGTTATAATCATGGTAATTATAAATGTTTTAATACTTATATCTATGTTATTTTTAAGTAAATATATTGCTTTTAATTTACTTAAAAATAAAGAAGCATATCTACTTTTGCTTTCGGCAAGTATTACCCTTCCTTTTATAAGTCTTTCTAGCATAGTCAAAGGATATTTCTTTGGCAAGCAAAAAATGTTTCCTTATACCTTGTCAAACTGTTTAGAACAAGTTTTAAGACTGTTTTTAATTGCTGCTATTTTGCCTTATCTTGTTAAAAAAAGCATTTTAATTGGTGTAATTTCTTTTATTCTTTTAAATATAATCTCTGAAATTTTTTCAGTTATTGTTTTTATGTTTTTTATCCCAAAAAAAGTTACTATTAATATGAAAGAAATAAAACCAGATATTAAAACAATTAAAAATGTTTTGGGCGTTAGCCTCCCTACTGTTTCTTCTAGATTTATTGGTAATATTGGATTCTTTTTTGAACCAATAATTTTAACTAATATTTTATTATTTAAAGGCTATTCTAATGAATTTATTATGTCCCAGTATGGAGCATATAATGCTTATTCAATTGCACTACTTTCCATGCCTAACTTTTTTGTTGGAGCAATATCAAATTCTTTAATTCCTGAAGTAAGTAAGTTTTATGAAAAAAGAAATATGAAAATGGTAAAAAGAAGATTTAATCAAGCATTACTTTTTTCTGTTTTATTGGGGATATCCTTTTCTATTATAATATTCATATTTAGAGATAATTTACTAAATATTTTATATAATACGAAAAGCGGAAGTGATTATATCAAAGTTCTTGCTCCTTTCTTTGTTTTATTTTATTTGGAATCCCCTATTATAAGTACTTTGCAAGCAATTGGAAAATCAGATTATACAATGAAAATAACTTTTTGGGGAGTCATAATAAAAACTATAGTAATGACTATTTTATCTTTATTTAAAATAGGTATATATGGTCTTGTTATATCTGAGATAGTCAATATTATATTTGTAGTAGGACTTAATTATAAAGAAATTAAAAAGATAATTACTTAACAGTTTGATAAGTAAGAGGAATTATTTCGGCGCTTCCTACAAATTCTGCTATAAATTTATCTTGTTTCTTTGAGATTATTATTCCTATTGTTTTATTGTGAAAAGTTTCTTTTATTTCTTTATCTATTAAATTCATATAAAACTCTATTTGACCTTTATCTTCTTTTTGCAATTCTCTTAACTTTAGTTCTACTACTACATAACAATTTAATTTTACATTAAATAATAAAATATCTATAAAATATTTTTTATTGTTGTAAACTATCTTGTATTGATTTCCTATAAGAGCAAAGCCATTTCCTAGTTGACTAAAAAAGTTTTTTAATTGAGATAATATTATTAATTCTAAATCTTTTTCTGATTCTATTTTTTGATTATCCCAAAGTTCTAGTATGATGGGATTCATTATATTATTTTTAATATTATTTTTTTCTTTATATCCTATTATTTCAATTTTTTCTGGTTTGTCTATAAGTCTTTCATAGGCATTATTTTTTATTTCTTTAATTAAATCTCTTTTAGATAAGTTTCTTTTTATACATAGATTTATGTAATAGTTTCTTTTATTTTCGTCTTTAATTGGTAACATATATCTTATATGAGTCCAAGATAAGTGGCCCGTTGGGCCACCTTTTGGAAAAATGATGAAAAATTGCCTAAAACGTTTTAAATTACTAGCGTCATAACCACTACCATATTTCTTGGTGAATTTTTCTGACCATTCTTTAATTAAGCCATTCCCATACTTTGCTCTTGCTTCTCCACCTTGAGCTTCTACTAAAAGTTTTCCTATATTCCAGTAAGTATTTACAATATCAGAGTTTTCTTCAAGGATTCTAGCTCTTTTATTTACTTCATTTCTTTTGATTAAGTTTTCTACTTCTTCATAATAGTTCATTTAAAATTCATCTCTTTCTTTAGAAATGTTTATTATACTAACAGATCAAAAGTAAATATTTTGTCGTTTTTAAAACAAAATATAGTAAATTTTTAAATAAGTTTTTTGTGAAGGAAAATTTTAATTGCAATTTAGCTTTATTTGTAAACGAAAAAATAGTTTTAACTAATAAAAACTATTTCCTTATAACTTTTTAATGATTCATCAATTCTAATTTTTATTTTATTATCTATTTTATAATCTTTAATATTTTCTTTATTATCTATAATATCTCCTTTGTTAATTAAATCACGTATAGTTATTTTATTGTTGTTAATTAAATCTTCTAACCTTTTATATTCATTTTTATAACTAACAAAAACATCTTTGATACAAAAGCCATAAACATTATATTCGTTAGTTTTAAATAACTTTATTTTCTCATTAAAACAATTATCATCTTTAATTAAAACTATTTCATATTTAGATTTATTTGTAAAATCATTAAAAGCTTTACTATTTTTTATGTTATTTAAATGGCCACCTAATAAAATAAAAATAATTATAATCAATAATATAAAACCTACAATAACATATTTTAGTTTTTTAGTTACCATTTTCATATTGAATCACCTATAGTAACATTATAACACATATTTTTATTATTTTGATAGAGAGTTTTTACGAATAATAAATATTTTATTTTTCTTTTTAAAAGCATAAAATACATCTTTAATTTCTAGATTCTTTTTAGCAAGTTCTGATTCCAACCACATTTTAGTTTTTCTAATATGTTCTAAAGCTTTTTTTTGAATTTCGCCATCTAATATTAAAGGCATCGGATAATTGCCTTTAGTTTTAAAGAAATTATATTTAAATATTGAAAGCTTACCATTTGGTTCTAAAAAAGCATATTCAATTTCATCAATGCTTTTAATTTCTTTTTGACGCATTGACAAAAGTAAATCATCCATACTATATCTTTGTTTTACCATTTCTTTATAGTTAACAGTACCATTTGCTATTATTAAAGATGGTTTACCACCAAATATAGTTCTAAAAGTTCTAGATTTGATACTTATAAAAGCTAAAACCAATTCAAGTATTACGAGCAATGCTATTGGGACAATTGTCAGATATATTGGATCATTTAAATTTTCGATACTAATTGCTACTAATTCCGCTATTAAAATTGATACAATTAAATCAATTATACCTAATTGGCCTATTTCTCTTTTTCCCATTATACGATAAGCTAAAACGATAAAAAAATAAAAAAAAGTTGTTCTTAATATGACAGATAATAATTCCATGAAATCACCTCTTAACATTATTATGAGCAAAAACATATTTTTTTAATCATTTTCATATAAATTTATTAGGGTGATTAAAATGGAAAAAGCCAAAAAAATAGGAATTTTGACAGGAAAATTTCTAATTTGTTTAGTACTTGGATCTGTCTTAACTAGTATAATGTATTACTTATTTTTTAGTAAGAATACAGTTACAATAATAAGTTTGATATATATGATTTTGATCTTTTTTATATTTGCTTTTAAAAATAGTAAAAAGATTGAAAAGAATGGATATATGTTAGGGTTAAAACAAGGTTTACTATTCATTTTAATATTATTTTTATTTAATTTAATTATTTATCATAATTTTAAAACTAGTAATTTATGTTATTATTTAATATTACTTGCATCTTCTGTTATAGGATCTATTTTAGGTATAAACAAAAATCAACAATAAAGTTGATTTTTATTTACTCATTTTATGTTAAAACTATACGAACATGTATGAAACTACAAATCACTATTTTGAAGTAATTTTAATCTTGAATTAATGTGAATTTTTGTTTAGAGTTATATTCACCATTAGAGTAAGCTAAAGCATCTTTAGAAATGGCAACTATCGGTCGAATATAAGCCCAGTTAGCAGTACCAACACCATACAGACTATAATACATGCCATATTCCCATTCAACTATCATAGGTGTAGGTTCTCCCCCTTCTTGAATCCATCTAAATATATAATTATATCCTCCAGACGTGTAGTTTCCTCTATATCTTGATGCCAAAAAATATCTCTCTCTGCATACCCACTCAAAGAACCTATTGAATTTTCAACTAAATCTACATCAAGTTGATATCCAGTATCTCCAGCACACAAATCAGTACAATATTCAGTTTGATTAGAATAACCCATATGTCTTGAGCCAGTAGTTATTCCAGGTGTTTCCATTTGTTTAGATGCTAAATTTAAAATTCCAATTAAATTTTTATAGCCTATGTCACTTCCAAATTCAATCCATCCATCGCCTGTCTTATCAGCAACAACTTCAATACTATCAGCAGTTTTTCTTATGACTCTCCATTCAGAAAAATTACTAGGTATTATTGTAGCATCTTTACTACCTCCTGTTAAATCTTTACTTATTGTATAACTTTCATTACTTGGTTTATAGACTACATAATCTCCTAACTCAGCTTCATCATATAAATTACACTTAATTTTTGTTTCAAACTTTAAGGTACATATTGTGGGTTTAGTAGTTTTCAAATTCACTTCCCAATTTGTTTTATCAAATTCTATTTCAGCATCATTATTACATTCATATCCAACATATTTATGTCCATTCTTATCTGGAAACTCTTCTTTCTTTTCTCCATCTACTAATACTGCTAGAGTTATATCTCCTTTGGTAAAGTTTGGTATCCTTCCTTCTAGTATATTAAATGTTTTACTTGTTTCAAATAATGCAAAACTTCTATATACTAAAATACCCCCCCCCCAGTACTAGGACTAGGGCTATTACGCTTAGGAGGGTGTATTTTAGTTTTTTATTCTTTTCATATTTTTTCATTTTTCTTCCTCCTATTTTATATCAATATTATAACCCACTATTATTCATAATTCAATTAGTAATCTATTAATTTTTATATTTAATTAAATTAAAAAAATACCAATATTAGTATATATATTAGTTTATTTCGATAAATTTAAAGTTTTCTTTTACATCTACATAAGATGCTTTATTATATATTTTTTTATTAATAGGATTAGTAGGATAATTAAATCCAACTTTTTCGTTTAATTCTTCTAAAGTAATTCTATCGTTTACACAAGATTCACTATAATAACAGTTTTTAGCTGTTTCAATAATATATTTTTCATTAGAGGTAATAAGTTTTTGATTATGATTATTCATAATTAGTAATATAGAGGGAATTGTAATTAATAAAATAATTAATAAAGATGTTGTGTAAACAATAATTTTATTCTTGCTCATATTTATCTCCATAAAAATCTTTAATAAATTTTTCTTTATATTCTAATATATTATCATTTTTAATACAATTTCTTAAATCTTCTGTAATTTTAATTAAAAATCTAATATTATGAATAGATAATAGCCTTGCCCCTAATGATTCATTAGAAGTAATTAAATGTCTAATATATGATTTGGAATAACCACTTTTACATGTATAACAATCACAATCATTTGTTAAAGGAGAAAAATCAGCTTTAAATTTAGCATTTTTTATATTTAACTTTCCATTTCTGGTGAAAAAATGTCCATGCCTAGCAAGCCTTGTTGGTATTACACAATCAAACATATCAATTCCTCTAATAACACCTTCAATTATATCAATTGGTTCTCCAACCCCCATTAAATATCTAGGCTTGTTAGCTGGTAAATGTGGAATTGTATAATCTATTGCTTTATACATATCACTTCTTGATTCATGATCATTTGCAACTCCACCAATACTATATCCATCAAAATCAATTTTTACAGTTTCTATAGCTGATTTTTCTCTTAAATCTTTAAAATAACCCCCCTGCACAATTCCAAATAAAGCTTGATTTGCATTTTTGTGAGCACTCTTTCCACGTTTTGCCCATCTTAAAGTTCTTTCAATAGAATTTTTCATATATTCATAACTAGCACTAGCGGGAGGACACTCATCAAAACTCATTGCAATATCGCTATCTAATTTGTTTTGAATTTCAATTGATTTTTCTGGTGTTAAAAGAAGTAAATCCCCATTTAAATGATTCTTAAACTTAACTCCTTCTTCTGTAATGTTTTTAGGATTTGCAAGTGAAAAAACTTGGAAACCTCCACTATCAGTTAAAATAGGACCATCATAATTCATATATTTATGAAGACCTCCACCTAAAGAAACAATATCTTCTCCTGGTCTTAACCATAAATGATAAGTATTTGCTAGAATAATCCCTGCATTTACATCTTTTATTTCTTCAACACTTAAAGTTTTAACTGCTGCTTCTGTTCCAACTGGCATAAACATTGGAGTTTGAAATTCTCCATAATTAGTTTTAAGAGTACCAAATCTTGCCTCTGTATTTGCTTCTTTTTTTAATAATGTATATTTAATTTTCATAAGCACCTCTTACTCATTTTAACATAAAAAAAAAATAAATACTATCTATCATTTATTTTTTTATCTGCATCTTTATAAGTTTTAATTAAACTATTTACTTTTTCTTTTTCTCTTAATATCTCTGTTTTATTACCTGTAATCATGGCATTATGACATGAAATTAAATGCCCTAAAAGATCATTTGACATATCACTATTTGGTATAATAGATATTAAAGAATCATAATAAATATCTATTCCAGCATTATATCTAGCTGTTAATAATTTATTATTACAAAGTTCGTTTATTGTTTTACCAAAATTAGGATATGACATAATATAGTTTGGCATTATAAGACTACATTTATATTCATTTATTATTTCTTCTAAAATTTGTTCTTTTTCATTGCTTTCACAATTTTCTATTTTATAAAACATGTCTTGTTCTGATATTTTAATTGATTCTAAATTAAATTTACATTTAGCAAAGCCACATTTTATTATTAAACTATTACCTTCTATATGTATCGGATAATAAGATGCTTCCATATGAATAAGTTCATGTAATATCGTCTGTTTTATTGATTTTTTTTCAAATTTTGAATAAGAATTCCATATTTCTTTTGTTATATAAATTTCAATCTCATTTGTAGGTATTATATATACTCCTTCATTAGCTACCTTTGATGGCAATATACTAACTAGGCTTAAATATGATAAATTATTTTCTAAATTAGTTATAGGCAAGCTATGATTTATATTAAATCTTTTAATTTTTTCTAAATATTCTTTAATATACCACATTATTTCCTTAGGTATTTTTCGTTTGGATAATATTTTTTCTTCTTGATAATTCTTAACAATTTGTTTTACTAAAGCACTGCATGTTTTTGAATTTATTTTTCGTAGTTTGGGAGTTATTTCATTAAATTCGTTTATATAAGTATAATAGTTTATTTTCTTTGTTTTTAAATCTCTACCAACATAACCTACAATTATGTCATGATAATATAATAAATCTACTTCTAATATTTGACTCATAAATCCCCCTTAAATTAGATGTTATTCTAGCATATCTTCCTTATACTTGTCAAATTAGCAAGATTTCTTTAAAGAATTGTTAAAATCTCTAATTTGGTTTTTAATACTTTAATTCTGAATTGTCAAATTTAATAATAGATTTATCAATATTTAAAGTAATTACAATAGCTTCACAAATTTTATAATAATAAAAATTAATAATATCACTATAATCGTTTTCTTTAATTGCTTTAAATAATGCATTTTTATAAATTGTAGCCTCTTCTAATTCAATATAAATAGGTGGAATATTAATTCTTTTCAGTAAAAGATTTAATAATGCTCTAAAAGTTCTTTTATTGCCATCAATAAATGGTTGTACTTTAATTAAATTTACAATTTGCTTAATAGAATTATCTATATAAGTGAAGTGCCCCCCCCCGAGGTTTCATTCAAAGGGGCAAAGATTTGGTTTGAAACAGGTATTAAACTGTTAAAATATTTTTGAGCCACTATAGGATCAACTACTTCAATATTTGTATCAAATAAATAAACAGTTGTATCTCGTAATTTACCACCATATTCTTTATATAAACATTTTGAATATAATTTAGAATGCAATATTAACGAAGTTGTAAATATATTAAAATTATCTTTATAAAAGTCAAAACTGCAAATATAATCATACATTTCTCCAATTCCTAATTGCTCTTCAATAGTGATATTTTTATCTATTCTTGATTCATTAAAAATATATTCTTCCTTATAATTATTTATTATTGTTTCAAATTCAGGTTTCTTTACACAAGTTAAATAGATACTTATTATATTTTTAAAAAGTGAGGTATTAGTAGATAAATAATGATTACCTCTTTTTTTGAAAGAATCAAATATGTATTTAATAAACTTTCTTGCTTCAGAATTTTTCATAATTAGAACCCCTTTCAGGCAGGGTTATAGTAACATTATGTATTTGATATGTCAAATTATATTTTTATTATTTTTCTAAATTTGTAATAAACATGGCATCGCCAAAAGAAAAGAAACGATAATCATTTTTAATTGCTTCGTTATAAGCATTTAATATATTTGTTTTACCAGCAAGAGCTGATACTAACATTAAAAGAGTACTTTTTGGTAAATGAAAATTAGTTATTAAAGAATCAATTCCCTTAAATTCATATCCAGGATAAATAAATATATCAGTGTTACCTGAACATTTTTTAAAACAACCATTATATTTAGATGCTACAGTTTCCAGTACTCTTGTTGATGTAGTTCCAACTGCTATAATTCTTCTATTTTCTTTTTTAGCTTCATTTAATTTATTTGCTACATCTTCATTCATTATAAAGTATTCTGAATGCATAGTGTGTTTTTTAACGTTATCAACTTCCACAGGCCTAAATGTACCAAGACCTACATGAAGTGTAACATATAATACTTCTACTCCCATAGTTTCAATTTTTTCTAAAAGCTCTTTAGTAAAATGAAGGCCAGCAGTTGGAGCTGCACTTGATCCCAAATTTTTAGCATAAACAGTTTGATATCTATCTTTATTCTCTAGTTTTTTATGTATGTATGGTGGAAGAGGCATTTCTCCTAATTTACTTAGTATTTCTAAGAATATTCCATCATATATAAATTTGACATTGGTAATACCTTCTTCTTTCTTTTCTAATACCTTTGCTTTTAAACTGTTATTGCCAAAATTTATTATGGTGCCAATTTTAAGTCTTTTTTGGGGTCTTGATAAACACTCCCATACGTCATTTCCTAAATCTTTTAAAAGTAAAAGTTCTATCATAGCTTTAGTTTCTTCTTTTTCTCCAATTATTCTCGCTGGAATAACTTTGGTATCATTAAGTACTAATACATCTCCTTTTTTTAAAAATTTTATAATATCTTTAAAATGATGATGAGAAATTCCACCTGTTGTTCTATCCATAACCATTAATTTTGATGATGATCTATCATCTAATGGAAATTGTGCAATTAAATGTTCTGGTAAATTATAATTAAAATCTTCTGTACTCATTATTTTTCCTCTCTATATATTGATTACTATATTTTAATGAAACATTTACATTTATAGTATTTGGATGTAGTGTATCTATATCATAAAGATATGATGGATATGTGTATCGATTATCTAAAAGTTCTTCAATAAAGGATCTTTGAGTTTTTGTTATATTTGTACCCCTATAACTAGTTTGAGTTATAATAGTTCTTTTTTGAATATCTACTCGAAAACACATCAATGATAAATAGCTGCTTAAAAAAGAATGAACATCGTACTTATAATCTAAAAATTCTTCACAGGCATTTTTATTAGAAATTAACAATAAATTTAATAATTGATTTAGAACTGGTACATGGCCTTTCATATTATTTGGCATAATATGGTTATTATTACCATCTATCACACAATCTTCTGTTATATTATTTAAAGACATAGGATAGATATTCATAGTTGTATCATCACTTAAACTATACCTAAATGTTTTTTCTTTTTTCATACTATCATTGTCATAAACATACATATAATTTTCAGAGCCTTCACTTGACAAAGTTTTTCCTAATTCCATTTGAGTATTTTGTAATTTATACTTTAAACGACAAATAACAAAATCAAAATATGGTTTAAAAGTATTATAATCTTTAGAAAATTGATTAAATTCCATCCAATTTTCTTCACTCTGATTACAATATTTTTCAATTATTTCTATACATTTACTTTCAATTTCATAATATTTACAATATATTCTCTGATTGTCGCTTGATATAAGAATACAGTCTAATGTCATTTTAAATCCTCCTCGTAATTATTTAACTATAATTTCTAATTTTTTAAAAACCAAACTACTTTATATAAAATATTTCATCTATTTTTTGATAAGATTTAGTAAAATCATCCATTGCTATTTTAATTACTTTAATATTGGTATCTTCAAGTTCATTGGCGATTTTTAGATAAACATTTTGTTGATTAATACTATTTTGAACACTAAAACTCTGATAATTATGATGATGTTCTCTTTCGAGTCTTTTTTTATATAAACTAGTATCTTCTAAATAAAGAATTACTAAAAATATTTCATAGTTTAAATCTTTTAATCTAGATACTAAATTATCATATACATCTTTAAAGGTATATTCTTTATAACCAAGTCTTGCATATACTTCTTCGGTAAAGAAAGTTCTATCAAATATTAAATTCATTGGAATATCTTGCATTGATTTTAAATAATTAAGTAAAGCATCATACATTTTTTGGCTTAATAATTTTCCTTCTATTGTTTTAATTTTTTGACCCGATAATCTATACAAATTACTTCCTGCTATATTATCACGCAAATAATTTGTTAGAGTTGTTTTTCCTGTACCTTGTGGTCCTTCAATAATTATTAGTTTATTCTTTTCCATCTTTAATTAACCTCTATTTATTATAATCAAATCCTAAATGCTCATAAGCTTTCTTGCAAGCAACTCTTCCTCTTGGAGTTCTTTTAATAAAGCCTTCTTGAAGTAAAAAAGGCTCTACAACATCTTCAATGGTTGATACTTCTTCTCCAATAGATGTTGCAATAGTTTCAATTCCAACAGGACCGCCATTAAATTTAGTAATTAAACTTTTTAAATAGTCAATATCAACTCCGTCTAGACCAAATTGATCAACTTTTAATCTATCTAGAGATATTAAAGCTAAATCATAAGTTATATAAGATGAACCATCTACTAAAGCAAAGTCTCTAACTCTTTTAAATAATCTATTAGCAATTCTAGGTGTTTTTCTACATCTTTTACTTAATTCTTTAGCGGCTTTATTCTCTATTTCCATATCAAGTACTTTACTAGTTCTATTAATAATCCTTTCAAGTTCTTCATCTTTGTAATATTCTAATTTTGAAATTATTCCAAATCTATCTCTTAAAGGAGATGAAATATCTCCTGCCCTAGTTGTAGCCCCAACTAAAGTAAAAGGGGGTAAATCAATTTTTATACTTCTAGATTTACCTTCGCTTCCCACTACTAATTGAAGTTCAAAGTCTTCCATAGCGGGATATAATACTTCTTCAATATATTTAGGTATTCGATGAATTTCATCTATAAATAAAACATCTCCTGGCTCTAAAGTAGAAAGAATGGCTGCTAAATCACCTGTTTTTTCAATTGAAGGGCCACTAGCGCATCTTAAATTAGAACCAAGTTCATTTGCTATAATATGAGCCATTGTAGTTTTACCAAGTCCGGGTGGACCATAAAGTAAAACATGATCAAGGGGCTCTTCTCTTATTAAAGCCGCTTTAATAAATACTCTTAAGTTTTCTTTTAATTCAGTTTGTCCTATATATTCATCAATACTTTGAGGCCTGATATTTTTTTCAAATACATCCTCGCTTTTCTCCTCAGCATCTATTATTCTATCCTCCATAATTCTTCCTTTCATAATTTTTAATTAATTTATATATTTCTTTCCAATTATTTGCTAAATCATAATTACTTTTTTGAGTTTTAAAACTTCTTATTAATATTAGATATATATCTAAATTTCCATTATAAAAACTATCAAGTACCTTTTCTCTATCATCAATAAATATATCAAGTTTTAAATCATAAGATGCTTTATTTTTGTCTTTAGCATCAAATATTATATCATTAAACAAAACATTATTCTTTATAAATGATTTTTTAGTAGCATTTATCATATCTTTAAAATATTTAGTACTTCTTGCAGTTACAAAGTATATTTCATGACCTTCATTATATAATTTATTAATATATTTAATGGCATTTTTTTTATATTTTATATTTTCATATATATTTTGTCCATATAAATTTAAAAAATCTATTAAAGCTTCTTTACTAAATTCATTAATATTATGTTCTTTAAAATATTTATTTCGATACTTATCATAAATCTCTTTTGTTTTAGTAGTAGTATCATCTATATCTATACCAATTTTCATTATTTAAGCATTAGCTTTAAAGCTTCCTTTACTTGTATATCTACTTCAGCATTACTACTTAGTTTAGGCAGCACCTTTTTAATATCATTCTTTTTATATCCTAAACTTTCTAAAACTTCAGTAACTTCTGAAAAATCATTATTATTTTCTTCTTTATCAGTACTTAATTTACCTTTTAAGTCTAATATAATTTGTCTAGCTATTTTATCTCCAATCTTAGGAAATTTAGTCAAATATAAAATATTTTCTCGATCAATGGCATCTATTATTCCTGCTACGCTACCAGTTGAAAACATTGGCAGTGCCATTTTTGGACCTAAACCTTTAACTGCTATAAGTCTTAAGAATAAATCTTTTTCTTCTATTTTTTCAAAGCCATATAAACTTATATCATCTTCTCTTATATGCATAAAAATATATATAGTTTTAACATCTCCTATTTTAAATCTAAAAGGATTAGCAACATATACTAAAAAACCTATGCCATTAATATCTAAAACAATATAATTTTTCTGAGCATCTGCTATTTTCCCCGTTAAGAAATCTAACATATTTTATCACCTAAAAAAATAATATCATACATATGTTTAGGATGCAAGGAAGAAAATAGGTTCCTTTTAATTCTCTTAAAATAAAATAATGATTGCATATATTAAAATTTAGTTGACTTTTTTAAACTTGATGCATATAATATACTGGTATACCGAAACGGTATATTAGTATAGTGGTGATTAAAATGAATAAAAAGGAAATAGTTATTAATACGGCACGAGAGTTATTTACTAAATATGGTTATAAAAAAGTATCTATGGATGAAATAGCTCAAAAAGCTAAAGTAACCAAAAAAACTATTTATACTTATTTTAAAGATAAACAAGAATTATTTAGTTACTTTATCTTTGAAGAACTTGAAAGCATTAAAAAGGAATTTGATGAAAGCTGTGATTTATCATTTATTGAAAAAGTATCATCAAGTATTTATCATATATTAAAATTAAGAAAAAATAGTCCTTTTTTTGCTAATATCTTAAATGAAAAGGAAAATACATTTTTTCTAAAATTATATGATGACGAAATGCTGAAATTCATAGAAGAAAAAATTAAAGAACAAATTAATAAAAAAACTATTAAAAATTGTGATTCTCATTTAACTTCCTTTATTATATACAAAATATATATAGCTATAATGTTTGAGTATTCTAAAGAATTAGATGAAGAAAAAGTCACTAAAGAAATTACTTCTATATTAAAAAGTGGTTTATTAAATTAAAGTAAGGAGATGTTTTTTATGAAAAATAATAATAAATTTAAATATGTAATCATGATTGCTGTGCTTATTATTCCTTTTATGTATAGTTTTTTCTATTTGAAAGCTTATTGGAATCCATATGGAGAAGGAAATATTGACAATTTACCAGTAGCTATTGTTAATGAAGATATTGGAGATAAAGGTAACAATATTATTAAAAATATTAAAGATAGTAAAAAACTTAAAATTACTGTTTTAGACAGTATAGAAGCAGAGAATGGCCTTAATAATGGAGATTATTATGCTATCATTAATATTCCAAAAGATTTTACTAGTAACCTAGAGAGTGCTAAAGAAGAAGAAAAAATTCATCCTACAATAACATATTCTCCAAATCAAAAATCTAATTATTTAGCTAGCCAAATAATTAATAATGTTGTAAATGTAGTTGAAAAAAACTTAGATAATGAAGTAAATAAAGAAATAATTAAAAGTTTAGAAGATAATGTTACTTCAGTTCCTGATAAATTGTCTACTATTAGTGACGGTTTTACTAAATTAAATAATGGTACTAAAAAATTAGAAAATGGTACAAGTTCTTTAAAAAATGGGGCTAAATCATTAAATAATGGGGCTAAAACTTTATTTGATGGAAGTAATACCTTAAACACTAATTATAATACTTTTAATGATGGTATTAAAAGTTTAAAAGACGGAGCTAATAAATTAAATACTGAAGTTAAGAAATTAGATAGTATAAGTTCTTCTGTAGACACTTTAAAAAATGGAGTTTCTACTTTAAAATCTGGTAGCAACGTTTATGCTAAAGGACTTAATTCCTATGTTACTGGAGTAAATAAATCTTTAGAACTAACTGAATCCTTAGTCAATTTTGATAAAAGTATATGCCCTATGTTATTAAATCTTGATGCTACTAAAAATAATCCAGAAATAATAAAAGTTTGTACTATGCTTAGTAGTATGGATACTTCTAGTATAAGCACTTTAAAGACAAGTGGTAAGACATTAACTAGTAAATATAGCGAAATAAATAATGGTATTAGTACTTTGAATAGTAGCCTTGGTAAATTAGATGTGGTAAATGACAAATTAGCAAGCTTACAAAAAGGAGTTAATTCTTTAAGTGATGGAGCTGATAATTTATATAGTAATTCACTTAAAATAAATAATGGTATTAATAGTCTTAATAATGGTATATTTACTTTATATAAAGGAACAAATGATTTAAATAGCGGTATTAGTACTTTGTATAATGGGGCTTCCACTTTAAACTCTAGTGTTGTTAAAGCCAAAAAAGATTTAGATAATAATATTAACAATACTAAGAAAGAAGTTAAAAAAGCTGAAGGCTTAAGTAATTATAGCAAAGAACCAGTGAATATAGATACAAACCCAGTCAATGAGGTTTTAAGTTATGGGACTGCTTTTAGTCCAATGTTTATATCAATTGCTTTATGGGTTGGTTCTTTAATGGCTTATATGGTTTTATATTATGATAAAGAAGAAAAATTCAAAATATTTGGTATAAATAATAAAAATCATTTACAAAGAAGTATAGCATATCATGCTTTCATTAGTATATCTGCTATAATTCTTGGAGTTTTATTACAATTATTCTTAGATTTTAATATAACTAATACACTCTTATATTATATAGTGCTTATTTTAGTTGCTAATACATTTATGGCAATTATGAATTTCTTAATAACTAAATTTGGAGATGTAGGTAAATTTATAGGTTTAATTATCTTAGTTTTACAACTTGCTGCAGCAGGTGGTACCTTCCCTATTGAAACAGTTACTAAAGGGTTTAGATGGTTAAATCCAGTATTACCTATGACTTATACAAATAAATTATTAAAAGAAGTACTAATTACATTTGAGAAAAATTTATTTACAAAATATTTATTAATTACACTTGGTATACTTATAGCATTTGCATTAATTAATCTTGTATTAGATTTAATTGATAAGAAAAAAATAAAAAACGATAAATAGATTTTATATCTAAATATCGTTTTTTTATTGCTCCTCCTATTTTCTATATTCTTATTATATACCAATATTATTCATAATTCAATTAGTAATTTATAATTTTACGTCTTACAAAATACGACAAATTATTCTCTTGCTTTATTTATTTTAGTCTTTATAATAATATCTTGTGTTACTCGAAAACTTTTTGGAGCGCTTTGCTTTTATCAAATTTTTATTCAGGAGGGGTTTTGGTCAAACTTCGAAAGGATAAAAAGGAGGTTATTAGTCTATGGGAAAGAAAGATTTCTTAATCCTATTTCTTATAGTTATCATTATTCTACTTATAGTATTAGACATGATAAAAGCGTTAGCTCACATATACATTTGACCGATGTATGAGCATAACGCTTTAGCATAAAAGCAAAGTGTTATCAAAAGTTTTCTTGTAACACATTTTTATTTTATGAAGTTTCCTTCATCTACATACATATTATCATATTATTTTTTTCTATACAAGTTTTTTATGAATATAAATTTATAATTTATATTCATTACTTCTTCTTACAATATCAAGATTTGCAAATTCACTCATAACTGGATTTTTAAATATCATTTAAATCCTTTTTTTAGTGGTATATCCTAGCAAAAATATAGGAAAAAGCCAAATTCCTATTTTAATAAATAATTAACTAATAAAGGAGCTAGAGTAATAAAAACAATGGTTGGAATATATAATAATACATAAACTAATCCTATTTTAACTGGGATTTTAGATATTTTAATTTTATTTTGAAGTATTTTTTTTCTTTTTAAATAGTCAAGACTTATCTTTAAATCTTCATTTATATTAGTACCATAATTATTAGCAGCAATTAAATTCATTATTATATTATTAATACTATCACTTGGTATCCGTTTTTTTAAATTTTCTAAAGCCTCTTTTAGACTTTTACCTAAATTAACTTCTAACAATACTTTTTCTATTTCAAATGATAATTCATTATTCATATTTTGGGTAGCAATAGTAAGTGATTCTCGCAAGTTATGGCCTGTTTTTAAAGTTAAAGCTAAAAATTCAAAAAATATTAGGGCATCTTTTTCAAGTTCTTTTTTTCTTATTCTAATGGGAATATCATATACAAAAAATTCTATTAAAATATAAAATAATATAGATATTAGAGGAGCTAAAAAATAGCCATATTTAAATTCTGTTAAAAAGAAAATAAATAATAATAAAGTTATAACTAATCTTATATTTAAAAATGTAAAAATATTTAAGTGCTTATTAGAGCCTAAAAATTTAGTTTTGATATCTATTCTATTAAGTGTTTTATTACGATATAATTTATTATTCATCTATCTTCACCTTCAAAACTTTCATAAATAGTAAAATACTCATAGTATATAAAATAATAAAAATTGATATTAATATTAAACCTAAATTAGTTGTAAATAAAACTTCAAAATATGCTTTTTTTACTAAATAAAATACTATTAAAAATAATAATGGAATAAATATTAAAAACTTTAAAACAAATTTACTTGATATATAAATACTTTCTACTTCATCATTAATTTCTTTTTTAGCATATAAGGTTTTTTCAATAACAAAAAAGATAGCATCCATATTACCTTCACTTTTACTTAATAACGAAAGATAGTTTGACAAAATTTTAGCATCAGATAATTTTACCCTTTTATAAAACCTATTAAAAGCTATTTCTAAACTTAAACCATATGAAATATCAGTATGAATTTTCTTAAATTCATCTTTAATAGGCCCATCCATTTTTCTAATGACAGCTTCTATGGATTTTAAAATATTTTCACCTTTTTTAAAACTATTATTCATAATCAAAATAGCAGAATATAAATCTTCGTTTACTCTTTTTCTTTTGCTTTGGAATTTTATTTTTAATACTATATCTGGAGCAAAAAAACTAATTATAATAGTAAAAAGAAAACTTACAATACTAAATTTATGAATTTTTAAAATAGCAGTTAAAATATTTAAAAGCAAAAATAAAAATACTAAAAATAGCTTTAATGAAATATAATTTAAGCTATCTTTATCTTCTTGTTCTTCATAAGTAATATACTTATCATATTGCATGCTATATTTTACTAAAAGTTTAGATTTTAAAAGTATTTTTGATATTTTACGTATAAATTTCCAGAATTTTACTAATATTTTATCAAATATTGATAAACTCTTATTTTTTGAAGAAGTAAGACTGAACTTATCAAATTTTTTTTGGTAATTAACACTAGAAAAAAGTCTAATTAAAAAGTAAATTAAGCCTAGTAATATAATAATAAAAGTTATTTGAGTTAATAGTACGTTCATTATTACTTCCTTCATTATTATCCTTCTTTCCTATTTTCTGAACATATCGTCTAAATCAGTTATTCCTCTAGATACTATTTTTTTGTATACATTAGGTATACCATCTAATAAAATATATTCTCCGTTTACTTCTCCTCCATCTGTTAGTCCTTTTTGGCTAAATTTAAATATTTCTTTTAATTTTATATTTTCTTTATTAAAACCATCAAGTTCAGATATAGAAGTTATCTTTCTTTTACCATCGCTTAATCTATCAATACATACTATTAAGTCTATAGCGTTTAAAATATATTCTCTAATTGCTTTTATAGGTATATCAAGACCGTTCATTAAAACCATAGCTTCTAGTCTATTTAGAGCATCTTCTTTGCTACTTCCATGCATAGTTGTTAAAGATCCATTATGACCAGTATTCATTGCCTGTAACATATCAAAAGCTTCTTTGCCACGAACTTCTCCTATAATAATTCGATCTGGTCTCATTCTTAATGAATTTATTATTAAATCTCTTATTGTTACCTCATCACTATTTTCATAATTATTTACTCTAGTTTCTAAAGAAATTACATGGTTTTGTCTAAGTTTTAATTCTGCAGCATCTTCAATTGTTATAATTCTTTCATCTTCTCCAATAAAACTACTTAAAATATTTAAAAGTGTTGTTTTTCCAGAGCCTGCTGCTCCAACTATAATTATATTTAACTTAGCTTTTACTGCACTTTCTAAAAATCTTGCCATATATGGAGTAAGAGTACCCATTCTAAGTAAATCATCCATTCCTTCTTTAGTATCAATAAATTTTCGAATAGTCATTACAGGGCCTTTTACGGATAATGGTGGGATTATAGCATTAATTCTTGAACCATCTAAAAGTCTAGAATCAACCATTGGATGTGCTGAATTAATAGTTCTACCAAGTGGTTCAATTAAACGTCTTATTGTTCGATAAATATGTTCTTCATTAATAAATGATACACTTTCATCTTTAACTATTTTACCATCAGTTTCAATATAAATATCATGAGGACTGTTAACCATAATTTCAGTAACATTCTTGCTATTTAAAAGTTCAGTTATTGGACCATACCCATTTATTTCATTATCTATTAAATTATATAAATGATTTCTTTCTAAGTCAGACAAATCATATCCACTAGTAATAGTATCTATTTCATCATTAATAAAATCATTTAAATATTCCTTGGGAATTTCTTTATCAATTAGATTTTCAACAATTTTTGTTCTAATTTCATCTAATAAATCTTTATCAGAAAAGACATCATAATCTGATACATTATCTATTTGTTTTTTCTTTCTTTCAATCTCAAATATATCTAATAAACTTTTCTTATTCATTGTTTGCCTCCTCGTCTATTGTATCAAGGGCAATCTGCATAAATGTCTTATAATCACTTGAGAAAGTTGAAGGCATCTTTTTATCTAATGATATAATTTTTCCGTCCATAACATAACTATCTATGTTTTTCAAAAAAAATGATGAAGATAAGGTATAATCGATATTGGCATTTATGATACTTTTAATATCATATAATGAGAAATACTCTTTAAAAGGGTTTTGACTATTATTAAGTAATATTTTATAATTTTTAATTTTATTCTCTTTAAATATAGTAATTAAAGATTTCATATTTTTTAAATCTACTGGATCATTAGTAATTATAAATAGAATATTATCTACTTTATCTAGAGCAGTCAAATTAGATTCATTTAAAATATGATTAGTATCTATTAAAACAAAATCATAATTAAATATTGCTTTAGAAATAATTATATCTATATATTCCGAAGTTATTTTACTTGCATATCTAGGATCTTTAGGGCTTGCTAAAAAATCAATATAATCATCATATTTAGTTACATAATCACTAAAATCTTTATAACGATTATTATTATAATCATCAACGAAGCTAAATAAACTTTTTTTTGCTTCTTTATTAAGAGATATACTTATACCTCCACCATATAAATCTAAATCAATAATTAAAACTTTTTTTTCTAATTGCTCATAAATTCCTGCTAAATTAAGAGTTGTAGTAGTTTTTCCAACTCCTCCTTTAGCACTTGTAATGCACATTGATATTCCTTTTTTAGTCATAGCCCTTAATTTCCTTTTCATTTTCTCTATCTTAATAAATAATATAATAAATTTTAGTTAAAGTCAATTATTTAGATATTAGCAATAAGCTAATCTTTAAATTCTAAAGTACTTATACTTATTAATCAAATAATCTATGTTGCATAGCATCAGGATTATCCAAATACATTTTATATATTGAATAAATCGATGTATCTTTATACTTTATTTTTGCGAAATCATTATTTAAATCTAAAATCTCTCCATCTCTATAACTAATTAAAATTGGAGAATGAGTGGCAATTATAAATTGGCTTCCTTCTTTTACTAATTGATTTATAAGACAAAGTAAAGATAATTGTCTTTGCGGTGATAAAGCGGCTTCTGGTTCATCTAAAATATATAATCCATGATCAGTAAATCTGTTTTGAACTAATTTTAGAAATGATTCTCCATGAGAACATTCAAGCAAATTACCTCCATATGAATTATACAAACTAACAAAACCATTCTCTCTAACTAATCGTTGAACTTCAGTAGAAAAATTATAAAAACTTTCTGCTCTTAAAAAAAATTTAGTCTTTGCTTTATTAAAAGTGCAAACTCTTAAATAATTTGATAAATTTGATGCTGTATTTTTGGGATGATATCGAAAATTTTCTGTTCCTCCTTCTGCTGGCAAGCCTAATGAAACCGCAAGTGCTTCAATAAAGGTAGATTTTCCAATTCCATTTTCTCCAACAAAAAAAGTAACAGGTGAAGTGAATTGCAATTCTTCAAAGTTTCTTACAACTTTGATATTAAATGGATATTTATCAAAATCATCTATTTTATACTTGTCTAAATAAATTTTTTTAACAATTAAATTATTCTCAATACTCACTAAAAACACCTCAACATAGTGACCAAACAAAATAATGGCTTATATCATCTACTCTTTGAATTCAAATACGTAATCAAGTATTTGCACTTCATCTCCATAATTGGCACCCAATCTTTTTAATTCTTCATCAACGCCCATTCCTTTTAATTTTCTGCCAAACCTTTCTACTGCTTCATGTTCAGTAAATCTAGTCATATAAAATAATTTTTCTATTTCTTTTCCTTCTAAAACCCAAACCCCATTATCATTTGTAATTGTAAATGGCGCTTTATTTTCATATTTATATACTACATAATCTTCATAGTCTTCTTCTTTATACAAAGAATCTTCTTCTAAATTATCAAGCATATCAGCAAGATGTTTTATTACAACATCCATTCCTTTATTGTTAATAGCACTAATTTCATAAATCTCTAAATTTTTATATTTTTTCTTAAATCTCTCTAGATTTTCTAAAGCATTATTTAAATCCATTTTATTAGCAATAATTATTTCTTTTTTATTTTTTAGTTTATCACTATAAGAATCAATTTCTCTTCTGATGATATTATAATCATCTATTGGATCTCTTCCTTCAGATGACCCCATATCTATAACATGAGCGAGTATTTTAGTACGCATAGCATGACGTAAAAATTTATGCCCAAGACCAGCTCCGTTACTAGCTCCTTCAATTAATCCTGGTAAATCAGCCATCACAAAAGAACGATTATCTTTTAATTTTATAACACCTAAATTAGGGTTTAAAGTAGTAAAATGATAAGCTCCTATTTTAGGATTGGCACTTGTAATCATGCTTAAAATAGTAGATTTACCCACACTTGGAAGACCTATTAACCCAACATCTGCCATAACTTTAAGTTCACATTTTACAAGTATTTCTTCTCCAGGACAGCCAAGTTCCGAAAATTTAGGAGCTGGTTCGCTATGAGTTGCAAAAGCTTTATTACCTCGACCTCCACGACCACCATGAGCTACTATAAATCTTTGTTTATCTTTTGTTAAATCACATAAAATTTTCCCTGTTTCAGCATTATAAACAGTTGTACCTTCAGGAACCTTTAAAATGACATCAAAAGCATTTGCACCATTTCTTGTGCTGCCTTTACCATTTACTCCTTTATCTCCTTTAATTTGCTTTTTATACTTTAAATCAACTAAAGTTTTAAGGCCTTTATCAACTTCAAATATAATTGATGCCCCTGCTCCACCATTTCCTCCATCTGGTCCACCCATAGGAACAAATTTCTCACGTCTAAAAGAGGTACAACCATCGCCGCCTTTTCCGGCAATTAATTTTATTTTAATTTCATCTACAAACATATTATTACCACCTTTAGTTTTTAAAAGTTGCATCTAAATAATATATATTTCTTTTTTCTTTAAAATACTCTTTTTCAAAATCAGTCATTATATTTTTAATATTTCTTTCATCTCTATGTAAATCAAGACTAACTTTATCAAAAGTATACCAATAACTTGATAATGACTCTAAACTAGATGCAAATAATATTTTATTGTCTGTTTTTAATATAATGTGCTTATTTTTTTTAAATATTCTGTCATATATTTTTAAATAATTTATATGGGTAAATCTTTTCTTTTCATCTTGTCTTTTTGGCCAAGGTTCTGAAAATGTTAAATAAATTGTATCAATTTCTTTACCAAAAAAATTTGCAAGCAAGCTAGCATCAGCATTAATAAATCTTAAATTAGGTATTCTTCTATCACGAATATTTTTAATAGCTGTTGCAGTTTGTGAAATATCAAGTTCTAAACCAATATAATTAATTTGAGGGTTTTGTAAGGCCATTTCTATTATAAATGAACCTCTGCCCATACCTAGTTCTAAATTAATTTTATTATTGTTGCCAAAAACCTTATTCCAATTATTTTTATTTTTTTCAGGATTTTTAACTAAATATTCACTTTTATTTAATATTTCTTTTGCTCCTGAAACAACATTATAACGCATTAAAATCACCTAACTTATTTTACCATTTATTAATCAATATTTTCAACATATTCTTCTAGTTTATGCCATAATTTTCTGGTATATTCATTTTCATTTGATTTTATATAAAATATTTCATCTCCTACTGTGTAAGAATTATCAGAAATTTCTATAACTATACTACATACTTCATTTAATATTTCCTTACAATTAGAATAGATATACTTGTTATTTTTGGAAATCCCCTTAAATAATTTAATGCCTGCTTTTTTACCATTTACTACTCCCGCAATAAAATCCTTATTGTAAATATCAAATATAACACTTGAAAAATTTAAATATTTACCTAATTTTTCAAAATATCTAATTCCATATCTTTGATAATAATTGTTTATAATACTATCTACATCTTCTAAATTACAATTATTTAAATAAGTAATATTTTTAAAACTATTTTTATCATAATTAAAAGCACAACTAGCACCTTTATGACCAAATCTATTGCCTTTTGGGGTAAGATAAAAGCAAGATATATTTTCAGTTATTCTACCAGATTTTAGATAATTATCTCCTAAGGTTTTAAGATACTCATTTAATAAATAAGCAATTTTTTCTTCATCGATTTTTAATAATCCAGCTTCATATATAATAAATAATTCATTTCCCATTTCTAATCACCTTTAATGCTTAAATATCGTATCATTTAAACAAGAAAAAAACAAGTATTATACACTTGCTAGCAATATAAAACATCACCAATTTCTTAGACTTATGGTTTATCCTATATAAAAAGCCTTTACTTTTCGTAAACGCTTACTTTTTTCTTATTCTTTCCACATCTTTCAAATTTTACAACACCATCTATTTTAGCAAATAAAGTGTGATCTTTTCCCATCCCTACATTAGTTCCAGGATAAATTTTGGTTCCACGTTGTCTATATAAAATAGAACCAGCTGTAACGAATTCTCCATCACTTGCTTTAGCTCCAAGTCTTCTACCAGCACTATCACGGCCATTTTTAGTAGAACCTTGAGATTTAATATGAGCAAAACGTTGTAAATTATATATATAACTTAACATATTCTATTCTCCTTCCTTAATAACTTTTAAATTATTTTTATATTGAGTTTCTATTCCTTTAAATAATTTAATCATATTATCAAGTAATTTCTCTGTTATATTATCAAGATCTAGTATCTTTATTTTTAAAATATTTCCATCATCAGTAACATTTATTGTTTCTTTAATAGATAATATACCGTTAACAGAAGTAGTAATAATACTTGATACAGCAGCACACACAATATCACTGCCTTTTTCACTATATCCAGAATGACCAGATATACTGATTTCAAAAAATTTATTATTTTTATATTTAACTTTTACTTTTATCATAATTACTTAGATTCAATTTTTTTAACAACTAATTTAGTATAAGGTTGTCTATGACCTTGAGTTTTACGATATTTCTTTTTTGGTCTATATTTAAAAACAACAATTTTCTTTTGTTTTCCATGTTTTTCAACACTGCAAGTAACTTTTGCTCCTTTTAAATATGGATTACCATACTTTCCACCAGCAAATAAAACATTTTCAAATACAATATCACTGCCAGCTTCACTTTCAAGTTTTTCTACATATATCACATCACCTTCAGCAACATAATATTGTTTACCACCTGTTACGAATATAGCTTTCATTTCATACCTCCTTTATTTATTTTAAGACGCGCTGTAAAGGTGCCAATCAGTCTTATAACCTTTTCCAAGCGGTTTTTACAGGAAAGCCCTTTAAAAACAATAATAATTTTATCAAATATTCTTATTTATGTCAAATCTATTATTTAAAACTGTAGTTTCACTAATAACTTTATTATTAGTTTTAAAATAATGATAAGTTTCTTTTTTCAGTTTTTTTAAATTTACCTTTCTATTATATTGAATTTTTTTATAAGATATATTATATAAAAAACGTTCAAGTAAAAATTTATTAAATATTTTTGCTTCTTCTCTAATAGTAATTAATAATTTAAAAAATAAAAAACTTATTATTACATATTCGTTTAAATTATAAGTTATATTATAAATTATAAAAATCATTAAGCTTATTATAGATATTATATTAGAAATATAATATGCTTTTTTAAAGGAAATAAATTTTTCTAGAATGAGTCTTACTATTTCTCCACCATCTAATGGTTTTATAGGAAGGATATTAAATATTAGAATAGATTTATTATACATATTAAATATTTCTAATGTTGTATAAGTTATAATATTTTTTTTATAAAGAAATGTAAAAAATAAACATAAAAAAACTTGATTTATAATTCCTCCTAAATAAATGATAATATCACGATTTACTGAAGTATTAATTAATTTATTACTAGAAGTGATACCACCAAAGGGATAAATTTCTACACTAATTATTTCTATTTTAAATAACTTTAATAACATTATATGTCCCATTTCATGAAAAATTATAATAGTAAAAATAATAATTATATGTTTTATATAGCCAGTTAATAAAAAACTTAAAAATATTAAATATGTTATTTTATTAATTTTAAACTTAGGAAATATATGTTTCATATGATTGATACTCATTATTTTTCATAAAAGTTAAAATAGCAGTTTTGTCTATAAATTCTCCTACTAATTTATCTTTTTCAATATAGTCATATAAAGTTTCATTAATACTTGCTAAATTAGAATACCAAATATCAACTCCATCTACACCTTGAATAATTATAGTGTTGCCAAGTCCTTCTTTAATTCCAGCAAAAACTACTATTCCACTTTCTAAATAAGAAAAGGTATTATTATTTAAAATAAACTTATAGGAATTATCTACTTTTTCTATAGAATTATAACTTTTATCGGTTTTAAATACTGCCGCCTCTTCATTTTTAGCTGGAACGATGCTTCCGAAATACTTATTATATAAATTATTTATTTTTGTAAAAGATAAAGTTTCATTAAATAAATGATTTTTAAAAAATAATAAATTATTATCACTACTATTAGTATAAATACAAATGAGTAAAAGAAGTATTACACTTAAAAGTGTTCTTGTAAATAAATTGCTAATATAATTAGAATTTTGTTTAGAATTTTCTAAAGTTATATTATTTCTTTTATTTCTTATTCTTTTTTTTGCTTCATTAATAGTATCATCCATATATATCACCAATAAATTATATTAAATTTTTAAAAAATTAAGTACAAAAAGAATAAATTTATAATAATGCCTAATAAATTAATAGGAATTTCTTTAAATATTATAAAAGTTATAATTATATATAAAAAACATATTATATAAAAATTAAATTTTTTAATTTTACCATTAATAAATTTTAATAAAGGCATTAATAAAATAAAATATATTATATGAGTGATAAATAAATCAATTATTAAAGCAAGTAAAACTATTTCAAAGTATTTATTTTTTTTTGATATTATAGAAAATATTATTAAAGAAGTTTTAAAATTAGTAAAGTTAAAAAATAAAATATCTAATATTAAATATAAAAAATTCATTCTTGACCTCTTAAATCAGTAATAACTCCTACATATTTAATATTATTAAAATCAACAGCTGCTTCTACTTCCAAAGTTTTTTCTATTTCATATTTATTAGTTTCAATATTTTTTACTTTACCAACTAATATATTACTAGGATATTTAGATAAATCACTGGTATATATTTTATCCCCTATATTAATATTAGAATTATTAGTAATACCATCTATAAATAATTTATTATTTTTATATTTTAATATTCCATAAACATCATTTATTTTTACTGATAAAGTTATATCTTCATTAGTAAGTAATATAACTTCACTACTATTTTGGAATGTATTTTTTACAAGACCAATTAATCCTAAATCATTAATAACTAAGTTATCTTTTAAAATTTTATCATTATTTCCTTTATATATTGTGATAATATTACTAAAACTATATACATCTCTAAATAGTACTTTAGAATAAGTTATATTATAGGGAATATTATCATCAAATTTATACATATTAATTAAGCTATTATAATTGTCTTCTAAAGTTTTATTTTTCACTTCACAGTTATAATCATTTATTTTTTTTAAAATTATATTACGGTGTAAAAAAGCATATATTTCTTCTTTAGAAAGAAGTAAAGTTATAATAACTAGTATTAAACATATTTTTCTTTTTTTAGTCATATAACCACCTAATATTATTATGGTTAATTTTTTTAAATTTAAAGCAGTTCATTTTCATAAAAACTAAAAAAATTATTTTCTGTTAAAATTATATGATCAACTATAGGAATTTTTAAAAGATTTCCAGCTTTTACAATATTTTTAGTAAAATCAATATCAGCATTACTTGGATAATTATCTCCCCCAGGATGATTATGCATTATAATTACTTTTATAGCACTTGCTTTAATAGCTTCATTAAATATTTCTCGTGGATGAGTAATACTCGTATTTTGAGTTCCAATAAATATTATTTTATATCCTATAATTTCATTTTTAGTATTAAGAAATATAGCATATAATCTTTCTTGTTTTAGACCACTTATTTGATTTTTAAAAAAAATATATATATCTTCTGCTTTTGTCACTTTATATTTGCGAAAATTATTAGGCTGCGAAAGACGTTTGCCGAGTTCTATTGCTGCAAGAATTTTAATAGCTTTTGCTTCTTTTATTCCATCTATTTTAATAAGCTCATTAATAGTTATATCTTTTAAATTTTGATAATTTTCTAAACTTTTTATTACTTCTATAGCAACATCTTTACTTGATTTTTCACGAGTGCCTGTATTTATTAAAATAGCAAGTAATTCTTCTAAAGATAAACTCTCTTTGCCAAAATTAATTAGTTTTTCACGAGGTCTTTCATTAAGAGGTAAATCTTTTATTTTATAATTCATCAGGAAGATATTCTAATGTATTTTTAAATGCATCATTTAAAGATACATTGCTAGATAATATGAGTTCATCATATTTTTTTATATTTTTAATTATATCCTCGTTCAAATAAATCTCTTTAACATAATAACTTATCCCTGATTCACTTAATTTTTTTTTATAAAAATCTAAATTATTTACTGTAGCACCTATTATCACTCTATAATAATCTATATCTTTTACTATTTTATATATATTATATTCTTTACCAGCCTTTAAAGCATTATCATAAGTTTTATAAACTCCTACTTGAAAAGTATATAAAATATTGTTTGTTTTAGCTTCAACTTTATTTTTAAAATTAAATAAAAAAACTAAAGATAGAATACAACCTATAAAAATAGATGCGAAGATTATTTTTAAATAAGTTTTCATAAAAATCACCAATTATGTTATATCATATATATTTTAAAAAAAATGTCAAAAAAAGAAGAATTAATTTTCTCCTTCTTCTAACATAGTAGTAATAAATATTCCATAACCTGTTTTAACATTATCTACTATTACATGAGTTACTGCACCTATTATTTTATTATCTTGAATTATAGGACTTCCGCTCATGCCTTGGACAATTCCTCCAGTTTCTTCTAATAATTTTTTATCTGTTATTTCAAAATAAATATTTTTTGTTTTATTATACTCATTAATTTTAGTTATATTAATACTATATTCCTTAATATTATTATCTTTCAAAGTAGTAAGTATTTTAGCATCACCAATTTTTATATCTGCAATCTTTGCGACATCATATATTTTTTTCCCTGGCAAATTATTAGTAAAATCCCCAAATAAACCATATTTAGTATTTTTAGTTATTTTACCATATACTTCGCTACTATTTAGTTTAGCTTCTTTTTCCCCAGGATTTCCATCTGTTGATTTAGTAATCCCTGTTACAATACTATTAAATATAGTTCCAGTTTTTACTTCAATTTTAGTATTACTATTAGATTCAATTATCTCATGACCTAAACTACCAAATTTCTTTGTTTCGGGGTCTATATAAGTAAGAGTTCCAATACCAGATAAATTATCTTTAACATATAAACCTGTTTTGTATATCCCATCGCTTAATATTAAGTCCATTTTTATATTTTTTTCTTCATTGTTTCTTCTAATAGTCATATTTACACTTTGTTCTTTTATATTATTTTCTATTTCAGTTGTTAATTCACTTATATTGTTAACTGATTTATCATTTATTTTAATTATGTAATCTCCAACTAAAATTTCTGGGTTACTTTTAATATTTTTACCGTCAACTTTATAAAAACCTACTACTAAAATTCCATTAGATGTTACATTTATCCCTATATTCTCGCCACCTGCTATTATTCTATTTGAATAGGCAAAAACCTGAGTTGGTATTAAGAAGAGAACCAATAATAATTTTAATTTTTTCATATACATCCCTTTCCTTACAACATTATTATTACCTATAATTTCAGTATTAAAAAAACAATATTTGGAAGTTGCCAAATATTGTTAGTATTGTTTGCCAAAATATATTTTTTGTTTTGCTTTTTGCAAGCAAATTGGACAAGGACCATCAGCTGCTTCTTCAATTATACAACGAGATTTAAGGCCAGTTTCCTCTTTGATTTTATCTTCACATGATGTATTACCACACCAATTAATCTTTATAAATCCTGGTTTTTCTTGAGCAATCTTTTTAAATTCATCATAAGTCTTTGCTTCATACAACATAGAATCACGTTTTTTAAGAGCTCTATTATATAAATTTTCTTGAATGTCTTCTAATAATGTTTTGATAGTCTCTACAATATCATCAAGTTTAACAATTATTTTTTCTAAAGTATCTCTTCTTACCAAAGTACATTTATCTTCTCTTAAATCTCTTTTACCAAGTTCAAGTCTAATTGGATATCCTAAAACTTCTGATTCAGCAAATTTGAATCCTGGAGTTTTATCTTTATCATTAATATCACAAGTAATAGAATTTTTTAAAAGATTAATTTTAAGATTTTCTATTTTATTAATAATTTCTTTATCTTTTCCAATTGGTACTAAATTAACTTTAATTGGAGCAATTTTTGGAGGAATCACAAGTCCATGATCGTCGCTATGGGTCATAATTATAGCCCCAATCATTCTAGTTGTTACTCCCCAGCTCGTTTGATAAGGATTTGCTAATTTATTATCTTTATTTAGAAATTCAATATTAAAAGCTTTGGAAAAATTTTGTCCGAAATAATGACTAGTTCCATTTTGAAGAGCATATCCATTATACATCATAGCTTCAATAGTATATGTTTCAACAGCACCTGCAAATTTTTCTTTTTCAGTTTTTCTTCCAACAATAACTGGAAGAGCTAAATAATTTCTTTGAAAATCTTCGTATATATGGAGCATTTTAAGGGTTTCAGATCTTGCTTCTTTTTCTGTTTCATGCATTGTATGTCCTTCTTGCCATAAAATTTCTCTACTTCGTAAAAAAGGACGTGTTGTTTTTTCCCATCTCATTATAGTGCACCACTGATTATATAAAAGTGGTAAATCACGATAAGAATTAACTATTTTTTTAAAGTGAACACAAAATAAAACTTCACTAGTAGGTCTTATACATAATCTTTCTTCTAATTTATTATCTCCTCCATAAGTCACCCAAGCTGCTTCTGGAGCAAAACCTTCTACATGATTTTTTTCAACATTTAATAAAGATTCAGGAATTAACATTGGCATTTGCAGATTCTTATGATTAGTTTTTTTAAATTCATTATCTAAAACTTTTACTATTTCTTCCCATAAGGCATACCCATTTGGCCTTATAATCATACTGCCTTTAATACTTCCATAGTCTGCTAAGTCCGCTGCTTTAACAACATCGGTATACCAAAGAGCAAAATCCTCATCTCTTTTTGTTATTTTATCTACATTTTGCATTATATATCACCTACTCATCATCTATTTTAAAATCTTCCAAAGATCCAGCTTCACTCATTATTTTATTAACAACTTCTGTTGCATTAGATAGTTTATCACTGCAAAATTTAACTAATTGCATTGCTTTATTATATTTATTTATTGCATCATCTAGTGGGGTATTTCCACTTTCAAGTTCGTTTATTATTTTTTCAAGTTCTTCTAGAGCACTTTCAAATTTTAATTCATTTTCCATTATATAATCTCCTCTACTTTAGCGATTATCTCACCATTTTTAAATTTAATATTTAATTTATCATTTAATTTTAAATCATTGCTATTTTTTATAATTCTATCATCTAATTTTACTAAACTATATCCTCTATCAAGCACATTTAGCGGATTTAATAATTTAAGTTTATTTATGTATAAATTTTTTTTATAATCTTTATCAGAAATAATTTTAGTTATATTATTTAAAAGTCTTTCTTCTACTCCTTTTAAATCTTTTTTATAGTTTTCATACATATTTAAAGGATTTTTTAAAGCATAACTATTTTTTAAAAGATTTAATTTATTTGTATATAAATCTATTTGTTTTAACATATTATTATTAATTTTATCAATTAAAGTATCAAGCTTTTGTTCTTTTACTTCATATAAAGAAATGGGATTTTTTAAAATATAACTATTTTCTAAGGCTTTAATTTTATTTTGCTTGGTTTTGATATTATTAATTATTATATTATTTAATCTTTGCTTTTTTTCATTTAACAAATTTAATAAATCTATTTTAGTAGGTACAGCCATTTCGGCTGCTCCTGTAGGAGTTGGAGCCCGCATATCCGCTACAAAATCTGCTATTGTAAAATCAACTTCATGTCCCACCGCACTTATTATTGGGACATTAGATTCAAATATCGCTCTTGCTACAATTTCTTCATTAAATGCCCACAAATCTTCAATAGATCCACCACCACGTCCAACTATTAAGATATCTAAATCATAATTTTGAGCTTCGTTAATTTTTAATACAATTGAAGATGCAGCACTTTTACCTTGTACTAAAGAAGGAAAAAGAATTGTTTGGCATAAAGGATATCTTCTTTTAATTGTACTTAAAATATCTCTAATAGCTGCTCCTGTACTTGCAGTAATAATACCTATTTTCTCTGGATATTTTGGAATTTTTTTCTTATATCTAGAATCGAATAAACCTTCGCCCGCTAATTTTTTCTTTAATTTTTCATATTCAACATAAAGATTACCTAAACCATCTAAATCCATCTTTTCAACATATATTTGGTAAGTACCAGCCGTAGGATAACAAGAAATACGTCCTTCTACTAAAACATTCATTCCATCTTCTGGTTTAAAGCTTAAATTGTGAGTATTTCCATAAAACATTACGGCACTAATTCTTGAAGTATCATCTTTTAAAGTAAAATATAAATGTCCTCTCGTATGATTTTTAAAATTAGATATCTCACCCTTTAAATAAACTTTTCTCAAATAGTTATTTTCTTCAAACATTATTTTAATATAGTTATTTAAGTCACTTATTTTAATATATTCATTATTCAAATTTTTTCACCTTATTCTCTAATTATTTTATCTAAAACCGCATTAATAATTTTTCGAACAGATTCGTCACTATATTTTTTAGCAAGTTCTATTGCTTCATTAATAACTACTATTTCAGGAGTATCTGTATATTTAAGTTCATATAATGCTATTCTTAAAATAGCTGCTCCAGTTTTGTCTAATCTATCAATTGTCCAATCTTTAATATATTTATTAGCCAGAATATCTAATTCATTTATATTTTTAATGACACCATATACAATATCTTTAACATATTCATTTTCTATATCCAAATTATCTTTCAGTAAATATTCTATATTAGGCTTATCAAGTAAATAATATTGGTACAAAATAATCATACATTTTTCTCGCAATTCACTTCTTTTAGTCATTATAACCACCACAAAAATTATATCATAATCCAGAGAAAAAACCTACTAAAAATAGGCATTTATTTTTATGATATTATTTCTTCTTTGGATAGACCTGTAATATCTATAATATCTTGAATAGGTATATCCTTTTTAAGCATATTCTTAGCT
Organism: uncultured Erysipelotrichaceae bacterium; assembly: GCA_948444795.1. Taxonomy (GTDB): domain Bacteria; phylum Bacillota_I; class Bacilli_A; order RF39; family UBA660; genus MGBC108787. The sequence goes on along the minus strand of CAOJUX010000002.1, from coordinate 31,555 downwards.
AGTTCAATTTTTGCTTTGGCCTCGCCATTTTTTTCGCCAATAGATATTCCTTTATTTATTCCTTCTTCTAAAGAATTGGCTCTTATTGTGTTTTTTACTATTTCTTCATGGGATAATTCTGTATATAATTCATAAGTCTGTTCATCTTCACTATATTTCTTTGTCTCTTTTTTTAGTCTTTCTTTTACTTCTTTTCCCATTACTTCCTCACCTATTTTCCTTAAAATATCTTCTTGTTCTTCTACACTTTTTGTCTTTAATAATCTACACCACTGATATTTTGCATTTCTAGGTTCATTATAACACTTTATTGCTCCTTTTTCTACATCTATCATTTCTATTTTTAGTTTTTCACTTAATTTTTCTTCATATTTATTTCTTAAATAATAGCTTTCTATTACTTCATGTTTATTTTTTATCTTTGTATTGAAATTTAACTGGATTGTTGTTCTTATATTTCCATATGTTCTATCTCCATATAAAAGTCCTCTTCCATAAATTAGACAGGCATATACTATATTTCTATCTTTCCTTTTTTGGAAGGTTAATTTAGTTAGAAAATACCATCAGGATAGAATACCACCCTTGTATCATAACGCAATAATATAAAAAAGTAGATTTCTCTACTTTACACTGTCATTAATTCTTGTTCTTTTTCTTTTAATTTTTCGTCAACTATTTTGTTATATTTATTTATAGTTTCTTGTACTTCATCTAATAATTTTTTTTCTTCATCTTCTGGAAGTTCTTCACGCTTTATAGAATTATTTTCATCTTGTCTAATATTTCTTAAAGCAACTCTTGCTTCTTCTGCAACTTCTCTTGCCATTTTTACATATTCTTTCCTTTTATCTTCAGTAAGTTCTGGTATAGTAAGTATTATCACTTCTCCGTTATTAGTTGGAGCAATTCCTAGATTAGCTTCATTAATAGCTCTTTCTATATCTTTTAAAGTATTTCTATCAAAAGGCTTAATCATTAATTGCCTTGCTTCTGGTACAGTTATGTTAGCAAGAGCTTGAATAGATGTAGATGTACCATAATATTCTACATTTATACCATTTAACATTGCAGGATTTGCTCTACCAGCTCTTATATTTATAAATCTATTTTCTAAGCTTTCTATAGCTTTATTCATTTTATTATTAATATCCATAATCTTCCTCCTTAATTTAACCTAATAATATCATTATAATCTAAACCATTTGTTTTTACAATATACTTTATTGCTAATTTACCTACTTCATCTATATAAATATTATATGTTTTATTCTCTCTTAAATTATTTATAGTATTATCTATATCAATTTCTGAATTATCACTTTCTAAATTAGATTTAATTAAATCTAATACTTTAGTATAAGTGTAGTTATATTTATTCAAAAGTTCTTCATAAGTTATTAATTTTCCTGTTAAAACGTTAAAAGTATAAGAGTTAATTTCACTTAAATTATAATTATTATTGCATTCATAATTATTTTTATTTACTAAAATACTTAAATATTCTTGATATAAATAATTATTATAATCTATATTAATAGCAGATTTTATATTTTCTTGATTATTTTCACATATATCTTTAACTATAGAATTTTTAACACTATCAGCATTTGCTTTTAAAATGTTATTTATTTCATTAGCGCTGGTACTGTCTAAATTTATTATGGGATATGTATAGAGTATATTTAATTCTTCACTTAATAATTCCTTATCTTTATAAAAAACAAAATCTTTATCTTTATTTTTTTTTAATTTATCACTTATTATTATTTTATTATCCATAACTTTTTTTTGGCTTAATTCATTATATTTCATTTTATAAATTGTAAATGATCCTATTATAACAATAAATACTATAAGTAAAAAAAATAAAATAAAGCTCGTATAATTTGATTTTTCATCTCTCATAATTATTCTCCTAAATAATTTTTTATAGCTAAATCAAGCTCATTTATAAGTAAATTTTTATGATAATCATCAAAATATTCATCCGCAGTAATATTACCTTTAATTGTTTTAATATCATTATTAAAATATAATATTTTACCGTTTTTTATAATCACTATAGTTGGAGCTGATAAATCTTTTTCAGAAGTATCATTTATATATAAATAATCATCTAAATATTTAACAATATTATTATATGTCTTAACATTTAATCCTCGATCTTTTTTAAAATCATAATAATATAATTTGTTTATTTTTCTTAAAAGCGCTACATCATTTAAAATGCTTGCATATTTATGAGACCACGTATTAGATGAAAATCCCATTAAAATTATAGCATCTTCTTGATTATTTATTAAATCTAATATTTGATCAGCATTAATATATTTATATAAATTATTTTCTGACACATCACTAAATTCTTGTGAAAATCTGATATTATCAGCTACTTCTTTAGTATAATTTTTAGTTCCAAAATAAATAAACAAATACCCCATTATAATAAATAGAATAAAACAAATAGTTTTCTTTAATATATTTTTTTTCATATTCACCACTATTTTTATTATACCATAGTAAAGAAATAAACTCTGTAATAAAAAAAGACATTTGTAAAACAAATGTCTAACTAATTATTATTAACTTGATTCATTACTTCTTGCATGAAATCTTCTTCTCTTTTTTCTATACCTTCTCCGACTTCAAAGCGAATCATATTTTTAAGTTCTCCACCATTATTTGCAACATATGTTTTTATATTAATACTACTATCTTTAATAAAAACTTGTTCTTCTAAACAAACTTCTTTAAAGAACTTTTTAAGTCTTCCTTCGACCATTTTCTCAGCTATGTCTGCTGGTTTTCCTTCATTCATAGTTTGTTCTTTTAATATTTCTTTTTCACGTTCGATTCTTTCTGGTTCTACATCGCTAATAAATGTATATTCTGGGCGCATTGCTGCAGCTTGCATAGCAACGTCTTTGGCAACATCTTCACTTGCTCCTTTTAGAACAACTAATGTAGCAATTTTACCACCCATATGTAAATACGCGCCAAAAACTTCATCATCAGTTTTTTCTATAATTTCTAATCTTCTTAAAGTTAATTTTTCACCTATTTTGGCAGTTTTGGCAACAATTAAATCGTTGATATTTCCTGCCTCATAATTAACTTCTAAGGCACTTGGTAAATCGCTTGCATTAGAATTTAATATAGTATTACCAATAGTATCAATCATATTTATAAATTCTTCATTTTTAGAAACAAAATCAGTTTCACTATTAACTTCTAAAATGATAGCCTTATTACCTTTAATATAAATATTGGCAAGACCTTCAGCTGCAATTCTACCTTCTTTTTTAGTAGCTTTTGCTTTACCTTTTTCTCTTAAATAATCAATAGCAGCATTTAAATCTCCATTTGTTTCTGCTAAAGCTTTTTTACAATCCATCATTCCAGCGCCACTTTTTTCACGTAGTTCTTTTACTAAACTTGCAGTTATTTCCATAATTTGATTCTCCTTTATTTTAAATTACTAATTAATTCATCTTTTTTCATAGTAGAATAACCTTTTACCCCTTGCTCTTTAGCAATCTTTTTTAAATCTGCTAATGTCATCTTACTATAATCATTTGGTTCTTCTTCTTTTTGATCTTCTTTAATTTTATCTTGTATCTTTTCTTCTTTTTTTACTTCATGTTTTTCTTCTTTAACTGTTTTTTTAGTTTTATCTTCCTCAGTAACATAATCAACCATTTCTAAATTACGTGATTCACAGATAGCATTTGCTAAAACTCCAACAACAACTTTTACAGAACGAACTGCATCATCATTAGCTGGAATACAAAAATCTACATCATCAGGATCACAATTTGTATCAACAAGTCCAAATACAGGAATATTTAACTTCTTAGCTTCCCTAATTGCATTTATCTCTTTTTTAGGATCTACAACAATAATAGCTTGTGGTAATTTATACATTTCTCTTATTCCACATAGAACTCTATTTAATTTTTCATATTCTTTTTTAAGTCCAATGACTTCCTTTTTAGGTAGTACATCAAATGTACCATTACTTTCCATAGTTTCAATTTCTTCTAATCTTTTAACTCTTCTTCTAATAGTTCTAAAATTAGTAAGGGTTCCGCCTAACCATCTTTCACATACATAGAATGAATTACTTCTAATTGCCTCATCACGGCAAACTTCACTAGCTTGCTTTTTAGTACCTACAAATAAGAATGTACCTCCATTATCAGCAATAGTTTTGATTTCACTATATGCACTTTCTAATTTTTCTGCAGTTTTTTGTAAATCAATAATATGAATTTCATCTCTTGCAGCAAAAATATATTCTTTCATTTTGGGATTCCATCTTTTAGTTTGATGGCCAAAATGAACTCCTGCTTCTAATAAACAACTCATAGAAACAACGGCCATAATTTATTCCTCCTTTTGTTAGTCATCTGTTTTCATCAACATTTTATTATCACCTCTTCGGCACTCGATAATAAAACTCCCAAAACATGCCTATTTGCTAATTTAATAGCCATTAGTATTTTATCAAAAAGAAGTACTTTTAACAAGTACTTTTTATAAATAATATGCTAGTTTTTTAAAATCAAAACTAAAATTTCATTTCATTTTCTAAAGATATTTCACATGATAAAACTTCTTCATAAAAACCAAAATCAAATAATTTTAATTTTCTTTTAGAGTGCACAAGTAATTTATTTATAATTTTTAAAACCTTTTTGTTTTCTTCATAAACACTTTTTAATTTTTTTAAAGCATTTATATTATAATTTAAATTGTATTTTTCACAATAAGCCATCTTAAATATTTCTTTTTTATAATCTTCTAAATTACTACTATCTATTTCTTCTATAATCAAAGTGTCATTATATAATTTAGTTAAATAAAAACTTGCTTCGTTATCTTCTAATTTTTTTGAAGTGAATAAAGACATAATTTGTTTTTTGTATGTACTCTCTTCTAATAATTCTGCATATTCTAAAGTCCCACCTACATTTCCTTCATTTACTAGGCTATCAATAACAGTCATTAGTTCATTTTGTAAAACTCCATAATATTCTATAGTTTTATTGTTAGCATTCAAAATATTATCATATACCTCTTTAGCTTTTTTATATTCCTTTAAAGATATATAAACAGACATCTTTTGGTTTAATAAAACTGTATTTTGAGTATCTAATAAATTTAAAAGTTCTAAAGCTTCATTATAAAGTTTTTTATCCGTAAGATCTTTTACTTCACAAGATAATTTAAATTCAAGAGTATGGTAGACTTTTTTTACATATTCATCATTTTTATCTAGAAAAATATAAATATCTAAAGCTTTTTCAAATTCTTTTTTTAAAGAATATATCAACATTTGCATTATTAACTTGATAGAATCATTTGGATCTAATAATGAAATTAAAGATAACGCTTCACCAAAATCTTCTTTTTGACATAATATCATCGCTTCTTTAGGTATTTCTTTTATTATAATTTCATAATATTTTTTTGTTATTTGATCAGGCCTTTTTATTTGTTTATAAACTTCTATTGCACGGTGAAAGTCTTTTTTATTTTTATAAATAGACATCTTTTGGTTTAATAAAACTGTATTTTGAGTGTCTATTAAATTTAAAAGATCTAAAGCTTCATCAAAACTTTCTTTTTCACATAAATTAGTTACCTCTTTTGATAATTCTTTTTTTAATTTAAAGTAATATTCTTGTGTTTTTTTATTAGGATTTTTGATAGATTTATATATTTCCACAGCAGTTTTAAAATCTTTTTTAGATATATATATAAATAATTTTTCATTTAACGCAAAAATATTTTCTGGAAGTGCATTAATAAATATTAAAGCATCATCAAAAGATTGGTCATCTTCACATAGTATTTTTACTTTACGAGATATTTCAAAAATGGCTTGATTAAAGTTTTTAAAAGTATATTGATCTGGTTTTTTTATTTGATTATAAACTTCCATAACTTTACTATAATTTTCATTTTTTAAATGCATAAACATTTGCTGATTTAATAATCTTGTATCATCATCAATTAAACTAAGAGTGTTAATAGCATCTACATACCCCCCCCCGTACCGGCTAATGAAGTGGCTTCTTTTGAAATTTCAGTTTTCAAAATTTTATAGTATTTGAAAGAACAATGATCTGGTTTCTTTATTGAATCATATACCTCTTTTGCTTTTGCAAAATCTTTTGTAGCTATAAATATAGACATCTTTTGATTTAATAAAACTGTATTATATGTTTCAAAGTCAAGTAAAGTTAATGCTTCATCATAATTTTTACTTTGAAATAATTCCTTAACTTTAACGGATATTTCTACTTCTGTCATTATAATCACATCCTTCCTTTTCTGTTTCTATTTCAATTTTAAAATAATCAAATAAAGCATTTAAATACCTTATACTTTTCCTATCATAAATTTTATTATTTTTAATATTTTCTACTCTATCAAATAATGATAAACCAGCAAGATTGTTTCTTTGTATAACAGCATATAAAATACTTTCTAGTTTCAATATTTCATCTTCATAATAATTTTTAATTAATAAATTATTATATTCTAATAGCTCATTATATAATTCAATAACTTTTGATTTAGGATTATTAATTCTTTCAAAAGATGATAAAGCCCCCTGTATATCATTAGTTTCTTTTAAAATAATAAATCTTTTTGCTTCTAAAGCATCAGTTATATCACAATCATGAAGTAAAGATATTAAGTATAAAGCTTCAACAGTTTTTCCTTCTTCTGTTAGATTAGTTACTTCTTTTAAAAGATCTATTTTTAAATTACGAAATTTCTTTTGCAAAAATTCATTAGAACCAGGGATATTGTAATATGTAGTAATTGCTCCTTCAAAATCACTAATACAACTATAAGCATACATTAATTTTGCTGCAACAAGATAGTCTTTTTCTGAATCCATTAATTTTAATATTTTTATTGCCTCTTTATAAGATTCTTTTTCAAATAATTCTTCTATTTTGTTTGTTAAATCACATTTATAAAGAAGAAATTTCTTTTGAATTATAGTATTAGGATGTTCTAAAGAATAATAAAATTCAAATACTTTTTTAATATCCTTCATTTCTATTAAAATAGTTAATTTTTGAGTTATTAGTATAGGGTTAGAAGAAGATATTTTATCAAGTAAATTAAGAGCTTTAATATATAATTTATTTTCTTTATAATCTTTAACTTTTATTGAAATCTTTTTTTCTAAGCTTTCATAGGCCTTAATACTATATTCATCTTTATTTTTTATGTTCTCATATACTTCTTTGGCTTTTTCAAATTCTTCTAAATCTGTTAGAATTGCTATTTTTTGATTTAAGAGACTGTTATATTCATCAATATTAGAAATACTATCTACTAATACTAAAGCTCTTTTATAATCATGTTTAACACGAAGATTTTTTATTTCTTTAGATATTTCTTTTAATTCATCAAAATTTTTTATTTTCATTTGAAACACCCCTTGTAAGTTTGGTATTATCTTTAATAAATAAATCATCAAAGAATCCAAGATCAAATATTTTTATATTTCTTTTTAAATAATCCAATAATTTATTTATAATAGACATAACAATTTCATTATCTATATATTTTTTCTTTAATTTTTTTAACTTATTAGAATCATAATTTAAATTATACTTTTTATAATATGCTACTTTTAAAGTTTCTTTTTTATAATCTTCTAAATTACTGCTATCTATTTCTTCTATAGTCAAAGTCCCATCATATAATTTATCAAAAAGATTCTTTACTAAATCATTATTATTTTCTTCGTATAAAATACTTTCAGAAATCAAAGAATTTAATAAAATAGCTTCTTCTACTTCACCTTTAAGAAGATGTAACTCTACCTTTTCATTTAACAAAATAACAAAATTAGCATAATTTATTTTAAATAAAGGATTTTCTTTATCAAGGTTTTGAGCAAGAGAATATGCTTCTTCAAACCTTTCATTTTCATATAAAAGTCTGAATTTTTGATTGTTTAAAACTTCATTACTACTACAGTTAATTTGATCTAATAAATTAAGAGCTTCTAATCCTCTATCTTGTTTTCTCAACGATGATATTTCTTTAGAAAGTTCAATTTCAAACCATTCTATATTTTTTATACCTATATTATTTTGTTTAAGGATATTATAAATTTTAATTGCTTCCCCAAAATTTTTAATCCTAACATAAATATTCATTTTTTGACTTAATAAAATTAAATTATTTGGAAAATGAGAAAGAAGGAAAAGTGCCTCTTGGGGATTATCATCCTTAATTTTTTTTACTTTATCAGATACTTTATATTCTAAAGTCTGATAAATTCGAAAAGTATAATCATTTTTATTTATAATAGTTTTGTATATTTCTATAGCATTTATCAAATCATCTTTTAAAATATAAATTTTCATTTTTTGATTTAGTAAGACTGTGTTATCTGTTTCAAAATCAAGTAATGCAAGAGCTTCATCATATTTTTGATTTTCATACAATTCTTTTACTTTTTTAGATATTTCACGTTCTAATAATAAATAATAATTATCAGTTATGCTATCCTTATTTTTTATAGAATAATATATTTTAAAAGCGCTTTTGAAATCTCCTTTTATTATATAAATTAACATTTTTTGTTTTAATAAAGTAACATTTTTATCTTCTAATAGTTTCAAAAATAAATCCAATTTTTTTTCTAAATATTCCATAATACTTCCCTTCTCTAAATTTTTTTATTGTAAAGGTCAAACCCCTCTAACATCGTAATCATTTTATTTATACTTGTTTTATCATTTATGTTATTTGTTTTTATAATATTTAATTCTTCTTTCATTAATAAAGCCCCTTCATTGCCGTTTTTTATTTCTTGATCTATTAATCTTTCAAGTACATTTACTTCCATTTTATAAATATCTTGAATTAATAAAGGTTTTCTTTCTTGAGTTTTTAAAAATATTATCTTTTCCTCTCTCTTTTTCTTTATTACTAGTTTTAATACCTATTTTTAATTTGCTTCTTAATTTTTTATCTCTTACAGCATTTAAAATAACCCATGCATCTTCTATATTGCCTTTTTGGGATAATTTTTTACATTTATTATAAATTTTATTTATTAAAATCCTATAGTTTTTTTCATCACAATTTTGTGGATCCTTTATCATATAATAAAATTTTAGGGCAGATATATAATCCTTTTTGACTATACATATTGATATTTTTTGCTCTAATAAATCTATATTATCTGTTTCAAAATCAAGTAATGCAAAAGCTTCATCATATTTTTGGTTTTCATACAATTCTTTTGCTTTTTTAGATAATTCTTTAATTGTCATTAACCCCCCTCCAATTTGATTGGTTATTATAACAGAGAACTTTTAAAAATGCAAATTTCTATTGGATTTTGAAATATAATTCAATTCAAAATAAAAAAGCTATCTTATAACTAAATAGCCTTTATATTTATGATAGTAGTCTTTTTTAAATTTATTAAGAGCAAATAAATCACATTTTCCTAAAACTTTAATCGATATTTTATCAATACCATAATCTTCTACAATATTAAAAATTCTTCTTTCCATCATAGAGACCATATCCATATTTAAATCCATATCAATATTAACATAAAGTGTTTCATTTTGATAAAATATATTCATTTATTATCACCAAAATTAGTTTAGCAAATCTTTATATAAAATTATATATATTCGACATAACTTCTAAAAATTATTCTATTTCTAAATAATTTTTAAATTTTACTTTATTTAGATACTTCTTTCTTAAATTATAAGTATTTGCGTGCATTGCGTGACCTCTCCAGGAATTCCACCTTAGAAGTACGCTTTTATAATTTAAGGTATCAATATCATAAAATTTATTCCATTTTTTAATTAATTTTTTTATTTTATTCTTTGATCTTTTTCGTAAAAGGCGATGTGTTTCATAAATTCTATATCCACAAAAATCAACCCCCATATTACTTTTATAATATTTACTCTTATTATTAAGCTTTAGCTTTAATTTTTCTTCTAAAAATTTAATTATTATATTCATATATTCTTTTGCTTCTTCTTTAGTTTTTAGAAGCAATACAAAGTCGTCCATATATCTTATATAATATTTTATCTTTAATTTATCCTTGACAAAATGGTCAAGTTCATTTAAATAAATGTTAGCAAAATACTGACTTGTATAATTGCCAATAGGAATGCCAGTATCCGAATCATCATTATCGTAAATTAAAAGTCTTGTAAATAATAGTAATTCTTTATCACTTATTTTTTTCTTTAAAATATTAAATAATATATCCTTATTAATACTATAGAAATATTTTCTAATATCACATTTTAAAACGTAATAAGAATCATATTTTCTTTTCATGAGCCGGAGATAGTGCTGCATTCTTTCTACCGCTTTATGAGCTCCTCTATCGTCTATGCAAGCATAAGTATCTTTAATAAACCTAGGAATAAAAAAAGGTTTTATAAATTCTTCGACATACCACTGATGGACTACTCTATCTATATAGGGAAGTGATTTTATAAGTCTTTTTTTCGGCTCATAAACATAGAATTCACGATATTTTCCCATATGATAAGTTTTATTTTTTATTTTGTAAATTAAAGTTGTAATATTCGTTTCTAAATCCATTTCAAACTTTAATACTTCTCTTTTTTGATATTTACCATCGGCTGCTCTTTTATGAGCTTCAATAAATTTAATAAATGTTAATTTGTCATAAAAGCTTTTTTTTATAGTTTTTGACAAGACTTCATCCAACCTCCTAATAAATTACATAAATTAGTAATTTTTTTACTCCAAGCAGTATAGTTTTTAGAATTAATATATCGTCTTTTATAAGAAAGTCTTACTAATACTTTTAACATTTTAAAATTAGTATCTAAATGATTTAAATTATCCATTTTTTCTCCTTTGCTATAACCTTTATAAGCACTTATAACATATTTCATTCCTTCATAAGTATTATTTTTAATATTAGTCACTAATGATAGTCGCTCATTTTTAGGATATTTTTCTAAAATCATTTCGGTATAATAAATTAATTCTAAATACTGTTTATAAATAATTAAATCTTCTATTTTAGTATTCATACTAATTCTTTTAACTCCTTTAATATACTTAATGCTTTAAAGGGCGTTATTTTATTTATATCTATTTTTTCAAGCTTTTTAATAATATCTTTGTTATCTAAATTTATATTATTTATAACTTCAATATTAAGTTTATGATTTTCAAATACTTTTAAATAATCATTTAATTTCGAGACCGGGAAACCACATTTATCACATTCTTTACAAAACTTTGATTTTTTTAAAACTACATAATTATTTATTAAATCGGCATCATCATCTATAAATATATAAAAGTTGCCATTTTTAAATAAATAAAGTTTACTGCTATTTTCTTTTTTTAGTTTTTTATACATATCGTATATTTTACTCATAACTTCTTTTCCTTCCTACAACAAATAAAGCAGTACAAAATAAATGTACTGCTTAAAATATTTTTACTGCTATTTACTACATTTTAAGTTTATAATTTAATTTTAAAGTTTGCAATTACTATTTGCAAATAATTTATTTATTTACATTAAATTTTACGAAGTTGAAAAATAATACTAGATGTAAATTGTAGGGTAATTAGCATAACTTGGTTTTGATTTGTATTACCTGTACCTCCTATTATTATTCATAATTCAATTAGTAATAATAGAGTTTACTATAGATTAACAAAAGAAAAAAGGATAAGAATTAACTTATACCTCTACCATTTTCTACTAAATCTATAAATTCATCACGAGTTTTAGAAAGCTCATCAAAAATAATATTATATTCAACCATTATCTTTTCTAGTTTTCTTTTAACATCTTCTTTTGGGTTTTCGCTATATAGTTCCTGCATTTTAGCCCCAATAATAGAAAATGCTTTAATCGAATCGGAAAGTTCATTTAGTATAATTCTATCATCTTTTTGTTCCACAAAAATACCTCCAATAATTGTTATATATTGTAACAATTATCTAGATTTTTGTAAACCAAAATATTCTCTTGTCTTTTTTGCTTTATCCCAAGCTAAAATAGTACTTGTTGTTAAATGATTTAACTCATTTAGTTTTTCTCTTAAAGTAGCCAACTCATTTCTTAAATTAATCACACTATCTTCATCACTCACAATTAAAGCTTGTTTTATTCTGAATTTTATAACAATAATATTAATTTTTAATCTAATTAATTCTTTCTTTAACATAAAATCTCCTATCTTCCTCCTATAGAGTTATTATTGTTTTTTTCTTTTAACATATTAAGTTTATTCTCTAAACTCTCTAGTTTTTTATTTTTTAATTTTTTTTTGATTATATCAGATTCTTCGGCTAATTCTTGATATAATATAGCAATTTGATACTCTATATAAGCTATATCAGATTCAACCATATCTTCTTCTGATATTTTCACTTAAAACACCACCCTTCTTTATGATATTTATACAACTTAAAATTATTTTAACATTTACAAAAAAACTTGTAAACTAAATTATTGCTTTTATATAATTATAACTTCTCCTAATAAATAGCCATCTTTATAATTAATTATTTTAACATTATATATCTCATTTTTATTAAGTGTTTTATTAACCCTAACTTTAATATAATTAGAAGAAAAACCAATAGAATAATCATCATATACTTTTTCAATTAATACTTCTAAATTTTTATTTATATGATCTTTATAGTATTTTTTTTCTAATGATTTGCTTAATTCATTTAATTGTTTACTTCTTCCTTTTTTAGTAATATCATCTATATCTGGCATTTCACTTGATTTAGTACCATCTCTTTTAGAATAAGGAAAAACATGAATTTTAGCAAAATTATAATTTTTACATGTTTCTAGTGTTTTTAAAAACAATTCATCTGTTTCATAAGGATGCCCTACTATAACATCTGTTGTAATACTAACATCAGGTTTTATATTTCTAATTTTATTTAAAATATTTTCAAAATATTCTAAATTATATTTTCTATTCATAATTTTTAGAATTTCATCACTTCCATTTTGTAAAGGAATATGAAAATGGTTAACTAACTTTTTATTATTTTTTATTTCATCTAACATATCTTCACTTAATTCAGTAATTTCAATACTTGAAAGCCTAATTCGCTTTAAACCTTCAATTTTCTCTAGAGCAGATAAAACGTCTTTTAAATTTTTACCATTATTAATATAAGAGCCAGTATGAATACCAGTTAAAACTATTTCTTTATGCCCATTTTCTACCAGATTCTTGGCTTCTTTTATGACTTTGTCAAAATCTTTACAGCGAGGATTTTTTCTAGTATAAGGAATTATACAATAACTGCAATAATTACTACAACCATCTTGGATTTTAATAAATGCTCTAGTATGAGAGGAAAAACGAGATATTTCCATATCTTCAAATTCATATAAATTATCATTATAAAACCTTGTAATGTTTTTTTGTTCTTTAACATATTCCAGTATTAGTTCATCTATCTTACTTTTATCTTTATTTCCAATTAGTATATTAACACCAATATTTTTATATTCTTCTTGTTTATTTTCAGCAGAGCAGCCACATACAATGGTTATTTTTTTGTCTCTTTTGCTTCTTCTTACAATTTTTTTACTTTTATTATCAGCCATATTAGTAACAGAACAAGTATTTATAATAACCATCTCAGATTCTATATAATCTGAATATATAAAACCTTTTTTAATTAATTTTTCTTTTATTACTTCACTTTCATATGTATTTACTTTACAACCAAGAGTATATATATAAAACTTCAATCTAACCACATCCATCTTGTCTATTATATAATATTTATTTAATACTTGAAAGCTCTTTTAAATATGCTAAAAATTCTTCTTCTTTTTGATATTTAGAATTTATATTTTTAGAATGATTTTTTATTTTATCTAAACTTATTTGTCTTACACGTACCCCTTCATCTATAACTTTTTCTTCATTATAATTTATATTTTTTTCTTCTTTTCTTTTCAAAAGCTCATCATAACTAATTATAGCTTTTTCTTCTTGCTCATTTTCATAATTAGTTAAATCTATTGTAGAGGGTTCATTATTTTCAATTGTTTTTACAACATCTTTTAAATTTACATCTTCAGTCTCTTCAGGTTCTTCTTGATCACTTATCCTAATAATATATATCAATGATACTACTAAAATAATCAATACTAAAATAGCCATGTAAAGAAGTAAATCTATATGACTAAAGTTTTTTAAAAAACCTATAACATCTTTTAATATTGAAGACATAATATCACTTCCTAAACTAATTTTATCATATATTAACTCTTTTAACTACTCTTTAATTACATATGGATCAGAAGATGTTCCACTTCCAGATACATATGTACTTTTAATTAAATTTATTACTGGTTTTATTCCTCTATAATAACTTCCAATTGTGGCAGTTGCAAGTCTTCCTGTATTAGTTACTTCATAATAAGTTATATTATCTGTTTCACTAAAACCTGGAGTTAATGTCCAAAAAGATTGATCTTTACCACTATTATATAAATAATATGCAATGTTGTCAGCATTTTTTGAAGCTCCCGCATATGCAACTTCATCGGCAGATAATAAACCGATTTTAGAAGTATAAGTAGTTCCTAAACATTCATATGTTTCATTATAATCAGTGTTTATTCTAGCATAAGCAAGATAGTAAATTTTATTGCCATCTACCCCACTTATAGAATCATCAACACAATATTTACTGGCCACAATATTAGATTCATATTCCTTTAAGTAAGTAGAATACCAATTATTTAACGTTGTTTTAACTCCTGAATTATTATAATTAATTTTATCTTGTAAAGACGCACTGGAAGTTGTTTGATAAAAATTAGCAGTATCGTTAATATAGTCGTCTAATACAAGTTTTATACTATTATCACCATTTATTTTAACGATACGCCATTTAAAACCAGCAAATTCCACATAATTATTTTGAACATTTCCTCTGAAGTAATATGATGTACCATCTTTATCTAAAGATGGTATTAAACCTTCATCTAAAGTGGCAATAGATTCATATACACGTGTTAAAGGTTCATTATTTATTTTACTGTGATTTATTATAGTGGATGCAAATATTTCATCTTTATTATCTTCTATACCAATTTTAATTTGAGCTTTTAAATCGTCAAATTTACCTCCAGTTATTTTCAAATTATAAGTATGAGTTTCTTTAGGATTAATTTCAATATTACTCGCTATATAACTTGATTCTTTAGGAATTAAATCTATTATCTCTTTTTTCTTATTGTTAACTTCTGTTAAGGCAAAAGTATAATTATTTTCTTCTTTATATACTAAATTGTCTAAATATATATAATAATTTAAAGAATTTACTGAATTATTAGTTACAGAGAAAGAATATGTATCTTCTTTTAAAGCATAATTAATATCTTTATTTGTTAAATAATTAATAGATAGACCATCAACTACTTCAACAATTGAAGTATCATTGCCATAATTATGTAAATAATATAGGTAAGATGCTCCAACAAATAAAGATAAGGTTAGCAATATGCCATTTAAAATAAGTATTATTTTATATTTCTTACTCATATGATCAAACCCTTTATTATTATATATTAAGTATAGCTTTAAATTAGTAGCTTTGTCAAATAAGTTTTGGTATTTATGTCAAATAAAAAAAGAGCTTTACAAGTACTAATTAATGTTTTAAATTAGTTTTATTCTCTCTTTTAATTAATTCTTGGTTTAAAATGCTAATTTTATCAATTCTTTCTTGATTTTGATATGGATCTTCTTCATCTACCATTTTCATAGCAATGTCATTTATAACACTTTTGATTATATTTGTTTCAAATAAGTAGGCAGCATCTAGGCGTCTTTGTATTATTTTTTGAGGTAGATTTTGAAGATAGTAATCTTCTTCTACTTTATTGTAATATACAAGCTCTTTTATAGCAGAAGTTGTTTCTTGTAATTCATAAGCTTTAGTTAATTTTATATATTCTGTATAACTTTTAGTGTTTATTATAGAATATAATATTGGAAAATAACACTTAGGTACTATAAGATGGTCTATTTTTGTCCAATATGATATATTTTGTATAATGTTATAAGTTTCTACGCTAATAGGTTCTATAGATAAAGTGTTACCATGAATAAACTCAACGTCTCTATATTTTAAAGGTTCTACAAGACAAGTACATTTTCTTTGCTCTTCAGTTAATAGATTATTAGTACACATTAAAACATAAGCATAACAAGTACATAATATTTTATTGTAATCTCTTTCATTTATAGCAATATATAGTTTTTTGTTTTCTATATTTTCTTTATGAATATCAATAATTTTTTGAATAATATCGCTCAAATACTGATTTATAATATTTTGCACACTTTTACCATTTTGGCTTAGTTTTATTAAATTTAAACCACTTGGAATATATTCAATTGGAGTTTCACCATTTTTTATTTTTTCTAAAAATATTTTTGATTCATTATATAAACTATATTTATCTCTAAATTCTTCTATTTTTTCCATCAAAATAACCTCTTTTATTTAAAATTCAATTTATTCTATCTCAATTTATATTAAAAATCAATAAAAAAAGATACTACCAAAATATCTTTTTATAAATACTTTTTGAAGTTTTTAAATTCTACTTCATCATCTAAGCCAGTGCTTGCTAGTTCTTCTAATAATTTTTTTTGTTTTCTATTTAATTTAGTTGGAGTTATAACATTTATAATTACATATAAATCTCCTTTTCTTAAACTATTAGTGATTTTTATTCCTTTGCCTTTAAGTTTTAGTTTATCTCCAGTAGATGCCCCAGCTTTTATATCTAAAACTACATTATTAGAAAGGGTTGGTATTTCTTTTTTACACCCAAGAGCAGCCTCTGCAATAGTAAGTGGCACTTCTAGATATACATCTTCTTCATCTCTTTTAAAGAAGGCATGATCTTTTACATTAAATTCAATATAGATATCACCATTTGGACCACCATTTTTGCCAGCTTCTCCTTTGCCACTAATACGTAATTGATATCCCGTATCAACTCCTTCTGGAATTGTTACAACAATTTCTTTATTAACACGTTTTTGCCCAGTCCCACGACAATCACTACATTTTTTTTCGAAAATGACTCCAGAGCCCCCGCAATCTCTACAAGTAGTTTGGGTTTGAAACATACCAAACATAGATGCTTGTTCTTGAATAATTCTTCCAGTTCCATTACATTCAGAACATTTTTTTTCTCCAAATCCACCCTTTCCTGAACATTTATCACAATTTTCATTTAATTCAATATTAATAGTCTTTTTACACCCAAAAACAGCCTCTTCAAATGATAAATCAAGTCTTACCAAACGATCTTTACCTTTCATACTTCTATTTCTAGCATTTCTTCCTCCAAAGCCAAAATGAAAAGAATCACCAAATATTTCATCAAAAATACTAGATAAATCAATATCAGAGGCATCGAATCCAGAGAATCCTGCTCCACCACCTGTTCCATCAAAGGCGGCGTGACCAAATTGATCATATTTTTGCCTTTTATCTGGATCAGAAAGTATTGCGTAAGCTTCTCCTATTTCTTTAAATTTAGCTTCTGCATCTGGTTCTTTATTTACATCAGGATGATATTTTTTAGCAAGAACTCTAAAAGCTCTTTTTATTTCTTCATCACTGGCAGTCTTAGAAACTCCTAAAACCTCATAATAATCTTTTTTATTCACTTTCAATCACTTCCTTTAATTCATCTATTTTAATTTTAATTAAATCAAATGCTTCATCAAAAACAGATTTGTCATTTAAATCTATGTTTGCTTCTTTTAATATATTAAGAGGATAATCGGAATAGCCACGAGACAAAAATTTAATATAAGTATTTTTAGCTTTTTCATCTCCATTTAATATTCTATTTGCAAATATAAGTGAACATATCAAACCAATTGCATATTTATATACATAAAAAGATGTGTAGAAATGTGGAATTCTCATCCATTCATATTTTATTTCTTCATCTTTAATAATACTTTCATCCATATATTTATTTACTAGATTATAATATTTATCGCACATATATTCACAGGTAAGTGGTATATTGTTTTCCTTAGCATTATGAGCTATATATTCAAATTCAGCGAGTTGTGTTTGGCGATAAATAGTAGCATTTACACGAGTCAAAAAATCCATTAACAAACTAATTTTTTCTTCTTTTGTTTTGACATTTTGATATAAATAATGATTAACTAATACTTCATTACAAGTACTAGCTATTTCGGCTAAAAATATTGGATTTTCTTGATAAACAAATGGAACAGATTCTTCAGTATATAAAGTATTAATAGCGTGGCCAAGTTCATGAGCCATCGTTGTTAATGAATCATATGTATTCATATGATTTAAAAGAACAAAGCGATGCCATTGAAATGCTCCACTTCTTTTATTTTTGGTAGGATAATAATCAATATATTGGCTATCAAACATAAACCTACATTTTTTTATATAGTCTTCTCCAAGTGGGGATAAAGCTGACAAAATAATCTCTTTGCATTTATCGATATCGTAATCATCTCTATTTTGAATACCATATTCTAAATAATTATCGTACATATGTGGCTTTTGAATACCTAATAATTTATTTTTTAATTTTTGAAATTCATGAATAAGATCTAAATTATCATTTACTTTTGAAAGCAAATTTTCATAAACTTTATGATTTATATTTTCACTATCTAAAGCCATTTCTAAACTATTATCAAATTTTCTAACTTTACCAATATTTACATCTTCACTTACATTTAAAGCATATAAAGAAGATATTGTATTTTTATGAGCTCTGTAAAAATCATAATAAGTTTTAAAAATTTTTTTTCTAATTTTAGGATCTTTATTTTTTAATAAGGTTATGTAATTACTTTGAGTTATTTTTACGTTTTCTCCATCAATTTCTACTATTCCAATATTTTCTTCACTGTCATTTAAGATGTCAAATATCTTTTCAGTTGTTCCATAGGAACTAGTAAGTAAAGAGACTAAACTTTCTTCATCTTCGTTTAAAATATGTTTTTTAGAACGTATTATATTTTCTAAAATAAATCTATATGTATTTAATTCTTTTTCTTCTTTAATAAACTTATTCATTTTTTCTTCATCTATTTTAGAAAGCTCAGAATTTACAAAGCTAAGTTTATTATCTAAATCATTTAATACCTCATCAATTTCCATAGATTTTTTAATAGCTTTTTGACTGCTTAAGTCTTCATATCTTTGTAAATTAACATATACATATAAATCTCTTATAATTTTATCTAAATCATCTTTTATTTTTAAATATTCTAATAAATTTTTGGCACTTTCTAAAATTTTGCCTTTAAAATCAATAATTTTGTTTATTAATAATTTAGCTTTTTCTTTTTTTTCTTGATATTCTTTGTCATTCTTAATTATAAGATTTACATTCCATTTGAATTTATCGTCTATTTCTTTTCTATCTTTCATTCTTATCCTCCTAATAACTAAGTAAAGAGAGAGTTTAGCTCTCCCTTAACTGGTTATTTTTCTTCGTAGTTAGCTTCTTCTACATCATCATCTTTAGCTTTTTTCTTTTTATCTTTTTTATCGGAAGAATCATCATTTTTGGCATTTTCTTCACTTGCTTTTTTAGCAGCTTCTTCATAAACTTTAGTAGCTAAAGCCATAGCTTTTTCTTGTAGTTTTTCTTTCTTAGCTTTAATATCTTCGATATCAGTACCTTTTAAAGCTTCTTTTAATTCATCAAGTAATTTTTCTGCTTCTTCTTTTTCTTTTTTATCTATTTTATCACCTAAATCTTTAATAGATTGTTCAGTTTGGAAAACCATACTATCTGCTTCATTTCTAACATCTGCTTCTTCTTTACGTTTTTCATCTGCTTCTTTATTTTCTTCGGCTTCCTTCATCATCTTTTCAATTTCTTCATCAGATAATCCAGTTCCTGATTGAATAGTAATAGATTGTTCTTTTTGAGTTCCTAAATCTTTAGCAGTAACATTAACAATACCATTAGCATCGATGTCAAATTTAACTTCAATTTGTGGTACTCCTCTTGGAGCTGCTGGAATATTTGTAAGTTGGAAATTACCAAGAGTTTTATTATCAGCAGCCATCGGTCTTTCACCTTGTAAAACATGAATATCAACAGCTGGTTGATTATCTGCAGCAGTTGAGAATACTTGAGATTTGCTTGTTGGAATAGTTGTATTTCTTTCAATTAGTTTAGTAAATACTCCTCCCATTGTTTCAATACCAAGTGAAAGTGGTGTAACATCAAGTAAAACTAAGTCTTCTACTTCTCCTGATAAAACTCCTCCTTGTATTGCAGCCCCCATAGCTACTACTTCATCTGGGTTAACTCCTTTATTTGGTTCTTTACCAAGTTCTTTTTCTACTAATTCTTGAATATATGGAATACGAGTAGATCCTCCAACTAAAATAACTTGATCAATTTTGTTTTTATCTAATTTAGCATCTTTTAAAGCTTTTCTAACTGGATCTAAAGTTGAATCAAATAAGTCACGACATAAATCTTCAAATTTAGCTTTAGTTAAATTAATTTCTAAGTGAACTGGTCCATCTTCTTTTTGAGAAATAAATGGTAAGCTTATTTGAGTACTAGACATACCAGATAAATCTTTTTTAGCTTTTTCAGCAGCGTCTTTAAGTCTTTGCATAGCCATTTTATCTTTAGATAAATCAATAGAATTCTCTTTTTTAAATTCATCTACTAAATAATCAATAACACGATTATCAAAATCATCTCCACCAAGTCTATTATTACCACTTGTTGCTTTAACTTCAAATATTCCATCACCAAGTTCAAGGATTGAAACATCAAATGTTCCACCACCTAAGTCATAAACTAATATAGTTTGAAGTTTGTCTTGTTTATCCAGCCCATAAGCAAGAGCTGCAGCTGTTGGTTCATTAACAATTCTTTCAACTTCAAGACCTGCTATTTTACCAGCATCTTTAGTAGCTTGACGTTCAGCATCATTAAAATATGCTGGAACAGTAATAACTGCTTTAGTTACTTTTTCTCCTAAAAAAGCCTCTGCATCTTTTTTTAATTTCATTAATATTTTAGCACTAATTTCTTGAGGTGTATATTTTTTGCCATTTGCCTCCACTTTTTCTTTAGTACCCATTAATCTTTTAATAGATGAGAATGTATTTTTATTTGTCACAGCTTGACGTTTAGCATTTTCACCTACTATTTCTTCCCCATTATCTTTAATTGCAACTACACTTGGAGTAGTTCTATTACCCTCAGAGTTTGCAATAACTACTGGTTTTCCTCCTTCTAAATATGCAACACATGAATTTGTTGTCCCTAAATCTATACCTATTATTTTTGCCATTTTTTATCATTTCCTTTCTTTATTCACTTACTTTAACCATGGCAGGTCTTAGTAATTTATCTTTATATATATATCCTTTTTGCAAAACTTCTACTACTTTATTTTTTTCCATACTTTCTATTTTTTCAGTCAATACTGCTTCCATAAAAGTTGGATCAAAATCTTTATCTTTTGCTTCAATTTCTTTAACTTCTAATTTTTCTAAAATATTAACTAAATTAGTATAAATCATTTTAAATCCGCTTAAGAATTTTGATAACTCATCATCTAAATTAGCATCATCTAATTTAATAGCTCTTTCAAAATTATCTACTACTAGCAAGATTTCCTTAATTATTTCTGTACCCTCATATTTTCTTATTCTAGCTATTTCTTCTTCATTTCTTCTTAAAGTATTTTGGGTATCTGCACTAATCCTTAATATTTTTTCTTTCAAAACTTTATTTTCTTCCAAAAGTTTTGTCATTTCTTTATTAACTTTTGGCTTTTTTGGAGCCTCTTTCTTCTTAATCTTTTTTTCCTCTTGATTTTTAGTATCCATGTATGCCTCCTTACTTATCATCTAATTCATCATGAATATAACTTAAAAGTCCTACAACCCTATCATATTCCATTCTTTTAGGTCCAATAATTGCAATAGTTCCTTCTTCTCCATTTATCTTATATTTACTTTTTATAACTGCTACATTTGGATCAAAATCATTTTCTTTACCAATAAAAACTTTTACATTAGAATGTTCATCACCTTCATCTTCATCTTCAATTTTTTTGATAAAATTCATGTCTTCAAATTTGGAAGCTAACTGTTTAATTTCTAAAGCATTATTATATTCTGGTGCATCAAATATTTTAGTTTTGCCTCCAAAGTAAACTGATTCTTTTTTATTTAAAAAATCATTAAATGCATCAGCAAATATATTATACACTGATTCATATTGTCTAATTTGTCGACTTATGATTGGTTTGATCTCAAATTCTAATCTTTCAGTAACAAGAGAAATTGGAGTACCAACTAGTTCTTTATTTATTATTTCACTAGTCTTAACTATTTCGGTTATATTATCTTTTGGACTTAGAGTAAACTGTTTATTTTCTACAATTCCTTTGTCAGTACAAATAAGAGCAACAATCTTCTCATTATTTAAAGGAATAATACTTACTTGCTGCAATTTATTTTCTTTAGAATTTTTACCAAGTATTATACTAGTATAATTAGTAAGTTCGCTAATTATCTCTACTGATTTAGTAATAGAATCCGATAATTCTAATTCGTTATTATGAAAAATAGTTTGAAGTTTTAGAACATCTTCTCCTGTAAGCTCTTTAGGTTTCATTAAATGCTTTACATAATATTTATAACCTGCTTCACTAGGAATTCTTCCAGAAGATATATGGTTTTTTTCTAGTAAACCTAGATTTTCTAAAAATGCCATTTCATTTCTAATTGTTGCACTAGAACAATGAAATTTTTCACATAAAGATTTAGAACCAACTGGTTTTACAGTTTTAATATAAGACTCTACAATCTCTTTTAGCAATTTTTTTTGTCTATCATCTATCAAAAAATCACTTCCTTAGCACTTGTTAATTCAAAATGCTAATTACATTATAATATTATGCTTAGCACTTGTCAATATATGAGTGCTAATTTTTTTATTTTTTTTACACTAAATAAAAAATTAGCCCAAAAGCTAATTTAAAGATCTTCCTCTTTCCATCTCATATTCATATTTTTGTTTTAATAAATCATTATACTTATTCATTTCTTCTATAATCATACTTTTCCATAAACCGTAATCTTCATCATTTGCTATCATCATCTCTTGCAAGCATGATTTTATAAATTCTATTGATTCTTTTATTTCAGGATATTTATCACTATAAAATACTAATCTATTAAAATATATTTCAAACGATTTACTAGACTTATAATTATTATTTGTTATTTTATCTTTATTAAAATTTAAAATACATTGCTTCATCACTTTTTCATCAATATCTACTTTTTTCATTAAACTAATCAAATATATTAATTCCTCTAAATCAATTGGCTTTTTAAACCATTTTGTATCGAAATCATACATTGTTTCTATCTCGTTGTATATTTTATTATATTCTTTATAATCTCTTGATTTTATTTCTATTCCTTTTACTTTCTTTTCTTCTTTCGTTTCTTTTTTTATTTTAGTTTTCTTTAATACTTCTTCTAAATATCCTTTTATGTTAAAAACTAACTCTTTATCAAATTCTAAAATAGTTAAACTAGAAATAATAAATTTTATATCAATTTTTGTATAATCTTTATCTATGTAATGTCTTTTGAATACTTGCATAGCTGTTTTTTTATCAGGATCTAAAAGATTACTATGTTTGTTTTTATATTTTATCATTCTATCTAGTAGTTCCTCATCTTCCTTTAACAAATCTCTATCTATTTCTCCAGTTTTAGGATTTTGTCTTCCAAAAATATCATAGATTCTTTTTCTTTGTTCAACATTTACTTTAAATCTATCAAAATCTTCTTTTGTTATTTCTCCATTAAAAAATCCAGAATTAATTAAATCGTTGCTTAAATTCTTATTAATTACACAGGATATTATTTCAAGTGAGTCTTTAATACTAAAAATAGGCCTTTTTAATAAACTATCTAAAACTTTAAAATCTGAAAAATATGCTATTTTTTCATCAGGATTAACATTAAAAAAATAACTTAATTTGTTTAATTTATTAATATAATCATCTAAACGCAAACTTTCTTCTTTTATTTTAGAAGAATTTGTTTCTAGATCATTTAAATTATTATTTGTTATTTTTTTAAGTTCTAATATTTCTTTGTATATGGTAATTTCTCTACTTTTAAGTTTAATAATTATATCATTTATTTCTCTTTGGATTTTATCTATTGCTTTTGACATGCTTTCCATATTCCTCTTTCCATCTCATATTCATATTTTTGTTTTAATAAATCATTATACTTATTCATTTCTTCTATAATCATACTTTTCCATAAACCGTAATCTTCATCATTTGCTATCATCATCTCTTGCAAGCATGATTTTATAAATTCTATTGATTCTTTTATTTCAGGATATCTATCACTATAAAATAATAATTTTTCATAAAAACAATTAAATAAACCAATAGCATAATATTTTTCCTTAGTTTTAAATGCTTTATAAGTATTTAATATAACTCTTTTTATTTCTTCATCTTTGAAACCAGCTTTATATAATAAATTTATTAAATAAATTAGTTCATTTAAATCAAGTAGTTTTGTTGGAACATTTTCTTTTAAATCATACATAATACTTATTTTTTCTAAAACTTCAAAATATTCTTTTTTACTAAGAGTTTTTTCTTTTTTTATTACAGTTTCTTTTTCGAAATTTAGACTCACTTGTTCTTTGGCTGTTTCTTGTTTATTTATTTTATTTATAGTTTTATATAAATGACCCTTTATTTTATCTAGCAAACTAGGCTTTACCCCAAGAAAATTAAGATTATTAATTATTATTTCAATATCTTCCTCTTCGTATCCTCTATCAACAAAACATTTTTTAAAAGATTGCATCGCTTTTATTTTTTCTTTATTAACAAAATCTTGTTTATCATTTTTATAGTTAGCTACTTTATAAAATAATTTTATATCTTCTTCATTTACATTTTCTAAATCAATAGTACCAGTCTTAGGATCTTGATATTTTAAAATATCTAAAACTCTTTTTATTTTATTTCCAGTAATTCCTAAAGCTTCAAAATCTTCAGCATTAAAAGCAACCATGGGCTGTGAGCTATTTATTGCAGGATTTGATAAATCTTTAATAATAACAAAAGCTATTATTTCTAGACAATCATCTATGGGAAAATTTAAATTTTCTATTATATAACTTAAAAAATAAAAATTAGAATAATAATTTAAATTTTTAGTAACATCAGCTTCTAAAAAGCCTAATAACCCACAAATTTTCCCTAAAAAGTCTCTAGCAGTTTCACCATTTTGAATAAACTCTTCCATTGTACCATTTATAATAATTTTGTTATTTTCCGTAATATTATTAATATATTTGTTTTTCAATATTTTATAAGCTTGGTTATTAAATTGATTACATATCTCTCCTGTTTCTTTAATAAGTCTTTCAAGTTCTAATTTTAATCTTTGCACTACATTTGGCATAAAATCCCCCCTAAATCAAAAAGTATTCTAACATACCCCCCCCCCGATGTCAAATTAATTTTGTTAAATTAAATTTTGACTTTATAGATGTATTTATGCTACTATAAGTTTTAAGAAATGAGATGATTATCATGAATTTGTTTATAAATAATTTAAACGAAAAAGATGTAGATCATTTTACTACTGATATAGGACTTAAATTAAGAAAATCTTTTAATACTCCATTTAAAAAAGCATGTAACAGTTTTACTAATGCCAATATTATTAAAATCGATCAAGACTATAGTTTAGATAATTTTGAGTATTTTAAAAATTTAGATTATGAAAAAATTCCAATTACTAGTTATCCATTAGTAGAAAATAAAAATAATATTATTTTAGAAAGATATCCTAGATTAAAGAAAAATGTACCTTATATATTTGTTTGTAATCATACTTGTCCTGAAGATATAGAAACAGTACTTAATATAATTGATCGTAATGCATACCTTGTTCTTGGGTCAATTGAATCCCTAAAATATAATCCTGAAATGTATTTATTATGGTTAAATGGAATGATACCATTTGATATTTTAAATGATAAAGAAAGAAATGATTTAATTCCTAAAATGGTAAGAGTATTAAAAACTAATAGTATATTAATATTCCCTGAAGGTTCTCATAACTATGATTATAAAAATATAATTAATCCTTTATATGATGGAGCTATTAATACAGCTTTACAAACTGGAAGAGAAATAGTTGTTTTAACGCTTGTAAGAGATAAAGAAAATAATATTTCTTATATTGATGCTAGTAATCCTATAAATGTATCTTCCCTTGCAATTGATATACAAACATATTATCCTTTTGCTCCAAATAGCGAAAAATATTATATAAAATCTTTAAGTAGTTATATAAGAGATTTAATGGCAACAGCAGAATATTATATCACTATAAGACACTTTGATAAATTATGCCGAAAGGATTACGAAAATATTGCTAAATATTTTAGAGATAAATATATCAAAGAAGCTTTTTCTGGATTAAAATGGAAACATGACGTTTTTGATGCCGAATATTTAGTTAAAAAAGATAAAGATGAAAGAGAATACGAAGATATAGTTAAAAATCTTACAAATTTACGTTTACCCAAAAATATTTTAAAAGAAGGCTTATTGAATAGTCGTGATTGGGCATTTTGGATTCAAAGAGAAAAAGATTTAATTGATAATGATGTACCTTCTTTTATGAGAAATTATTGGTTGAAACAACAAGATGATAAACTACAAAGAAAAAGATTTTTAAAGAGACACTAATAGCTCTTTATTTTTTTTGTAAAAATTTTTTAAATATGATAATATGAATACAAGGTGATATTACAATGTTAGAGTTTGAAATTCCTTTTGTATGTTTAATATATACTTCATTAATTTCAATTGCTTTTTTTGGTAAGAAAAAAGTTGAAATAAAAGAAAATTATTATTATAAAAATATATTAATATTTACTTTATTAGTTCATATAACTAATTTTATATCTCATTATATAGCTAGTGTTTATGCAAAAAATAATATTAGTGATTTATTTGCAAATTTTTTTGCCACAATAAATAAAATTGGATCTATATTTATTGTAGCAATTACTATAAATATTTTAGCCTACATATTATATATTAGTTACGAAAAATTTCGAAGCAATTTTAAAAGAAATAATGTTATTTGTATTGGCTTATATATTATTGTGGGAATATTAATTTTCTTATTAGATTTCAATGTTTATCAGATTAATGGTATAACTAGCGGAAAAGGATCTGCAATTATTTTAACATTTGTCCTCGCATTTATAAATTTAATTATTTCTCTTATAATTGCTCTATTCCATATTAAAAAATATGACAAAAGATATAATGCTATTTATTTTATCATACCATTAATTTTTTTATTAGGAGCTTTTGTAATGTTCCATCCCCAATTTAATATTTACGATTTAATATTAAGCTTATTATGTTACTTAATGTATTTTACAATTGAAAATCCTGATTTAAATATGATTCAACAATTAGAAATTGCAAAAGATCAAGCCGAAAAAGCAAATAGCGCTAAAACGGATTTTTTATCTAGTATGAGTCATGAAATTAGAACCCCTTTAAATGCTATAGTAGGTTTTTCAGAATGTATGTTATCTTCTAATAATCCACAAGAAATGCATGGATTTGCAGCCGATGTGGTTGATGCTTCTAATAATCTTTTAGAAATAGTAAATGGAATTCTTGATATATCAAAAATAGAAGCTGGTAAAATGGATGTAATATTAAAAGAATATAATCCAAAAAATATATTTAATTCTTTAGCAAATTTGGCCAAATCTAGAATTGGAGAGAAAAATATAGAATTCAGTTTGGCAATACCACCTGATTTACCTGGAATACTCAAAGGTGATGTAAACAAAGTTAAACAAATAATATTAAATCTACTTACTAATGCTATAAAGTATACAAATAAAGGGTATGTAAAATTGATTGTTAATTGCATTAATAAAGATAAATTTTGTACTTTAAATATTTTAGTTGAAGATACGGGTAAAGGTATTAAAGAAGAAAATATTGATAAATTATTCACAAGATTTGAACGCCTTGATATTGAAAGAAATACAACTGTTGAAGGAACAGGATTAGGTCTTGCTATTACTAAAAATTTAGTAGAAATGATGAATGGTAAGATAAGTGTCCAGTCCAAATTTGAAAAAGGATCTAAATTTAGTGTTCAATTAAAACAAGAAATTATAAGTATGGAAAGTATAGAAGATTTAGAAAAAACAAAAGAAATAGATTATGGATTGCTTAAAAATAAGAATATTTTAATAGTAGACGATTCAAAAATTAACTTAAAAGTTGCTTGTCAAATACTTAAACCTTATAATTTTAATATTACTACATGTGATAGCGGTTATGAAGCTTTAGAAATTATAGAATCTTCTAGTTTTGATTTAATTTTACTAGATATTATGATGCCTAAAATGAATGGAATTGAAACCCTTAGAAGATTAAAAATGCAAGATGAATTTGATACACCTATTATTGCTCTTACTGCAGATGCTATAGAAGGTAGTGATGAAAAATATATGAATGCTGGGTTTAATGATTATTTATCCAAGCCAATTGATAAAAATAAACTAAATGATATATTAAATAAATATTTAAGGAGTGATTTATGATGAATAAAGAATATTTAATAAATAATAATGTTTTGGTTGATAAAGCTTTAGAGTTATGGGGTGAAATAGATGCTTATAATGAAGCATTAAAAGAATTTAAAGATTCATTAAATTCTAAAATAAATGATTTAGAAAATTATAAAAACAATAGCGATTATGAAAATTATGGAATACTTGCTCATAGTATTAAAAGCGAATTAAAGTATCTAGGTTTTTATGAAAAAGCAGAAGTTTTTTTGGGACATGAAAAAGCTGGAAAAGAATATAATTCAAGTTTTATTAATGATAATTTTAATAGTCTTAAAAATACTGCAAATGATATAATCCAAGTAATTAATAATTATATAGGAACTTCAACTAAAAGTTTAAAGAAGATAATTATTGCTGATGATTCTAGTATAATCTTAAGTTTTTTAGAAAAAAGTATGAAAGATAAGTATGAAGTATTAAAAGCAACCAATGGTAATGATGTTTTATCACTTATTGCAAATAATGATATATATGCTATTTTACTAGATTTAAATATGCCTTCATTTAGTGGATTTGAAGTACTAGATTATTTAAATAATAATTGTTTAATTAACAGATACCCCGTAGTAATTATCACTGGCGATGATTCTGAAGAAACTATCAAAAAAGCCTTTAGCTACCCTATTATTGATGTTTTAAATAAACCATTTAATGATGCTAATATAGAAAGAGTATTTTCTTCTATTAAAGAATTTTATGATAAAAAGGCTTAAAAAGCCTTTTTATTTTAGTTTTAATTTGTTATAATAGATACCACTTGGAGGGATTTTTTTGGATCAATTTATAAATTATGCTAAAGATATTATTAATAGTAAAGATGAACTCAAAATTATTTATTTACAAGCAGAAACAAAAATATTTATAAAAGATATGTATAAATATATCTTGTCTTTAATAATAATTGCTATTTATTATAAATTGGAAGAAATGTTTTGTAGTAAAGAAAAAATTTATAATACTAATTTAAAAGTATTAAAAACTGAATTTGAAATAATCATTTTTTTAAAAAGATATCTAAAAAAATTTTCAAATACTTCATCAATAAATTTTATTAATAAATATATGGAAATAATATTATTACTTATTAATATAGATAAAGAAAGAAATAATTATATAAGTTTAGTAAGTAATGGATTCATAGTATCTTATGAATTAAATGAAAATTTATTTGATCTCGAATTTTTAAAGCTAAAAAAAGATTTAAAAATCATTTAAATCCTTAATCTAAAACTATACGGAAAGTATTACCAGATAGAGGATCACCATTATTATGATGAACAGCAAATGTTCCTGATTTATAATTGTTAGAATAACTGCCTCCTCGTCTAAGCCAAGGACCACTAGAAGAGTTAAAATCAGAAAAGTCTTCATTCCAATCTATTGATTCACTTATTGTATCTCCTAATATTTTAGAATTTAAATCAGTTCCTATATATCTATCTATATATTTATCAGGTAAGATAGAGGGATTTATCCCTGATGAAACTTCTTTATTATCATGATTTCCCATTACATATTCCCATGCTCCTCCACTTGTATCATATATTCCCGAAATGTTATCTGTTGTTGATGCATGATATCCTAACCCTGTATTATAAGCATTTTGACATCCGCTATATTCAGATGCTGATACACTTGATCCTGCACATCCTGTTATATACGTACTACTATTATTTATCCATACTTCTGTATTTCCTCTTCCATATTTGGAATTTGTTAAATAGCCAAGTGCTCCCCATTCAGTATTCTTCATCATATGACTATCTAAACTTCTTTTATAGCTATATGAAGTATTATACATTGTACTTATATTTATATTTCTTAAACTTGTTTCATTTGGTTTTACTGTAAGTGATGATGTACTTCCTGTTGTTTCAAATTTTCCTACCCACATTCCATTTAATCCAAGTGATGTAAATGCTGGATGCGTCATCCATTTGCCATTTTCACATGTTCCATTATCTCCACTTTTATTTGTAGCAATACACTCTGTTTCAGAATCTACTGTATTTGTAGTACCAAATTCTATCTCTATTTCTTGTGGCTCTATTTTATTTCCTTCGACATTAAATAATTTATATCTATATTTTGGGATCCATACAAAATATGCATTTATATCTGATTCTGGTATTATTTCTCCTTCTTTATAATTATCTGCCTCATTTAGTATTACTGCATTGGCCCATTTACTTTCATTATAATCATACCAATTACTATTATTCTCTTCTGTTTTAGTAACTGTTCCATCATTTGCTATAGTGACAGGTATTAATCCTTCTTTTACTACTGGTTCACTTCCATTTAAACTATTATTCTTTGTTTCAAACTTTAGAGTACATATTGTGGGTTTATCTGTATCTATTAATACTCTCCATGTTTCATTATTCCATGTTAGTTTAGCATCGTTATTACATTCATATCCGACATATTTATATCCATTTTTATCGGGAAACTCTTCTTTCTTTTCTCCATCTACTATTACTGCTAGTGTTATATCGCCTTTACTAAAGTTTGGTACTTTTCCTTCTAGTATATTAAATGTTTTACTTGTTTCAAATAATGCAAAACTTCTATATACTAAAATACCCCCCCCCCAGTACTAGTACTAGGGCTATTACGCTTAGGAGGGTGTATTTTAGTTTTTTATTCTTTTTAAATTTTTTCATTTTTTATTTCTCCTCCTATTTTCTATACCTATTATAACCTACTATTATTCATAAT
>CAOJUX010000001.1 GCA_948444795.1 uncultured Erysipelotrichaceae bacterium | reverse complement strand
AACTTTGATTACATTTGCGAGTTAATTCGAATTGTAACCGAGAATAATACAATTTTACTTAAAATCCTCCTTTAATTAGTTATTTATGATATACTATTTCTTAGAAAAAATCAGGGAACTCGGACTACCTCTAATAAAAAGATAATTTTATAATCAAAATTTATTATAAAGTAGTAAATTAGTAGTAATTTTAACTACGGATTTTGTTAATATACTTAAAATAAAGACTTTCTTGGAATAATCAATATTTTTTAAATAAAAAACTAATCAAATTAATTTAATGATTAGTTTTTTTATCTTAATAACCTTTTTTCTTATAATATTTATATAATTCTTTAAACCTATTAAAATGAACTATTTCTCTTTGTCTTAAAAATAGAAGTGGCCCAATTACATCTTCATCATCAGCAAGATCTATTAAATTTTCATACATTGCACGTGCTTTTTGTTCAGCAGCCATATCCTCAGATAAATCAGCAATAGGATCGCCTGTTACGGCAAAATAAGCTGTAGTAAAAGGAACACCACCTGAACTTGATGGGTATATACCATAAGCATGTTCACTATAAAAATCTCCTAAACCTTCTTTTTTTAGTTCTTCAATAGTAGCATTTTGAGTAAGCTGTTTAATCATAGTGGCAATCATTTCAACATGACCAAGTTCATTGCAACATAGACTATATAAATTATAATTTTAGCCTTATTTCTAGGTTAAAATCAGTCTCTGCGTCTTTATCCCAACGTCCTTTCTTATTAGTTTTTTTATATTTTATTTCTTCAAATATTGAATTTAATAATTCATTTTTAGTTTTAATATCTGATTTAGAATATAAATTTAAAAAGTTTTCTAATTCAGGTATTGCTTTTTTATATGAGTTTAGTTTATCTTCTTTTTCTTTTTTTTGCAACTCTTTTATTTGAATATTTATAT
Source organism: uncultured Erysipelotrichaceae bacterium (assembly GCA_948444795.1). GTDB lineage: Bacteria > Bacillota_I > Bacilli_A > RF39 > UBA660 > MGBC108787. The sequence continues at coordinate 108,965 of CAOJUX010000001.1, read as the reverse complement.
CATTTTTATCTTTATCTAATTTTTTAATTCTTGAAAGAAATGTTTCTTCATCATAAATTCCTTTTTCTAAAAAATCACAAGCTTTAGATTTTTGGTCATTATTTAGTTCTAATGATTTTTTGAGTTCTTGTATTTCACTTGTATAATTATTTTTTTTAGAAGGGCTACTGTAATTTTTGATATATTGTTGATAAATTTTTAAAGTATTTTTAGAAAACTCTAATATAGCATCTTCAACAACTCTTAAGTTACTAGAAGTGTTAACGCAATTTGGTGTTGTACAAAGCAGAGTATCTTCATGGATGATGCCGCTTTTTAAAAAAGATTTAGTATATGGTCGCCTTTTCATTGTACATCCGCAAAATCCACATTTAACTATTCCAGAGAGAGGATTTTTAATTACGTTAGTTTTAGGTAAACATTTAGTAGCTTTTTTTCTTTTTAATTTAATTATTTCTAATTCTTCTTCTGTTATAGTAGGTTCATGCAAACCTTTAACTTTTATACAATCATCATTTAAAGGTCTAGTTATAACTAACTTTCCGTTAATATATTTTTTTACAGCTTTTCTTTTATTCCAAGAAATATAACCCGCATAAAATTCGGCTCTATTTAAAATAGATCTAGTCATAGCAACGGTCCATTGATTACTTTTTTCAGATGGAGTAGGGATATTAAGAGCATTTATTCTATGAGTTAAATTAGTTAATCCAATTTCTTCGTTAATATAAATATCAAATATTTTTCTTACATATTTATTATTTTCATCTTTTATTAAATTAAAACCTTTTTGGCCCTTTAATTTTTCTTTAGAATATCCAAAGTTAGCAACCGATTTTACACATTTACCTTCTTTAACTGACTGTTCGCGTCCTCTTGCTAGTATCTTTTTAGTATACATAAGAAATTTTCTTGATTGATATAGGCCATCTTCAAAAAAACTTAAATCAAACTCATTATCTAAATCAAATATTTTTTGAGGTGTTAATATCTTTGTATTAGTGATTTTAAACTTTTCGGCTATAATTCCTTGATCGATTGAATTACCACGCGCTAAACGTTCTATTTCAATGCATAAGACGCCTTTTATATCATCACTTTCGATAAGTTCTAGCACTTTTTGCATTTCTGGTCTATCTGCTATAGTATCGCCAGATACTACTTCTTTAAAAATGTTTTTAGATGGTATTTTACATCCAAAAGTATTTATAGCATATTCTTGAAGCATTTTTTCGTGTCTTTCAAGAGTTTTTTCTATAGCTTCATCTTTTGAAAATTCTGCATCTTTACGGGACTTTCTTAAATATATTATTATATATTGCACTAGTTCCTGTTTAGTGCAGTTTAAATTAAATAAGTTTATTATATCATTTGTCATTATAACACCTTCATTTCTATTAAATTTTATGTTATAATTGAACTGGAAAAACCAGTACAATTAATTTTGTATTTATAAAGTTAGCTATACTTTTGTGTTTTTCTACATGACTCATGTTACAGCATGAGTTTTTTTAATTAATATTATTATCATTAAATAATTCATTAGGTATTCCATTTATACTTTTTAAATATAATGTTTTTTTATTTTTGACTAAAGGATTAGGACCACGACTTGCCATCCAGCTTTGCGGAATACAAATGATTTTATTATTAATTATTTCTTTTTCTTTTAATCCTAATAAACAGGATATTTTTTCATATGATTTAGTTAATCCATAATCTCCGTCATATAAACTCATAGGGTGATTTTTTACTTTCAAACTATACAAAAACGTATTGTTTCCTTTTAATAAATCAAATATATTTTGAAATGTATTAATCCTATATTGTAGAGTGTGATTCCCTTTTATTTGATTTTCTAAAATTCCATTAAATTGTTCAATATTTTTTTTGATATATTTATATTTCTTATCTTTTGATTTTATGTTATTTGGTATAAACATATCAATATTAGTTTTATGCAATCCAACTAGATGATAAAAATTATCATTATGAAATTGGATGATTAAAATTCCTTTTTCGTCTCTATCAACAATGTAAACATATTTTTTTAAACTTTCAAAAACTTTAATTAAATTATGTAACATACTATACTTCCTTTACTAATAAAAAAATAAATAAGGCTATCCGAAGATAGCCTTATGGTAGCAGCCTAATTTTGCATTAAGCGATGGGTGCTTTCAATTTTTTGTTTAACCTATTGCTAGGCCGCCGAAGCTAGGCTGGGGCCACCATCTCCCGTCATTAATAGTATATGCAAGAACATATTCTATTATTAATTAAATTGTAACATATTTCTAAAAACGTGTAAACAATTTAATTAATTTCAAGACTATACTTTATATTATTTTTATTTAAATGTCAAGTTTTTTATATGGCTCATGTTACAGCATGAGTTTTTTTAATTTTTACAAATTATGTCAATAATTGATACAATCTTTTGGACTTTTTCAAAAGCCTCTTTGTAAAAATGATTTTCTTTATTTACTGGAAATTTCAAAAATTCTATAAATTCACATGGATTTGATAGATTATTTAAATTGATTTTAATTTTTAAACTAGAACATGTTGATGATTGTGTAGATTTAGAATTAGTTTTACCAGCGTTACCACCAATAATTGCTCCAGCTGGTCCAATTAAAGCGCCTCCAATTACAGCCTTTCCTAAAGATACTTTTTTTTGACTAACTGTGTTAATAATTGAAGTTTCGTTTTCTAATACTTCACATCCTATAATATCTTTAAATTTATATTCATTGTTATTAATTTTAAGCATCTTCTTATTTTCATTTAAAGAAAATTTATTTAATTCAATAATTTCCCAACCTTCAGCTTTATCTCGTTCTATTAACATTTCTTCTTTCTTTTTTAACATGATTTTTTGTTTGAATTTTAAATTGCCTGAAATTATATTCAAAATAATAAATATTACAAAGCATAAAACACTTATTCCTAAAAAAACATAATTTGTTATTTCATTATCATTAGAAATAAAGCTACCAATTGTTAAAACGCCAACAAAAAAACAAAGTAACAATAATATAACTTTTATATTACCAATTTTTTTAATTTGAGGATTATAATCAATTTCTTTTGTATTATTTTTACTTCCCCAACCACATTTGCAAAATATAGTATCTTCTTCCATTTCTGCACCACAATGGCTACATTTTTTCATAAAATCACTTCTTTCATAATTTTTTTTAAATATTTATTTGCTTCATCTTCATATTTGTCTATGTAGAAATCAAATAAATCATTGTTAATTTGACATAATTGATTTAACTCAATATGTGCTAATTCGTGTAATATAGTTTCTTTTTTTTCTTCATAAGATAAATTATTATTAATTATAATACAATTAATATCTCTATAATAAAATACATATCCATTAGCTTCAATCGGAAGTTCTTTAAATAATATAGTTGCATTATAATAATTTAATATATCTTGTTGTGTAATAACCCCCATTAGTAACTTTTTTATCATATACTTAGCCGACCTCCAATTTTAAAAGTATCTGTACTAGCATACTTTAATTACTTTTATTCTTCTTTATCTAATTGAGCGTCAATTTCATCCATAACTGATTTTGTGACATTATAAATGATTTTTTGACTATCTTCGGGTAGGTCTTTTATTTTGTCATATAGGAGCCGGAATTGTTTTAATTGATTAACATCTTTATTTAATCCTTCTTTTTTGTCATCAATAACAGAACCACTTATAAGAGTTTCTAAAGAAATATTAAATAATTCTGATATTTTTACAACATCAATCATAGTAGGTGAGCGTTGCCCCAATTCCCATTTCCCAATAGTAGAATAATCTTTGCCTATTTTTTGAGCTAATTCTTCCTGAGTCATGCCATTTTGAATACGCAAATGCTTTAAGTTGGAAGAAAAATTATTGTTCATAAAATTCTCCTTTCTAATTAAATTATAAAACGAAAAAAGACGCTTTGTCAAATAAAATGAGACAAATAGTCAAAAAAATATTGACATAAGACAATAAGTCTTATATAATAGGCTTAGATAGGAGGTAGAAAAATGCATTCAAGCAATGTTTTAAAAGGGTTTCGTGGGAAAAGATTATTAACACAAGAAAACTTTGCTACACAATTAGGTATGTCTAGACAAAATTACAATATTTGTGAAAATGATATATTACATTGTGAATTAGATTTAATTATGAAAATATTATCTAATTTAAAAATAAGTGAAACAGAATTAAGCGAATTTTTAAATGCTTTCAAGCGAGACTATTTGTCTTATGAACTAAAATTTCAAGAACAAGAAACTGGATAATAAGAAAGCTAAAACCACTTAAACAGTTAAAAAAAGAGGAAGGATAAGAAATATTAAGTATGAAAGATTATTACAAAGAAAAAGGCCATAAGGTCACAATAAAAGATTCTGGTTTTTGGGAATGGTTTTTTTATCAAATGGATAATGATACATGGACTTACTTCTTTATAAGATTATTTCTCAGTTGCTTGACTGCTTTTATTACAGCACTCATTGTCAGTAATAACATTATTAGTAGTAATACGCGCAGTGAGATAAGCAACCAACAAAGGACAGAGAATATTGAGGAAAATAATCTTGAAAGCATTAAGTAATTTGATTTTGAAAATATCTTTAAAATAATCTTTACCTTTAGATGTTGAATAATATGATATAAGTCCAGTTTTACGACTAAAATGTTTACAAACGTAATTATTACTATTTAAAAAATCTAAAGCTTTATCAACAGTTTTTAAGTCTAAAGGAAAATTATGATAAATATCTATATTTGGAATAGGTTTATCGCTTGAAGAAAATAGATTTAGATATTTTAATATTTTTCTAGGATATTTATCCAAAATGAACACTCCTTTCCATTTAGATTATATCAAATATAAAAGGAGTAGAAAAAAGCAATCACACAAACAACAAAACACAAAAAAAATAAAGGAGGAGAATAGAATATGACTTATAAAGAAACTAAAAGAGCTATTGAAAACATAATAAGTGATATTGATATTATCATCGAAAAATTAGAATATCAGTTAAATAAACCATCATTAGTTGGAAATTTTGAAAAAGAAAAAGTAACTGACATATATAATCAATTACTTCACGCTTATTCTGTAAAAGCTGCAATATTAACATTGAGTAATATCAATTTATAGAGGTTAATTTGAAAATATTTATATTTGTAAATTTATGGTTGATATTAGATTTAATATTAAATATTATTTCTAAAAATTATAGAAGAAACACGATGAGGATTTTAAAAAAATTTGATGATAGTATGGAAATTTATTGGTATAGCCTTTGGCGAGCATTAAAAAACTATTTAAAACAATTATTTAAATAGTAAGAATAAAAAAGGAGATTAAAATGAATTTATTAAAAATGTTTAAAAATTTGTCTGATGAAGATAAAAAAGAATTTGTTGACTTAATAAAAAAAAGAGATACGAACTGTAGCTACAATCAATATCTCTAAAAATAGTTTTAATTTTGCTGATTATCAGAAAAAGCGAGAAATAAAAAGTAACTACTGTAATAGTTAAATAAGAATTATTAAATTTTATGTCGAATAAAATTAACAAAAGTATAGCGAAAGGGGGCCTTTTTATGAAGGAACAAAAAAATTCTAAAGTAAAAATAACCGTAATAGAAAATGAAGATTTAAAAGATATAAATGTTCTAAAAAGAAATATAACACATTTTTATGATGTTATGAATGATGCAATACAAAAATTACCCGAAGAAGAAAGGAGTAAATATCTTTTAAGTCAAGAGAAATTAGAAAAAATGAAAGCTAGTGGAAAATATAATTTTATTTAGTTTTCTTATATTAAAAAAATGGACAAGCTAGGAGGCCATAAAATGAAATTAAAAGAGCCAATTAAAAGTGCATTAATAATAATTACATTTTATTTAATTATATTTATTGGATTATGTTTATTATCATTTAGAAATAAAAGTTTAGATAAAAAAATGACTGATATACCTCATACACAAATCAGTCAAAATGAAATCTTAAAAAAATAAATTTCGTAAGGATAATAACATATTTTATTAAGTTTGTCAAAAATTGAAAGGGAGTGAAAGAATAGATGAGTTATGAACGAAAGTAACAAGTGGATAAAACTTCATTCTAAATTGTTGCATTGGGAGTGGTATAAAGTACAAAATACAAAGTCTGTTTTTATACATCTATTATTAAAAGCAAATTGGAAAAACGGAAAATTTAAAGGTTGTGATATACCAAGAGGAAGTCTTGCTACTGGAAGAAAACAACTTGCAGAAGAATTAAACTTGACAGAACAAGAGATAAGAACTGCCCTAAAACATTTAAAATCAACCAATGAAATAACCATTGTAACAACCAAACAGTTCTCAATAATTACTGTGGTTAATTATGAACAGTATCAGCAAAGTAACCAAGTATCTAACCAATAAGTAACCAACAATCAACCAACAAGTAACCACAATAGTAGAATACTAGAATACTAGAATAGTAGACGTACGGGTATATATAAGTGCTACTAAATTATATAGATAGGAGTTTTTCAAAAATGGAAACCAAACAGCGTCGCGTTAATTTAAATAAACTTATAACTTACATCGAAAAGAATTATAGAACTAATTTAAATGAACGTGATTATGAATTTATTAAAACTATAGCAGACAGTTATTTATCAAAAGAAATTAAACTTGCTATAGATTATTGCAAAAACAAAAAAACAGATTCACTAGTTTACTTACAAGATGCTTTAGCTAAAAAATATTACATCAACAAAAAACAAGAAACAGTTCCTAACTGGATATCTAATTCTGAATTATGTGTTAGTGATCCAATGACAAAGCAAGAAGAAAAAGAACTAGAGAATATTTTAAAAAAATACAAATAAAAAGGAGTTAAAAAAATGTTATTAAGAAAAAAAGATATAGCCGTTTTAGAAAATATGCTTGCTAATTTAAACAACAAAGAACGCGCTAGAACAAAAGAAGTAAAAGGAGCTTTAAGTATAGCTAATAATCAAGTTACAAGGTTAACAGCTCTTAATGAACTTAAAGACGAGATTATTAAAACACAAGAAGAAGAGATTAAAAAAATAGATAAACTTTTAAAATCAAAAGAAAAAGAGCAAAAGAAACTTCATGAATATTTAGACATGGTTGCAGAAATTTTAAAAGCTAATGAAGATAAAGCAATATTAAAATAAAAAAATAGAAAGAAGGAATTAAAAAATGCAAAAAATAGATGGATTAAAAATATTAGAAATGATTAGAAACAATGAATTAAAGGTTAATTCAATTTTAAGAACAGAAAATGAAAACGAATGTATTTATTACAAATACTGTGATGATAAAAAAATACATAGATGTGATGAAACGGGCAAGTTAGGTATTAAAAATCAAGTTAGATTTTTACAATACGAAACACTTGATAAAGAATTTGTTATAAAAAATCCAGGATTGCAAATAGGAGATAAAATAACTTACAAAGGCTTAAGTTGGTTTATATCAAGAATTATTTATGATCACGACAAGAAATATTATGAACTATTTCTAGCAGAACCAATGTCTAACAAAATTTTAAAACAAATATTTGACAATGAATATTTAGATAACTCTGATAGTAAGTATGTTTTATTCGATAAAAAAAGCTACGATTGGGCAGAAAGTTATATTAGAAAACAATTAAATTCTAAATTTTTAGAAGTATTAGAAATTAATAAATCAGATTTATTAAAAATGAAAACTAATTATAAGCAAGACAGTACTGTAGATGATTATGTAAGAATACCAAGTTTTAAAGATATGAATGAACTACCAAAAGAAATTATTAAAAGGAACTATTTTTATTATTTGATGAATAAAGGTGTTTATCGTGAAGATTGTGATAACTATAAAGCTGGCAATGACCATTTGCTTGGTGTGTTTGGTTTCAATAACAACGGTGGTTATGCTTGTTCCGACATCAGTTTCCGCGTAGTTCTCCCGATTATACAACTGGACTCTTTAGCCCTTGAATCTAAAGAGGACTAGTATGCAAGAAGAATTAGAAAAAGTAAGAGCAAGAATTATTATGCTAGAAAGCGATAATCTAATTTTAGTAGAAAATCATAAAAAAGAAATAAAACAAATAAATGAAGTTTTGAAAGAAGTTACTAAAGAGCGTGATGACTATAGACTTGAGAATGAAAAATTAAGAGTAGAAAATGAAAGGATGAAAGAAAAATGATAGGTTTAGAAAATATGTCTAAAGAATTTGCAGAAGATTTAATTGTTCTAGTAAATTCTTTAAAAAAACTGCCTAAAACAGGTAAAGTTAAACAAACATATGAAAGCAAAAAAACAGGCAAAGAAATGACTAAAGAGTTTAAATATACTCAACTTGATGTAATTTTAGACAAAATAAAAGAAAATAATAACTTTGCTTTATTACAACCAATTTGTTTTGATGAAAAGCAAGGAAAGCTTGGAATTAAATGTATTTTAGTACATAAAAGTGGTCAAAGTCTAGTAAGTGAAATTTATCCGTTAAAAGATAAAGATAAAATTCAAGACGAGGGTGCAGAAATAACATACAGAAGAAGATATGTCATAGGTTCATTTTTAGGAGTTGCTACAGATGAAGATACAGATGGTCCTAGAATAAATGATAACAAACCTAAAGCAGAGCCTATGACTGATGAGCAAGCATTTATAATTGCGGATTTAAATCCTGATTTAAAAGAAAAGATCATGGAAATATATAAAAAAGATTATGCGAAATTAACAAAATTAGAAGCTGATAAAGTAATAAATAGTCTCAAGAAAAACGGACTTATAAAATCTAAAGAAGAAGCAGAAATTGAACAAAAAGAGAAAGAAGATGTATTTTAAATGGACAAGCCAATTTTAAAAGATGAAATAGAAGCTAAAATAAAGGGTACTGTAACAGTTGAAAATAATATTTTAGAAGTTAAAGAGTATGCACTTGAGTTAAAAGAATATTATTCTAAATTAATATTTACTGATGAACAAATAAAAGAGGCTGAAGATGAGAGGGCTAGTATTAATAAAATTATTAAAAAAGTAGCTGATTACAGAAAGGACATAGTAACTGATTTTAAAAAGCCAATCGAAGTTTTTGAAACAACAGCTAAAGAAACGGAAAAAATATTAAAAGAAACATCAGAATTTGTAAATAATCAAGTTAAAAACTATATCGAAAAAGAAAAAAATAAAAAGAGAATTGAGATAGAAAAAATCTATAATGAATTAGTAGAAGATGAAGCTATTAGCACTTTAATAAATTTAAATATGATTTTTGACGAAAGATATTTAAATAAAACTTATAAAATTGAAGATGTAGAAAAAGATTTATCCGAAAAAATACAAAAAATTGCTAATGATTTAGTAGCTATCAAAGATTTAAATAGTGAGTATGAAGTATCTTTAACTAATTCTTATCTTAAAAACTTTGATTTAAGTAAAGTGATTGTTGAAAATAAAAGACTGCAAGAATTAAAGCAAGAAACTCAAAAAGCGGAAGTTAAACAAGAAGAAATAAAACAAGAAAAAGTTAATACTATGCTTTCAAAAGAAGTTCCAAAAGAAGATATAGACCCAGTTAAAACCTACACTTTAAAAATAACAGCACCTTTATCAAAACAAAAAGCATTAAGAAAGTTTTTAGAATTAAATAATATGAAATTTGAAAAGGTAGATTAAAAATGTCAGAAAAAGAAAAATATTGTGTTAATTGTAAATGCAAAATAACTGGTATTGTCTATTTAAAATGTTTAGATAATTTTTTACAACATAAGTACTTCGATACTGAAGAAGAAAATGTATTTTGTAGTCAAGATTGTTTTTGTGAATATATGATGTTAGAGCAAATAGACAATGAAAATTATGATTTTGACTTTCCAGATGATTTAGAAGAGGAAGAATGACTTTCAGAGGAGTTCAAAAATGGATTTACTAAATGAATTGCAACAAAAATTAAAAGAATTAGATATATCCGTAAAACAATTAAGAACAACAGGCAGTGCACTTGCTAAAGCAGAAAGAGATTACAAAGTTAAGTTACGTGAAGAATGTTTAAAATTACGTGATGAAAAGATGGCAATAGGTATGATAGATAAAACTTGTTATGGTATTCCATCAATTGCAACACTTAGATATGAAAGAGATTGTGCAGAAACAGTATATAAAGCAAATCAAGAAGCAATTAATTCAATTAAATTACAAATTAGAATATTGCAAAGTCAAATAGACAGAGAATGGGGTTTAGCAAAAAATTAATAGAAATGGAGATGAGAGAAAATGACTTATGAGTTGAAAAAGTTGAAAAATTTTTTAGGAGAAGAATTATATAATATTTTAAAAAAATATGAATGCTTTATAGCAGGAGGTTTTATAAGAAATATTTTTACTAATTCGGAAGTTAACGATATTGATATATATTTTAGAAATAAAAGTAGTATAGAACAATTATTAATGGATGAATTTCGTTCAAATTATCTTTTTTGCGTAACTAAAAAAGCGATAACAATTGAGTATGAAAAGAAAACGTTACAATTAATATTTATTGATTACTATCAAGATGCTGATTCTATATTTGGATCATTTGATTTCACTTGTTGCATGGGAGCTTTTGATTTTAAAGAAGAAAGATTTATATTTTATAAAGATTTTATGAAACATAACGCTCAAAGAGTTTTAAAATTTAATTCAAAAACATTATTTCCAATTATTTCGGCTTTGAGAATAAATAAATATCTTGAAAAAGGATATCAAATTAGTAGAAAAAGTGTTATTGAAATAATGTTATCTATAAATGCTTTAAAAATAGACAGTTTAGAAGAGTTAACAAGTCAATTGGGAGGTATGTATGGTGAAAATGTAGATGATATATTTTCCGAAAGCTTAAAAGAAAATTTTGATATAAATAAAGCTTTAAAAGAACTTCAAGAAAAAGAATTTATTTATAAAGAAATTGAAAATGTAGATTTTGGTAATTCTGGAAGCTACGAACTATTTATCAAAGAAACTTTAAATGATGAAATAAAATATTTTGAATATCAAAACAAAAGCTATATAAAATGTGGTTCTGAAATTGTTGAAATCAAAGAAATTAAAGATAATTACATCAAATGTGATATGAATGAAATACTTACATTTCCAATGATAAAATATAAAATCGTAAAAAAACAGGATAATAGATATTTTAGTTATTATGATAACAGTTTTGAGTATTTTTTGAATAAAGAAGCAATACCCAAAAATATACATTCTGGATTATATATTTCAGATAAAGAAAAACTGGTTTCAAATACCTATTATCAAAATGAAGATAAAGCAATATTAAAATGTTTAATTGAATCTGCAGACGATTTTTATAATATAACGAATCAAGGACAAGTTAAACGTCTAATTGTGATTGGTGAAGAAGAAAGAAGTGATGAAGATGAATCAAGTAATATTAGTAGGTAGGTTAGTTAAAGATATAGAACTTAGAAGTACAATAAATGGTACTAATGTAGCATATTTAACTTTAGCTGTAGATAGACCTTATAAAAATAGTGAAGGTAAATATGAAACAGATTTTATCAGATGTATTTTATGGAAAGAAATAGCATCGAATACACATGAGTATTGTCATAAAGGTGACTGTATAGGTATTAAAGGTAGAGTTGAAGTAAGAAAATACAAAGATAAAAATGAAAATACTAAATGGATACAAGAAATAGTTGCAGAAAAAGTAACTTTCTTATCTAAAGCAAAAACAGAAAAACCAACAACAACAGAAGAAGATCCTTTTAAAGATTTTGGTGAAGAAGTAATAATAACTGATGATGATTTACCTTTTGAATAAAAGATAAAATAATAATCAAATAAAATGTTCTTTGAAAATTTATAAAAACCAATCGGTTGTCAAATTTAAGCAAAATAAAATTTTTATCTTGACTATTATGTTCGTCGGTGTTAAATTGAATATAGACGAACACAATTAGAAAGGAAGGTATGAAAGAGGAAAAGAAAAAAGGGCCTCACTATAAAAGTGGAATCCCTAAAAATATTCGTCTAACAATACGGCTTGATAAAGTTGAACACAAAGAAATGCAAGATAAAGCAGAAAAAAATGGTATGAGTATCGCCGAATATATAAGATACTTAGTAAAAAAAGATAAATAAAAAGATAGAAATGTGCTTAAGTTTTGACGAACACAACACACATATCTATCTAGAGTTCGGACTACATAAAGTAGACCTCTTTAATTATAACAAATATTGATTAAAAAGGTAACCTCTTTTTTGTAGCCGAAACTATGGAAAGAGGTTTTTATATTTATGAACGAAATAAGAAATAAAATAGATGATATGTCATTACAAACTGCAAGAATAAAAGATTTAGCAGTATTATTAACAGATTATTTTTATCACGAAATAATAGGAAAAGAACATAGTAAAGGAGATACTTTAGTTACTATACTTTTAGAAAAAATACAAAAATTAGATGATGAGTATATAAAATTATACAAACTTACTTGTGAGGCAAATAATAAATGAAAAAGAAATTACATTTAAAAAATTGGGTTAAAGATTTACTTTGTAGTATTTACTTTGCATTAGTGCTTTATTTAGGAATTATGTTTGGGTTAGGTATTTGGTAGAAAGGTTATAGAAAGAAAGAGGAGAATTATGAATTTAGAAAATATTAATATTGAAAATAAAAATGGGGTAATGGTTGTATCAAGTAGAGAGGTAGCAGAAAATTTTGGTAAAAGACATGATAATATAATTAGAATAATTGAAGAAAAAATAGAGGTAAACTCAATTTTGAGGACACCCCAATATTTCATAGAAAATACATATATTGATAAATCAAATAGACAATCAAGAGAATATTTAATGACAAGAGATGGCTTTAGTTTCTTGGTGATGGGCTTTACAGGAAAAAAAGCAGATGAATTTAAATTAAAATATATTGAAGCATTTAATAAAATGGAAGAACATATTAAAAATAATCCTAAAGTATTACCAACAAATTTTAAAGAAGCTTTACAACAATTATTAGTTGAGGTTGAGGAAAAAGAAAAATTACAAGTTGAGATTAAGCAATTAGAACCTAAAGTACAATTTGCAGATGCAATAACAACAAATGAAAAATCAATTGATGTAGGTAGTATGGCAAAAATACTTTATCAAAATGGAATTGACGTAGGTAGAAATAGACTGTTTACAGTACTAAGGGAAAATGGTTTTTTGATGTCATCAGGCGATGATACAGTGCCAACTCAAAAAAGCATGAATTTAGGAATAATGGAAACAAAGTTAGGAAAGTATGATTTAAATGGCGAAAGCAAAACTTATTTAAAACCAATGATTACTACAAAAGGCCAAGTTTATTTTGTTAGTAAATTCATGAAAGGAGAATTAGCATAAAATAATTTATTTTAAAAAAAGAGGTTATTATGAACTATAAAATATTATCAGTAGACACAGCTAAAAAAGTAGTTGAATGTGACAAATTACAAAATGAAATTATAGAACTTAAAGAACTTTTAGAAGAAAAAGAATATGAAATAAAAGAATTAAAAGAAGAAATAGAAAGGATAAAAAAATCTGATGAAATAGATCCATATTGGTTTTATGGAGTTTCAGAAAATGATTTTCACTAAAAATGAAAGATATAATTAAAAGAATAATAGGGGTTTTGGTTCTTTTAATCGGAGGTTTAGCTTTATTTAGTATAGCTAATTTATCTTTAAAAACAAGTAAACATTTTAGATATGAAGATAGAGATGGAAATATAGGATATTCAAATAAATGTTATACAAATAAAGATGAATTAATATGTGAAGTTGAAAATGGGACTATATTTGTGAATCAGTTTTATTGGGAGGGAAAGTAATGAAAAGATTAATAAAAAATAAAACGTTTATAGAAATTATAGTAATAGTAGTATTTGCAATCTTTATATTATTAAGTGCAACAGGATGTGTATCTGATAGAGATAGTGATATAGCATCTTACAATGTAAGTAAAGAAGCAGATAGCTTTAAAGTTAAAAGAAGAATAGTATTTATCAATTTAAGGCATGATAGCTATTTATTTGAGATTATTGGAAATTGTTCCATTAAAACAGATAACTCAGATGGACAATTAGAAGTCATTTGCAAAGTTGGAGAAGATAAATATCAAAAACATTTTTTGAGATTATCTAGTGAAACAACATATACAGTAGAACAATTAGATTATAGTGAAGTATCAAAATATGATTATGAGATAGTATTTAAACCTAAAAGTATCATTCCTATAAAAATTGAAACTGAAATTGGTGGTATGTAATGTTAGATGATACTATAGATATTTTAACAGAAATAATTATAAAAGAACATATGTCTAAGAATAAAGATAGATATGTTCTAACTAAACAAGAATTAGCACAGTTTTGCGTAAAAATAGTAAAGGAGATACAGAAAATTTATGGATGAAAAAAAATTAAATAAAAGTTATATTACAGGTATTGTAGAAGCTTCTAAAGGTAACAAAGAACTTCTTGTAAATGAAATAATAAATTTATGTAGTAACGAATATAAAAAAGGTTTAATTCAAGGTAAATTTGATGCAGCTATGAATTTGCAAGAGAAAGATATAGCTTTAATAAAGTATTTAGAAGATAAGATAAAAGAAACTAAAATTGGTGGTTGTGATTGTTTAACGGATAAAATGTTTGAAACCGAAAAAAGAGTATGCAAAGACATATTAAAAAAGGTTAAGAGTGGTAAGTATGAATAAAAAATGGAAGTGTGAAATATGCGGAAGTGGATTTGATAACTTCCAAGCACAAGGCTTTGATAATAAGATATATTGTCCTTTATGTTACTTCAAAAAACTAAGTGCTGATTTGCAAGTAGAAAACTTTAAGCTAAAAGATAAATTAGAAAAGCAAAGAAAAGAATATCAAGAAACATATAAAGATGTTCGAGAAGAAATTGCAAATCTAAAACAAGCCTTAAATGAAATAAGAGAAATATGTTATGGAAGTGATATGTCTAAACAAGAATACGATAAAATTTTACAAATAAAGGATAAAGTATTAGGAGAAGAGAAATGATACATTGGATAGTTAGTACATTAATTGTATTATTAATGTTTTGGATAGGATATTGTTTTCATCAAAGAATAGAATACGATTCGTATTTTGAAGAAAGAAAATTTAAAGAATTAATTTGGTACGACAAATTAATCGTTATAACGCTTTGGCTTGTTATAATAATATTCGCAATAGAATTATTTATTGGCTTAGTTATAATAACAAAAGAAATAATATTTGGAGGTAATTAATGAAAGAAAAGAAAATTAGATTCTGTGGGTATTGTGATAAAAAGTTTATTGCAGAAGAAGCAGTGGATAAATGGTATTGTTCTCAAGAATGTTCACAAAAAGCAGATATTCAAGAAGAATATGAAACTTACGAAAAAGAAGAAATTAAGTGCCCTCATTGTGAAGAAATTTATAGTGACGATTTAGATAAAGAATACCAAGCGGGTGGAGATATATTTGAATGTCCAAATTGTGGAGAAGAATTTATATTATCTGCGTATACTAGCACATCATTTACGGCAATACCAACTAAAGAACAAATAGATAAAATTTATGAAGAAAGAAATGATAGACCATTATGAGAGAAATACTTTTTAGAGGCTTCCATAAAGACGAAAACGGAAGCGAAACAATTTATATAGATGGACAAGCCTATAAAGGAAAATGGGTTTATGGGGATTTAACACAAGTTCCAAGAGAAAAATGTAATATCATAATTACTGAGTATAAAAAGTTATCAGACGATTTATGGGAACAAACACCTTATATTGTTATACCAGAAACAGTAGGACAATTTAGTGGGCTTAAAGATAAAAATAGAAAGAAGATATTTGAGGGAGATGTTACAACTTTCTATGATGGCTTATGTGAAGATAAATTTATATATGATGCAATAGTTAAATGGGATAAAGAATCAGCATCATTTATTCTAGAAAACGAAACTGGCATATGGAATTTTGATAGATTCTCAAAAAATATTGAAGTAATAGGAACAAAGTTCGATAAAGAGGTGGAATAGATGGGATTATGTTTAACAAATAAAGAAAAAGAAGTTTCTATGGGATATACAGGGTTTGCAGTTATTAGAAGAAGTGTTGCAAAGGCTTATGATAAAAATATAAGTGATTTGAATGAATTAATGTATACATACCTTTTTAGGAATTATAGTGAAGAAGAAAATAAATATTTTGATGAACATTTGCCAAAGTATTTAGATAAATTTCTTTTTCATAGCGATTGTGATGGATATTTTGGTATTAAAGACGTCAAAGGCATTTATAAAGAATTAGTGAAATTAAAGCCAACCTTTCAAAGAGAAGATTTTTATAAAAAATATGATGATTTATTAGAATTATTTTCTCAAGGAAAAAGAATCGATATTTATTAAGGAAGTGAAAGATAATGAGTGAAGAAACAATTGACGTCAATGCCGAAAATGTAAAATTTGCATTGAGAGCGCTTACTGAATTTAATTGGGTAAAGATATTTAATGATTTATGTAGCAATGAAAATAAAATAAAAGATTTACAATAAAGAATAGATAAGGCTATTGAATATATTGAAACAGCCACAATAGTTCAATCATCTAGTGTACATTTTAGAAATACTTTATTTAAAATTTTACAAGGTAAGGAGATGGAATAATGGACAAAAATAAAGATATTCTTATTCAAGGTTATTGGATAGAATTTATTAAAAAAGTATCAGCAATAGAAAAAATAAACAATTGCAATGCCAAAGGACTTAAAGAAAAATTTTTAGAAGGATTAGATAAAATTATAGAGTTAGAAGAATTAAATAAGGAGTAGATTATGAAATATTTAAAAATAAAAGATAATGTAGATTTGAAAAAACTTGAGAAGTTTGGGTTTAAGGCAATAACAATAGTTGGTAAAGCAAAATATCAATATATCGAAATTATTGGTAATATTGAAATTTTTAATATAAAAATAGATTGTGATAATTCAATACGATTTAATCAAGAAACAACTTATAATTGGATACCAGGTGTTATTTATGACCTTATAAAAAGTGATTTAGTAGAGGTGGTGGAAGAATGAATGCTAAGGATATGTTTGAAAAGTTAGATTTTAAATGGAAAGAAACTAAAGATAGTATTGAGTATAGCAAGTCGTTATTTAAGCATTTTACATTCCTATCCAAAGAAAAAATTACATTTTATAAAGATGATTATTTTAGATATTTTTATCTTGATAGTGTTTTCCAAATAAATAATGATTTATTGCAAGCCATAAATAAGCAAGTGAAAGAGTTGGGCTGGAATGAAAATTGAAGTAGGAATGTATGTGAGAACTAAATATGGTCTTATTAGAAAATTAGATAAAATAACTAAAGATATATATAGTTTTCAAGATAGATTATGTTTCAAAGAAGATATAGATAATTTTATTAAAGAAGCAAAATTTAGTTATGATATAACTGATTTAATTGAAGTTGGGGATGTCCTTGTTGTTGATGGAATAAAGTATACAGTATTACAAAATAAAGAGCATTGTAACAATATTTTGCATATTAAAACAATAGATAATCACTATTCTACAATAAAATATTTATTTGAGCAAAATAAAGTTGAGTCAATACTAACTAAAGAACAATTTGAAAGAGAGGTATATAAGATATGATAGTAGATGGAATAACATTATTACAAATGATTAAAGATAGGAAGATAAAAGAGAATACTTTAATTGAAGTAAGTGGTGGTACAAGAACACATTATCCTTATGTTAGATTTAGCGAAAATAAACGATTATACTGGGAAAATGAAGATAATTCAATACATCAAGCAGTATTAACTGATGATTTATTAGATTTTGAATTTGAAATCATAAAAGAACCAGAAAAACCTAAAAAGATAGATGAGGAACATAATTTTTATTCATGTTCCGAATACAATTCATATAATCACGAAATAGATAGAGTTTTATATATTTTAAGAGCATTAAATCATTTAGAAGAAAAGGTAGGAAAAACTGCAAAAATAATAAATTATCTATTAGAACAAGATAAAAAATAAAATAATTAATTTCCGCAAAACGAAAGGAGAATAAAAGAATTGATTAGAGATAAAGAAGATTTTAAAGTTAAACTAGAACAATACTACGATATCAAAAAAGAAATATTAGAAACACAAACTCAAATTAGAAAAATAGAACAAAAAGCTACTGTTATAGATAGTGTAGAAGCATCATATGATAGACCGCCATATTCAAAACACAACTTAACAGTTCAAGGCCATAATCATAGACTAAAACAAAAATTAAGTCAATTACAATCTATATTACAAGATAGATATGAAGAACTATTAGATGCTCAAATAGAAATAGAAGAATTTATTAATACTATTCCTATTAGCAGAATAAGACGAATTATAACTATGAGACATTTAAATCAGTTTACTTGGCGAAAAATAGCTTATATGATTGGTGGGAGAGCTACAGAAGATAGTGTCAGAATGGAATATCAAAATTTTATGAAAGAAAATTAATTTATTTCGTTTTTTTCGGTTTAGCTATGTTATATTAGTAGTGTGAAATGCTGCATAGCTTTCACAAATTTATAAGTTACGTAAACCATACTATCCTAGTTGATAGTATATTAGTGATATAAAAATGCCTTAAACCTTATGTCATTAATATAGTATCAATTAAGATACAATGTTCTCGCAAGTGAACAGGTCTTGCGTTGGTTGTGACCTACACAGGCTAAACTATTAGTGTTAATTCTAAGTAAATTGTCGTAATGGGCAATCAAGGTTATTGCTTAGAGAAATAGTATTTTTGATTTATATTAGCAAGTTAGCTACTTGCAATTGATATAAATAGGTTGGCCACTTCGTTCCAAAAAGATGGCAATTAGAACTTTAATAGGTTCTTTTTTTATTCTTGATTACAAGGCAAAATAAATCTATTTTTTAGATCCATAAATATCAAATCGTTTTCAAAATATTTTTTTAAATGTTATAAAAACCTCCTAAACTAAAAGTCCTTGTAGTCAAAAATAAGAAATTAAATTGAAAGGATTGATTTTAATGGATATAAGACCACTTACAAAAAGAGAACAATTAGAGGCTTATTTACAAGTACTCTATGCTTATAGAGAGTTTGTAGATAGTAAGATAAATAGAGCAGAAAATGAGCTTAGTCTAGAGTTAAAGAAAGAGAAAGATTAAATGCAAAAGATATATGGTCGTAAGATAGTTGAAATAACAGATTATCCTAAATCAATTAAAATAAATAATAAAAGGAAAACTAATAAAGTAACAATAATTCTATTAGCAATAATAGTTTTTTTATTTATAGCTTTATTAATTAAATAAAAAGTGAGGAGTTGGAAATGAAAATAAATATATTAGGCACAGAGTATAACATAATATTTGATGCTGAAGAAAAAGACGATTCAAAATTAAAAGGACTTAGTGGATATACTGATTTTAGTATTAAAAAGATAATTATAAGAAGATTAGAAAAAGATGATGCTAGTTTAGAAGATTTAGAATTTTATAAAAAAGAAGTATTAAGACACGAAATAGTACACGCCTTTTTTTATGAAAGTGGTTTAGATGGTAGTTGTGATTATGCTAGAAATGAAGAACTAATAGATTGGATAGCTATACAATTTACAAAGATGTTAGAAGTATTTATTAAGGTAGGAGCAGTAGAGATAGTATTTCCAATAAAGGATAGATTATCTAATTGTCCTGTAAATAATCCTGTTAATTCTCCTAAGGTAAAAGAAGCTAAAGCTTGTGTTAATTTTCCTGATTTTAAACCAGTAGAAATAAAACCACCTGAAACTACTAAAGAAATAGTAGATATGTTTAATAAAGCTATGGATAATGAATTAAAAGGATATATTGTTGGAGGTGATGGATAATGACCTCGTTAAGTAATAATCAAAAGCTGTTTTGTCAAAAATATCTTGAATTAGGTATGAATGGAACACAGGCTTATTTAAGTGTATATAAGACCTGTAAGAAAGAAGAAACAGCTATGACTAATGCAAGTAGGTTGCTAAGAAATGCTAAGGTACAAGAGTACATACAAGAGCTACAATCGAAAGTAGAAGAAAAAGCTATAGTTAGTGTTGAAGATATAGTTAAAGAACTAACGGCTATCGCTTTTGCGGATAGAACTAAAATATCTAAGATGGAAAAAAGAACAATGGAGTTAGAAAGTGGAAAAGAAGTAAACTACGAAGATGTAGTTTTCGCTTTAACCGATACCTTAGATGAGAATACTAAGAAAGTAATAGCTGGATATAAAAAAGGAAAAAATGGTATAAGTGTTGAAACTTATGATAAATTAAAAGCTCTTGAACTATTAGGCAAATATTTTGGAATGTTTAAAGATGATAGCCCAATAGTAAATAATAACTTCATTAATCCATACGCCAATTTAAGTGAGGAAGAATTACGAAAATTGGTTGGTGATTAGTGATGGTTATTCCTGAATATGTAAAAGAGCAAGCAAGATATGAATTAGCTAGGCGTAGCTTTTGGGAATATTGTAAGTTAAAAGCTCCCGATTTTTATAAGGAAGATAGGTTATATTTAAAGGACTTTTGTAATCAACTACAAGAGTTTTATTTTAGCAATGAAAAAGTAGCAGTAATAGATATGCCGCCAAGGCATGGCAAAAGTAGAACTGCTACATTATTTATTCAATGGTTACTAGGTAATTTTATTCATTTGAAAATAATGACAGGTTCATACAATGAAGACTTATCAGGTACGTTTGCTAAAGCAGTTAGAGATGCAATTCAAGAAGAGGATGGGATATTTAGTAAAGTATTTCCAAAAGTTCATGTAAAAAAAGGCGATGCCCAAATGCATAGATGGGCAATTGAAGGCAACGAAGAAGCTAATTATTTAGCTACTAGCCCAACTGGTACTGCTACAGGTTTTGGCTGTAACATTATGATAATAGATGATGTTATTAAAAATGTGTATGAAGCTTATAATGCTAAATATTTAAAAAAAATAACAACTTGGTTTACTGATACCATGCTATCAAGAACTGAAACAGGTTTTAAGATACTAATTATAATGACGCGATGGGTTAGTGATGATTTAGCGGGTTTTGTACTTAGCAAATATCCGAAAGCTAGACATATCAGTTATAAAGCAATTCAAGATGATGGTTCTATGTTGTGTGAGAGTGTATTAACAAGAGCAGACTTAGATTTCAAAGTTAAAGATATGAATATGTCTAAAGAAATCTTTTATGCAAACTATCAACAACAACCAATTGACTTAGAGGGACGTTTATATAAATCATTTAAAACTTATACAACACTTCCTGAAGGTAGAGTCAAAAATTATACTGATACAGCAGACGAAGGTAGTGATTATTTATGTTCAATCGATTATGTAGAATATAATAAAGAAGCTTATGTAATTAATCTTATATATTCTAAAGATGGCATGGAAATAACAGAACCTCAAACAGCTAAAATGCTTTATGAAGACAGTGTTAATGTAGCTGATATTGAGTCCAACAACGGTGGTCGTGGATTTGCTAGAAACGTTGAAAGAATACTTAAAGAAAACTATGGTTCAAACAAATGTAGAGTTAAATGGTTTCATCAAAGCAAGAATAAAAAAGCTAGAATATTATCTAACTCAACGTGGGTAATGGATCATATATACTTTCCAGAAAATTGGTACGATAGATGGCCTGAATACTATGAGGCTATGAATAGATATCAAAAGGAAGGAGATAACGAACATGATGATGCACAAGATGCAACAACTGGTGTTGCTGAAAAATGTAACGCTAAAGAATTGTTTAGTTTTGATTAATGAAAGGTGGAATTTGTTATGTTTAATTTTAATATAAAGAAAAAGTTAACTAAAATATCAGAGGTGCTTACCAAAACAAGTTTTACTGATGAAGACTTTATCATATACGAAATTAATGAATTCGAAAATTCGGATGCACGACGACTAATGATACAAGGCGAAGAGTATTATATTGGTAAGCAAGATATATTAAAACATAAACGCATGGCAATTGGCGAAGATGGGGAACTAACAGAAGTTAAAAATCTTCCAAATAATAAAATAATAGATAATCAGTATCAAAAAATGGTAGATCAAAAGAATAATTACTTGTTAGGCAAGCCTTTTGTGATTCAAGGTGAAAATAAAGAATATATTAAGTTATTAAAGAAACAAGTGTTCACTAAAAAATTTATGAGGCTTTTAAAAAGCGCTGGTGAAGATAGTTTAAACGAAGGAATTGCTTATTTTTATCCATATTATGATGAAAAAGGCAATTTCTTTTTTAAAGTATTTAAAGGATATGAAAGCAAACCTGGTTGGAAAGATAGAGCACATACTGAAATGCAATATTTTATTAGGGTATATAAAACTACCAAAATTTCAAACAAAAAAGAAACTGAAATTAAAAAAGTTGAAGTATATGACGAAACAGGAGTGTATTATTTTACTTTAGACAATAACAAATTAGTTCCAGACGATATCTCTTTCCGAAATCATTTTTATATTTCAGAGAAAAATATTAATAAAGGCTACAATTGGGAAAGAATACCAATAATACCGTTTAGATACAACAATAAAGAAATTCCTCTAATTAAACGAGTCAAATCATTACAAGACGGAATAAATACAATATTATCTACTTTCGAAAACAACATGTTAGAAGATGCTAGAAATACTATTCTAGTTTTGGTTAACTATCCAGGAGAAAATTTAGGTGAATTTAGACGTAACTTAGCTCAATATGGAGCTGTAAAAGTTGAAAGTGATGAAGGAGTCAGTGGTGATTTAAAATCACTTCAAATAGAAGTAAACGCAGATAATTACAAAGCTATATTAGAATTATTTAAAAAGGCTTTGATAGAGAATGCAATGGGATATGATGCCAAAGATGATAGATTAGGTGGAAATGCTAATCAATTAAACATTAAATCAATGTATTCTGATATTGATTTAGATGCTAATAATACTGAAACAGAGTACCAAGCTGCATTTGAAGAAATGTTATGGTTTATTAATTGTCACTTTGCTAATATAGGCTTAGGAGATTTTGAAAATGAAGAAGTAGAAATAATATTTAATCGTGATATGTTAATGGATGAGTCATCAATCATAAATGATTGTAAAAATTCATCTGAAATATTGTCAGACGAAACAATTGTTGCTAACCATCCTTGGGTTGATGATTTTGAAAAAGAACTTGAAAGAAAAAAGAAAGAAAAACAAGCAGCAATAGATCAGTATGGCAATGCATTTGTAACTAAGCCGAAAGACGATGAAGTAGATGAAGAATAATGAATACTGGGCCAAAAGATTTGAACAATTAGAAGAATCACTTCATCAAAAAGCTATAGATGTCTTTAATCAAAATAGTAAACTGTTTGAACAAACTGAAAAAGAAATAAATAATCAAATAGCTATATGGTATCAAAGGTTCGCTAATAACAATGAAATATCTATCACAGAAGCTAAAAAACTACTTAAATCGGACGAATTAGAAGAGCTTAAGTGGGATATAGAAGAATACATCAAAAAAGGCCGTGAAAACGCTTTAAATCAAAAATGGATAAAAGAACTTGAAAATGCTTCATCAAAGTTTCATATATCACGTTTAGAGGCTTTAAAAATAAGAATTAAAACCACAGTAGAACAATTATCTAATTCAGAAGAAGAACTTTTAAATACACATTTAGAAGATACATACGAAAGTAGTTATTATCATAATTGCTTTGAAGTTCAAAAAGGTATAGGCATAGGCTTTGATATTGGCACTATAGATTTAATTAAATTAAAAAAAGTATTAGCAACACCATGGGCAAGTGATGAAAAGAACTTTAGTGATCGTATATGGCAGTCAAAAACACAACTTATTAACGAATTAGACCAAGAACTTACTAAGATGTGTATTTTGGGAAAAGCTCCTGATGAAGCTATTAGAAACATATCTAAAAAGCTTAATGTATCTAGAGTTCAAGCTGGACGTTTAGTAATGACTGAAAGTGCATTTATATCAAGTGTAGCTCAAAAAGACTCCTTCAATAATTTAGGCGTTGAAGAATATGAGATATTAGCAGTACTTGACTCTCATACTTCAAAAATATGCCAAGATTTAGATGGTACAGTATTTCCGATGAGTGAATATCAAGTCGGAAGTACAGCTCCACCTTTTCATCCTAATTGTAGAACAACTACTATACCTCATTTTGATGATGAGTTTGATTTAGGTAAACTTCCTAAAAAAACAAATGATATTTCAAAAGATATGAAATATAGTGAATGGAAGAAGAAGCATGTCAAGAATAAGGTAGCTAGTAAGAATTATAAAGATGTTACTCAAAAGTGGTTAAATAATAAAATCGTTAATGTAATAACTAAAAATGCAAAGTCAATTGTTATAGATGGCAAAGAGTACTTTGTGAATAACAAAAACAAAATTATTCATAAAAATAATGAAGTTGCTATCTCTGAATTAATCGTTCAAACTTTTGGCGGAGAATTACAATTTTTGCCAGATATATCCGAGGATAAAAGTATTAGGTGTGGTGATATCTTTTATAAAGGTGAAATATGGGATATTAAGGAATTGGGAAAAAATGCAACTAGTAAAATAAGAGCAATAGACAATTTAATAAAAGCCTCTAAAGGACAATCTAATAATTTTATAATTGATGTTACCTCATCTATTCTCAATAGAGAAAATATTTTAAAACAAATAGAAAAGATATATGATACTAAAGGTAGAGAGTGGATAGATAAAATAATTGTCTTTGACAACAATAAACTTTTAAAAGTAATTGTAAGGCAAAAATAAAAAGAGGTTGACACCCTCTCCAAACAATAAATGTTTACGCGGAGTGGGACCAACCTCAAATGTAATTACAATTACATTTTACTATATTTTACGCATAAAGTCAAATTTTATGCGGATTTTTCTAGTAATAGCACAATTTGGTAGTGCGCTAGTATTGGGAACTAGAGGTTACAGGTTCAAATCCTGTTTACTAGGCCATTTTTAGATATTAACTCAAGTAGAAATACTTGGGTTTTTATATGACCTGTGTTGGAAGTCGAGAAAAGACAACAATATCAAAAATTTGAGTGGAGCGCCCCACGAGAAAAAAGCGAGAAAGGATTGATATGTATGGCAAAAATGTCAAGAGAATTTTTGGAAAATTTAGGGAAATTAGAGAAAGGTGAGATTGATAGTATCTTAGATGCTCATTCAAAAAGTACTGGAGATATTAAAACAGAATTAGAGACTGCTAAGACTGATTTAAAAACAGTTACAACCGAGAGAGATAATTTGCAAGTTAGCCTTAAAGAAAGAGATACACAACTAGAAGAATTAAAGAAATCAGAGGATAATCCTGATACTTTAAAAGCCAAGATAACAGAACTACAAGAAACTAACAAGGCAAAAGAAAAAGAACACGCTAGTGAAATTAAATCTTTGAAAAAAGAATTTGCATTAGAAAAAGCTTTAACTGATGCTAAAGCTAAAAATAACACAGCCGTTAAGGCTCTTTTAGATTTAACTAAAATAGACCTAGAAGAAGACGGAACAATCAAAGGTTTAGAAGAACAACTAAAGGCGCTTACTGAAGCAGATGATACTAAATTCTTATTTGATAATGAACCTAAAACTGCAAAAATTGAAATTAAGGGAGCTGTTCCAGGTGAAGCTGGAGACAGTGCACCAAGTACTGAGGTTGATCTTTCAAAAATGAGTTATGACGAAAGAGATGCTTATTTAAAAGAACATCCCGAAGTTGAAATTTAAAATATTCCCATTAAAAAAGAAAGAAAGGTGAGATTAAATGGGTAAATTTGATGCAAAAAGTTTTAATGAAAAAAACTTTAAATATTCTGTGGAACATCCAAGAGTTCCAAATTTAAAAACAAATGAAATGAAAAAGTCTAAAGTATTAAAAGGCAGTGAAGATATTAGAAATACTTTAGGAGCAAGTGAAAGCTCTGCATATGCAAGAATCGCTATGAAAGGATTACTTGATGGTCAAGCAGTAAACTACGATGGCAAAACTGATATTACTGCAACTGGCACTAAAACATTTGAAAGAGGCGTTGTTGTAGTAGGTCGTGCAAAAGCATGGACAGAAAAAGACTTTGCTGAGGATTTAACCGGTGAAGATTTTATGCAAAATATAGCGGATCAAGTTGCAGATTATAAAGATGCACTTGACCAAGATACTATTTTATCAGAATTAAAAGGTATCTTTAGTATGTCTACTTCAAATGAAGATAAAAGATTTATTGAAAAACATATTAGCAAAATTAAAGGAAATATGAGTTCTACAACTTTAAATAGTGCAACTAATAAAGCGTGTGGAAAGAATAAAAAAAGTTTTAGAATGGTATTTATGGACAGCGATGTTCAAACTAACCTAGAAAATATGAATTTGCTTAAAAATTTAACATACACTGATAAAGACGGTATAACAAGAGACATTTCTTTATACAGTTGGAATGGCAGATTAGTAATTGTTGATGATATGCCTAAAACAGAAGGATATTTTGATGCGACTGCTGATACAGAAGGAGCATTAAAAATTGTTGCTAATACTGCAACACCTAGTGCTGATGAAATCAAACTTGAAGATGTTACACCATATTTAGATGATAGAGCATTAAAAGCAGGTGATTATGTAGTATTAGGTACTGAGTATACAACTTATGCTTTAGGCGAAGGAACTATTGATTATGAGGATTTACCTATAAAACATCCATATGGCGCAAGCAGAGACGAAGCTAAAAATGGTGGTGAAGATACTCTTTACATGAGACAAAGAAAAGTATTTGCACCATTTGGTATTTCTTATGAGAAAAAGGTACAAGCAAGTTTATCACCAACTGATGAAGAACTTGAAAATGGAACAAACTGGACAATTGTAAACAGTGGTGAAGAAGCTGAAGCTGATAGAAGTTATATTGACCATAGATCTATTGCTATTGTTAAAATAGTTTCAAGAGGTTAATAGTAAAAATTAAGGATGATATCAAATGAATAATACAGAATTAACAATTAAAGATATCACTCAAATAACTAATAGTTATGAAGAATCTCTCATCAAAGGGGTTCTTCAAAGACTATTAAACTTTGGATATAAAACAGTTAAAGATGATGCTTGGTTAATAGTATTTATACTAGACAAAATAACTAATCATATTAAAAATGCATGTAATATTTCAAAAATACCAAAAGAATTAAATGAAGTTGTTATTGATAGAGCGTGTGGCGAATTTCTATTTAATAAAAAACAATCTAATCAGTTAGATTTAGAAAATTTTGATTTCAAAACGGCAGTCAAAAGTTTGCAAGAGGGAGATACTAAATTTGAATTTGCTATTAATGATGATTCCGATAGCGATGAAACGAAATTGAATAAATTTATCTCATTTTTGATGAATTATGGAGAAAAAGATTTAATATGTTATCGAAAGCTAAAATGGTAGCAAGGCAGTTCTTAGAAGAAACCTACGATTGCAAATGTGACGTTATAGAAAATAGGAAAGTTCAAAATGAAAATAAATCAACTAGTTTTAAAGATGTTAAAATAATAGAAAATGAACCATGCAAAATATCATACGAAAGAATATCTATAATAAATACAACTGATAATAGTGCTACAACACCTTTATCAATTAAAATGTTTATTTCGCCAGATGTAAGCATTAAAACAGGCTCCAAGATAATAGTTTCTGATAAAAACAATGTCAAAACCAAATATAAATCAAGTGGTTATCCTGCAAAATATGATACACATCAAGAAATAATGCTTGAATTATTGGAGGGAAGATCATGAGCAAAGGTAAAATTGATTATAAAGAGTTTAAAATATTTGCTGATAAAATACAAAAATTCACAGATACAGATGCTAGTAAATTTGCTAAAGAGTGCGCTAAGGAATTATCTCAAAGATTGCTTGCAGAAGTAGTACTGCGTACACCAGTTGGAGATTATAGTGGCAATGATTATACTTGTAATGCTCGTAAAGGCGGAGATAGTAGAACTCACAAAGGCAATAAAGTTACTGGTAAACAAGGAGGGACACTTCGTAGAGGTTGGTCTATTAAAAGTATTTCTAAAAAGGGAAATATATTCGAAATAGAAATAATAAATCCTGTTGAGTACAGTTCTTATGTCGAAAGTGGTCATCGTACTAAAAATGGCGGATGGGTAGAAGGGCACTTTATGTTAAAGATATCTTGTGATGAAGTAGCACAAACTACACCTAAAATTTTAGAAGTAAAACTTAACAAAATGTTGAAAGAGGTATTCAAGTGCTAAACAAAATTATAGATGCTATTTCAGTAGCTTTATTTAATGAATTTGGAGATAATTATGAAATATATACAGAAAGTGTGGAACAAGGATTAAAAGAACCTTGTTTTTTTATAAATACATTAAAACCAAGTGAAAAACTTTTTAAATGTGGCAAATATTTTCAATCTAATCCATTTTGTATTCAATATATTTCTAGTTCTAACACTAAAAAATACGATTGCAATGATGTATTAGAAAGATTATATAGATGTCTAGAATATATAACACTTATAGAAAATAAAGAAAGAGATATAACAAGTCTAATAAGAGGGACTGAAATGTCTGGAGAATATTCTGATGGAATATTAAATTTCTTTGTTAGTTACAATATGTTTGTTATAAATGAAGGCGATAAAAAAGATAAATTAGAATCATACAACTATGATACTAATGTTAGAAAGGAGTAGTTCAAAATGACTAAAAATACTGTTGAGGAGGTTAAAAAAGATATCTTTTCAAAAGAAAGTATACTAAATAGTAAAAAATATTTAAATCAAAAAGATTTGATTAACACTTTACTAAAAGATGATAAAAAATATACACTTGATGAAGTAGACAAAATAATAGAAAAATTTGAGAAAGGAGAAGTGAAGTAATGGCTTTAGGTGGTGGAACATTTACCACTCAAAATAAAATACTTCCAGGTTCTTATATTAACTTTATTTCTAAAGCAAAAGCTAATGCTAGTTTATCCGAAAGAGGAATAGTAACAATGCCTTTAGAAATGGACTGGGGGCCTGACAATGAAATATTTGAAGTTAGTAATAATGATTTTGAAAGAAATTGTTTAAAAATATTTGGGTATGAAAATACTCACGAAAAAATGAAGGGTTTAAGAGACCTTTTTTTAAATGCTAAGACACTATTTGCTTATCGATTAAATAGTGGAAATAAAGCAGCTAATACATTTGCTACAGCTAAATTTAGCGGGGTTAGAGGTAATGACTTTAAAATAGCTATTGCTAAAAATATAGATGATGAAGATAAATTTGATGTTTCTTTATATTTAGATGAAAATTTAATAGAAACTCAAACAGTAGAAAAGTCCTCTGATTTAGAAGATAATGACTTTGTAATATTTAAAAAGGATGCTACTTTAGAAGTAACAGCAAGCACTCCACTTACAGGTGGAACTAATAGTACTGTAACTGGAGACAATTACAAAAATTATTTCGATAAAATAGAGTCTTATTCATTTAATACAATGGGTATCGTAACTACTGATACTACTATTAAATCTTTAGCTACTAATTATTGTAAAAGGCTTCGTGATGAAGTTGGCGCTAAATTTCAAGTTGTACTTCATAAATACAGTGCTGATTTTGAGGGAGTTATCAATGTAATTAATAATACAGATGCAAATTTAGTTTATTGGGTTACAGGTTTAGAAGCAAATTGCCCTGTTAATAAATCTTGCCTAAATCGCAAATATGATGGAGAATTTAGCGTTAATACTGATTATACTCAAACTCAATTAGAGGCTTTCATTGACGAAGGAAAATTCGTCCTTCACTCTGTAACCGGAGAAGTTAGAGTACTTAAAGATATTAATAGTTTAGTCACAATTACTAATGAAAAAGGTTCTATTTTTAAAGATAATCAAACTATTAGAGTAGTAGATCAAATAGCTAATGATATCGCAACGTTATTCAACACAAAGTATTTAGGTAACGTACCTAATGATCAGGCTGGAAGAATTTCATTATGGAACGATATTGTAAAGCATCATGAAAGCTTACAAAATATGAGAGCTATAGAGAATTTTTCAGATGCTGATGTAGAAATAGCCCAAGGCGAAGCGCGTGGTACAGTCACTATTAAAGATGTAGTAACTATAGTTAATACTATGGAAAAACTTTATATGACTGTAACAATTAATTAATAGAAAGGATTGATTTTATATGCAAAATATAACAATGAACTCAAAAGATTGTCTTTCAGCTAAATTAGCGGAATGCTTTGTTACTATTGGTAATAATAGATACAATTTTATGCAAGCAATAAATTTGAAAGCCGAGTTTAAAAAAGAAAAAAGTACAGTTCCAATTTTGGGGAGAACTGGAAAAGGTAATAAGTCTACTGGCTGGAGCGGAACAGGATCTGCTACATTTCACTATAATACAAGCATCTTTAGAGAGATGCTTTTAAAATTTAAAGAAACTGGTGAAGATGTTTATTTTGATATGCAAATAACAAATGAAGATCCTACATCATCAGCTGGACGCCAAACAGTAATTTTAATTGGCTGTAATATCGATGGTGGTGTTTTAGCTAGTTTTGATGCAGACAATGATGATTACTTAGATGAAGATATGGACTTCACTTTTGAAGATTTCAAAATGCCTGAAACATTTAATTTGCTTGAAGGTATGATTTGAAAATAGTTTAAAGCTCTCATGCGAGAGCTTTTTAAACTACTATAAAAAAATAAAAAAAGGAGAGAAAATAATGTCAAATTTAAAAAGTTTTCTTAAAGAAAACAAAAAGAGTAAAGGGACTACAAAATACATAGTTTCAAATGATTTTGTAGATGAAAAAGGAAATCCACTTGAATGGACAATAAGAGCGATTACAACACGTGAAAATGATGCTATAAGAGAAGAATGCATGAAAGATATAAAAGTTGGTAGAGGGCAATATACTCAAAAATTAGATACATCAAAATATATTGCTAAATTAATAACTGCTGCAATAGTAGAGCCAAATTTAAATGATGTTGAACTTCAAAATTCTTATGGTGTTATGGGAGCCGAAAATTTAATTAAAGAAATGGTAAGCAATGCAGGAGAATATTCTAATTTGGCTGATTTCGTGACTTCATATAGTGGTTTTGAAGATAACAATATTAATGACAAAATCGATGAAGCAAAAAACTAATTAAGGAGGATGCTGAAGCGAATTACGCTCACTATTGCCTCCACAAATTTAATATGAGGCCAAGCGATTTTATTGAATTAGATGATAGAGAAAAGGCTTTCATAATAGCGTCAATAGATATAAAAATGGAAGATCAAAAAAAAGCTAAAAAAGAAGCTGAAAGAGCTAGCAAAGGATAGTGATTTTAAATGGCAAGTATAAATACAGTTATACAAATAACTGATAGATTAACACCAGTTTTTAAAAATATAAATAATGCTATGTATCAAACTTTAGCAGTATTTGATGATGTAGATAATAAGCTAGACTCTTCATTTGATGCTAAAAAAGTTACTAGTGCAAGAATTGCAATAGATCAAGCCAAAGCTTCTATAAATAATTTTGCTAGTAGTACGAACAGTGCTGTAACCAGTCAAAATAACTTAAATAATAGCGTTCAAGAAGGCAAACAAAAATTAGAAGGATTTTCAAGTTCTATAACTTCACTAATTGGAGCTTATGCTAGTTTTAAAGGAATAGGAAAGTTATTTAAACTATCTGATGAATACACACAAACAAGTGCTCGCTTAAATATGATAAATGATGGGCTACGGACCAATGATGAGTTGCAAAACCAAATTTTTGCATCAGCCCAACGTTCCAGAGCAAGTTATCAGGCTACTGCTGATATTGTAGCTAAATTAGGTCAAAGAGCCCCAGATGCTTTTAAAAACAATGATGAGTTAATAGCATTTTCAGAAAATTTAAATAAATCTTTTGTAATAGCGGGTGCTAGTCAAGAAGAAATGTCATCTGCCTCACTTCAGTTAACGCAAGCACTAGGTTCAGGAGTTTTACGAGGTGAAGAGTTAAATGCAGTATTTGAGTCTGCACCTAATGTCATTCAAACTATAGCTGATTATTTAAATGTTCCGATTGGAAAAATTAGGGGTATGGCATCAGACGGAGAAATAACGGCTAGTATAGTAAAAAATGCTATGTTGAAAGCTACTGATGATATCAATTCTAAATTTGACTCTATGCCGATGACATGGGGTCAAGTATGGACTAGTTTATGCAATAAAGTTTACAAGGCTTCTCAGCCTATTTTAAAATTGATTAATATGTTAGCTAATAACTGGTCAGTTTTAGAGCCTATCATGTTAGGATTAGCAGTCGCAGTAGGCTTATATACTGCTGCATTAATTGCTAACAAAATAGTGACCGGGGTTATAGCAATATCAAAATTAGCTCATGCTGCCGCTTTAGCAATGGAAACAGGTGCCACATTTACTGCTACAGCTGCGCAATATGGTTTTAATGCTGCTTTACTTGCTTGTCCAATAACTTGGATAGTTTTAGCCATTATTGCTATAGTGGCAGCATTATATGCAATTGTAGCTGGAATTAACAAAGTTAAAGGAACTTCGATAAGTGCTACTGGTGTAATTTTAGGTTCGATAATGACTGCGGCTGCTTTTATTTGGGATACATTTTGTGGCCTTGTAGATTTGGTCTTAGGTATTATTAACTTTTGGACTAATAAGTTTCTTGCGTTTGCTA
The DNA here is from genome assembly GCA_948444795.1 of uncultured Erysipelotrichaceae bacterium. Classification (GTDB taxonomy): domain Bacteria; phylum Bacillota_I; class Bacilli_A; order RF39; family UBA660; genus MGBC108787. The sequence goes on along the minus strand of CAOJUX010000001.1, from coordinate 76,082 downwards.
ATTTTTTAGGGAATTTATTCCGAGACCCTATAGCATCTATTATTCATTTATTTGGAGATTTAGCTGACAATGTTCTAGGGGTGATAGAAACAATTGCTAAAGCTTTAGATAAGGTATTTGGCTCATCCCTTGCGGATACAGTCTCTACTTGGCGTGTTAGTTTAAATACTAAAGTTGAAGAGGCAGCTAATAAATATGGCAATGGTACTTACGAAGCCGTAGACAAGTTAAATTTAAATTCTGAAAGTTTAGGCTTAAAAAGAATTGCTTACAAAGATGCTTATAACTTTGGCTATGGTTTGGGAGAAAAATTTGATGAAAAAATGAGTAACATGTTCAATTCAGATAAAGGTAGTAACACAGAAGATATTCTAAAAGGACTTGAAGATAAAGTTAATAAAACTGCTGATAATACAGATAAAATTAATAATTCCATTAATAAGTCAGAAGAAGATTTGAAATATCTAAGAGACTTAGCCGAACAAGAAGTTATTAATAGATTTACTACTGCAGAAATACATGTCGAAATGGGCGGAATTACTAATAATGTATCAAACAACACTGATTTAGACGGTTTGGTAGGACACTTAGCAGAAGAAATAGAAATTGCTATGGAAAAAACAGCTAGGGGTGAGAGTTAATATGGGATATGAGTTTTATTTAGATAAATTATTGTTACCAATCACACCATCAAAACTAACACTTAAAATTAAAAATCAAAACAAAACTTATAATTTAATAAATGGTAGTGAGATTAATGTTTTGAAAAGTGCAGGTCTTACTGAAATTAACTTTGATGCAACCTTTCCAAATGTCAATTATCCTTTTGCTAATCATAAAAATGGATTTATGACAGCAGACAAATATCTTAACCAGTTAGAAACTCTTAAAGTTAATAAGAAACCATTCCAATTTATTGTTGTAAGGCAGTTTCCAGATAAAAGAACTCTTTATTCTACAAATATAAAAGTATCACTTGAAGACTATACAATAAATGAAGATGTAAAAGAAGGCTTTGATACTGTAGTTAATATTAAATTAAAACAATATATTGATTACGGTACAAAGTCTTGTAACATCACAATTAAACAGTCTAGGCCAGTAGCAAATGTAGGTAACAACAGAGATGCTTCAAATTCTCCATCTCCTAAAAACCAAAATAAAACATATGTAGTAAAAAAAGGCGATTGTCTTTGGAATATAGCCAAAATGTTTTATGGCGATGGTAGTAAATATACTATTATTTATAATGCTAATAAAGATAAAATTAAAAATCCTAATTTAATTTATCCAGGTCAAATTTTAGTTATACCCGCATTAGATTCAGTATCTGCTACAGTTAAGAGTTATTCCAAGAAAAAAACAACTTCGAAAACAAAAAAGAATACAACTAGTTCAAGTGGGAATTTTTCTTCAGGAAGTGGCTTTGGCGGTGGTAATGGTGGAGGGCATGGATTTTAATGATAGAGCTATTAATTCAACATGGAAGCACCGTTTATCAGCCTGTTTTATTAGGTGGTGTTGATTGGAAAACTGAACGTATTGGAACTGCTGGGCAATTGACATTTAAAGTGTTAAAGGACAGTATTTTGAAAATCGAAGAAGGGGATGCAGTTAGTTTTAAAAAAGATAATCAAGAAATTTTTTATGGTTTTATTTTTACTATAAAAAAAGGCAAAGAAGATGAAGTCAGCATTACTGCTTATGATCAACTAAGATATTTAAAAAATAAAGATACATATGTTTATAAAAACAAAACAGCAAGTGATTTCATTAAAATGTTAGCTAATGACTTTTATTTGAATTTAGGAATTATTGAAAATACTGGATATGTAATCCCTTCTAGAGTTGAAGAAAACGAAGAATTGTTTGAAATGATAAAAAATGCTTTAGATTTAACTCTTCGAAATAAAAAAGAAATGTATGTATTATATGATGATTTTGGAAAGCTTACTCTTAAAAATATTCAAAATATGTTAGTACAAATTTTAATTGATGAAGAAACAGGAGAAAGCTTTGATTACCAAACTAGTATTGATAATGATGTATACAATAAAATTAAATTAACTTATGATAATAAAAAGACTGGTAAGAGAGAGGTCTATATTTCAAAAGATAGTTCAAATATTAATAGATGGGGAGTTTTACAATATTTTGAAACTCTTAACGAAGGCGAAAATGGTAAAGCCAAAGCAGATGCTTTGCTTTCTTTATATAATAAAAAGAAAAGAAAACTTTCTATTTCTAAAGCTTTAGGGGACTTAAGAGTTAGAGCTGGGAGTTTAATAGCAGTTAAACTCAATTTAGATTATGAAGAAATATTGCAACTTATGATTGTAGAAAAATGTACGCATTCTTTTGAAAATGAAGAGCATTTTATGAATTTAACCCTGAAAGGAAGTGGTTTTGATGTATGATGCTAATGATTTGTTAAATATTTTAAAACAAGCCGGAATAGGAGCGGTAGAAGCTACAAAGCCAGTAAATGTTTGTTTCGGTAAGGTTATAAAGACAAACCCACTTGAAATACAAATTGACCAAAAATTAATATTAACTAAAGAGCAATTAATACTAACTAGAAATGTAACTAATTACAATACTACTATCAATTTAAATGGCGAAACAAAGCCGACGATCTTAAATATAAATAAAACAATTGAAACTACTAATTTATCAGTTGATTTAACACATAATCATAATATAAATAGTACATTTAATGCTACAATCAACAATCAATTAAAGCAAAATGAACAAGTTATTTTATTACGATTTCAAGGCGGACAACAATATCTTGTTTTAGATAGAGTAGGTGGTTAATAATGTTACCATCAAATGATTTGTTAACATCTTTAGAAATGGAAGAAATACCAAGTAAAATTTATAAAATGAATATTAAAGAAAATATAATAAATGGCTATGTCGATGAATTAGAGTCGGTAAGACAAACCGTTTATAAAATATTAAATACTGAAAGATATGAATACATAATTTATTCTTGGAATTACGGAATAGAACTATCAGATTTGATTGGAAAACCTATCGGTTATGTATGTGCCGAACTTGAAAGAAGAATAAAAGAGGCTCTTTTACAAGATGATAGAATAAATTCTATTGATAATTTTGAGTTTAATTATGAACAAAAAAATATAATCAATGTTAGTTTTTGTGTCAATACAATTTATGGCACATTTGAAACCGAAAAAGAGGTGAATTATTAATGGATTATGAAAATATGACTTACGAAGCCATTTTAAATAGAATGTTAGAGCGTGTGCCTAATAATATAGATAAAAGGGAAGGCTCTATCATTTATGATGCTTTAGCTCCGGCAGCAGTCGAACTTGCTTTATTATACATAGAGTTTAATACTATTGTTAATGAAAGTTATGCTGATACTGCATCACGTGATTATTTAATTAGAAGAGCTTCAGAAAGAGGACTTATCCCGTATGACTCAACACAGGCTATTTTAAAAGCTGAATTTACTCCTTCGACTTTAGAAATACCAATTGGCACAAGATTTAGTTCTGATGATTTAAATTATGAAGTTTTAGAAAAAATATCTAGTGGCATATATAAAATTAAGTGTGAAAATTTTGGGAAAACCGGCAACAAAGGATATGGAACACTTATTCCCATTGACTACATTGAGAACCTAGAGACTGCGGAAATAAAAGAAATCTTAATTCCAGGAGAAGATGAAGAAGATACTGAAGATTTTAGAGATAGATATTTTGCATCTTTTGAAAAAAAATCTTTTGGTGGAAACAAAGCAGATTATCAAGAAAAAGTTAATTCTATATCAGGCGTTGGAGCCACCAAAGTAAAATCTTGCTGGAATGGTGGAGGTACAGTACTATTAACAATATTAGATAGTAATTATTCTAAAGCAAGTAATATCTTAATTGAGGATGTTCAAAATGAAATAGATCCTACCAATGATGCAAGTGGTCAAGGCATAGCGCCAATTGGACATATCGTTACAGTTAGAACTGCAGATGAGGTTGAAATAAATATTGGAGCAGATATAACTTTAGATGATGGTTACGATTTGGAAACATTAATTTCATCAATAACAAGTGAAATTCAATCTTATTTACTTGAACTAAGAAAAACATGGGCTAATAATAATAGTTTATTTGTTAGAATTAGTCAAATAGAAAATAAAATTTTAAATTTAGAAGGAGTTATTGATATTTCTAATACTAAAATAAATAATTCTACTTCAAATTTAGAATTAAGTGAATTGCAAATTCCAGTTTTAGGAGAAATAACATTATGATAAGAACTATTAACCTAAAAGAACACTTGCCTAAATACATTCAAGATTATAAGGAAATTAGTAATATAATGAGTTCTGAAAATCCAGAATTTCAAATTGCTTCTGATAAAAGTGAAAAAGTATTTAATAATTTATATATAAAATATTGTGATGAAGACGGTATAAAAAGATATGAAAAAATATTAAATATAACATCATCCTCTAATGATACTTTAAATGCTAGAATTTCAAGAGTTCTTTCAAAGTGGACAGAGTCACTACCTTACACTCATAAAACTCTTATTAATAGATTAAATGCTATTTGTGGAGCAAATAATTATTCGGTTAAGTTAACTAATGATTATAAATTACTACTTGTAACTCATTTTGAAGATATTAAACAAATTCCAATATTATTAGAAATGTTGGAATCGTTTGTGCCGGCTAATTTGCTGGTACTTTTAAATAATTCATTAAATAGAAATATTGAAAATAATGTGTTTTTTGGTGGCTCTATAGTTAAAAGAAAACATATTATTATAAATTAGAAAGGACTGATTTTTATGCAGAAATTAATTATTACCGAAAAAGGTAAAGAAGTAATAAGTAAACTGCTTTCAGAAGAAAGCACTATAACTTTTACAAAAATAGTACTATCTGATTTTGATTATGGAACTACAAATTTAGAAAAATTAATTTCTATAAATAATATAAAACAAACTTCTCTTATTTCTTCGATTTCAAAAATAGATAATTCCACAGTTCAAATTACTGCAAGTATAGATAATGCAGAATTAGAAGAAAGATACTACATTAAAGCTTTAGGAATTTATGTAGAAGAAAATGGACTAGAGTTTTTATTAGCTGTAAGTGTCGAGCTTGAAAGCCCAGACTGTATGTTTGAATATAATGGTCATAATACAATGAGTTTAGATTACACAATAAATGTGAAAGTCGATAACGCATCACAGGTTAATTTAGAAATAAACCCATCAGCTCATCCGACTTTAAGTCAAGTAGAAAGTAAAATTATAGATGATAGACCAAAAGTATATAAACTCACTTTATCAAAAGAAAATTGGAATCTAAATGAAGAAACAAATTTATATGATTATAGAATAGATAAAGTAAATATAACAAGTAATACTCTTATACAAGTATTAGCGGATAAAGTAAACAGAGAAAAAATAAGTGATTTAGATGGCGATAGTTACAATGGCTATTTTATATTAACTACAGAAGATGAAATTACTGAAGATGTAGATGTTACTATTATATATGAAGAAACTGTACCAGAAACATCCATTTCTGAGGAGGTGGATAATGCAAATTAAGACTAATATAGGATCATCAAGTGTATCAAAAGGAATAGTAGAAGAATACATCACTAACGAAAATATAAAATCGGGTGAATTTGTCGGATTAAATGAAGAAATAAGCGAAGAAACTTTGTTAGCATCTTTTTCTGCAGGTGGAAGCTATTGTAATCACTGTATGACTAAAGTAGATTCAGAACGCTTTATTTTAACTTATCCTAAAAACAACATCTTATACGCAAGAATTTGTACTTTAGCAAATGGTGTGATAACTGTGAATGATGAAGAAGTTTCTTTAAAAGTTTCTGTAACAGCAAGTTCTGTTGATTGGTGCGTAGAAATGATAGACCAAAATAAATTTATCGTAGTATCAGTTTATAATGCAACAATGAGCGCTATAGTATGCGGTATTAATAGCAATTCAATTGAAACAGGCGTAGTAACAACATTAGGCAATGCTATTAGTTTATTATCTATTAATATATTAAATGAAAATAAATTTTTTATTTTTCATACATGTAACGTTAATTATCGAGTTAATTTTAGCGGCAAATTATGTGAAATAGACAATAAAGAAATAACAGTAATTTCATCTGAAAATAATTCAAATACAAAACAGACTGGTGACAGCTCTGCAACTTCAATTAAAATTGCAAATAATAAAACATTATTGTTGTTTGACGGTGATGCATCGCTATGTACGTTTAAAGATAATGCTATAAATTTTGGAACTACTTTTTCTTTTGCAGTTACAGGTAATAATGCTACTAAAGGTACTTTTAAAGCTATTTTGCTAGAAGAAAATAAGATATTAATTTCTTTTGGTGAATATGGCGCAAATGCACGTTTAGTTAGTGTTATTTGCAATATAAATCAAGATGAACTCACTTTTTCAGAAAGACAATTATTATGTTGCAACGATAATTTAAGAGGCATTTCTCAAAAATTGATAAAATTAAAAGATAATAGAATATTTGCTGTTGCTACAAAAAATGGGGGAACGGCTATTCATTTTAGACCAATTTCAATAATTAATGATTATATAAAACCGCAATATTTAAAAAGTTCTTCTAGTTTATCTGTTAATAATGATAATATTTATTTAGCCGAAATGAACGATAAAGAAATATTAGTTACATATAGTACTATATCAAATGGCTATCAAATAAGAGCATTTATTGTTAAAACTAATAAAGCTGAATTATATAATCCAAAGCTTAATGACTTTTTGGGCATTGCCAAAACAAAAGCTAATAAAAATCAAAAAATAAAGGTCTATGTACCTAATATAGAAAATTAAAAAGAAAGAAGTGATCAAGTTGAAAAAATATATAATAACAGACCAAGAAAATGTAATAATACACATAAGTGATACAATCGCTTATCAAAAAAATGGAAATGTATTAGTAGATAATGATACACTTGCTATTGCTAAATATTTAGTAAAGAAAGTATATGAAGTAGAAAATATCACAGATGATATTACAATTAATAAATATTGTTACACTGTTCAAAAAGGATTTTATGTAAACGAAAATTATGTAGAACCTAAAGAAATAGTAAGCAATGAAGAATTACAAGAGCAAATAAATGATTTACAAAAATTATTAGATACAGCAGAATAGCTGTTTTTTTAATGAAAGGAATTTGAAAATGGAAAATATAACATTAGGTCAGATTGCAACAGCACTTGGCTTTTTAATTGCTTTAATATCATCAGTATCAACTATAGCGATGATGCTAAAAAAAACAGTCAGCAAAGTTATTGCGAATGAAATCAAACCAATTAAAACTGATATAGAAGATATTAAAGAAAATCATAAAAACGACAAATTAGATAGATTAAAAACTGATTTAGTTAATTTTATGAGTTTAGCAGAAAAAGAAGATATTTCTACAGAGCAAAAAATAAATGCACATGAATTATATGATGCTTATTGCGGGCTTGGTGGAAATAGCTATATCCACGATAAATGGGAGAATTTAAAGAAAGAAGGTAAAATATAATGGAAAAAATCAAAAAAATATCAAAATATATATTAAATGTATTAAGTGCAATAGCTTTTTTAATTACTGGTATTAATGCAGTAGATGGTATAAGTATACCATACGCACACCAAATAATAGAAATAATAGCAGTTATTAACGGTTTTATAAGTTCTTACTTATTATGCCAAAAAGTTTCTAAGAAAAGAGGTAAATAATAATGAAATTAATAGAGTACAAATACAATGATAGAAGTCGTTTATCAGAACATTTTTGCGTTTATGAATGGAAGTGCAAATGTGGTAAAAATCATAAAATAGTGATAGCAGATACATTACCACCACTACTTGAAAAAGTTATGAAAAAAATATGCGCAGTAAGAGGAGATATTTCATCTGGATATCGTTGCCCTACACACGAAAGAACGGTTACTAAATCAAAAACTATTAGTAATACTCATCAAGGTTATGCTTGTGATATAAAATTCACTGATAAAAATGGTAAAATAATACCAAGTAAACAAGTAGCACTTGCTTTAGAAGATCTAGGACATAAATGTGGTATCGGATATAAATGTGGAGGTAGTAGTAATTATACTCATATAGATGTTAAACCACGTAAATGGTTTGGCGATGAGAGTAAATCAATGTCTAAATCATGTTGTAGCTCATATTATACTTATTTTGGTATCAAAAAGACTACAACTAATACAAATACTTTATCAAAAAATTTAACACTAACAACAAGCGTTTATGCAAGAATTGGAGGCATAGGTTTTAATAAATCTAAAGTTCTTTATAAAACTGGTACAATTATAAAAAACGTTTCTATGAACGTCGGAACTGCAAATGAATATACTTGGTTAAAGGGATATGTAAACAATCAACTTAGATATTTCCCTTACAAAAAAAGCTGGTATAAATAAACTTAATATATGTAAAATATCATAAAATACCTTAATATATATCAAATGATATAAAAAAAGCATAAAAAATATTGAATTTCACAATAAAATGTGGTATAAGTAATTTGTCGAAAGAAATTTCGAATATCTAATAAAAAACGACAATATATGTGTAATACATGTGTTATTGTTTGAGTAAGCAATTTTGAGGATAGAATGTCATCGTCTATCGCGGACGTAAGTCTTAAGTGTAGGTTACTCGCGAGGGTTTCTGATGAGATACCGGAAGTGATGCCCGGTCTTATTGCTTAATAGCCCGTCAGAAATGACGGGTTTGTTTATTTTAATTGGAAGGATTAAGCTATGAGTTATAAATATGTTGGAATTTTAGAAGAAGATATAGCAGAATATTGGGATATAAGTGAACATAAAAATAAACCAATATTAGTTTACGATGATAGAAAGCAACATGTTATAGACTCACATTTGCAAGATTTTGGCACAAAAGAAGAAATTGACAAGATTTATGATGAGCTTAATAATATAATTAAAAGACCTGATTATGTTTTTTATAATAAAACAACAAAAGGTTTAGAATATTATAAAAAAATAAATGATGATATATGTGTTGCTATAAGAATAAATTCAGGTAAGGTTTTAAAAGTTAAAAGTTGGTATCCAGTTAAACCAATAAAAATTTCTAACAGAAAGAAAAAAGACGAAGCTATACATTATAATATTGAATAAATAGAGGTAACTTCTAATTTAGAGGCTACCTCTTTTTTTAATGCAATAAATTACATATTTCGACAAGTTTAGCACTAAAAATATGATATATTTTATATTAGGGTGATTAGGTTGATAGAAAGAAAATTAAAAATTTTAGAAAGAGAAATAAAATATTATAGTAGAGTATATCCAGGATGTGCTAAACTTAGAGTTTTAAAAAGTATGCGTAGACATTACAGATCGTTAAATAATATAAAAAAGTAAATGTTATTATTATATAAAATTCGAAATGTCTTAAAAACGTATAAAATGGTTTAAAATATGTTAAAAGTTATAAAATAAATAAAAAAAGAGTAAAAAAACACAATTTTTTGTTGCATTTTTTCTATTTATTGATATAATTTAATTGTGATTGATCTTTGGTTACCCGTGTGGGCCAGAGACTTTTTTTATTAAAGGAGCTGTTTATGAAAGAATTTAAAACATATGATGAACAAATTGCAATTTTAAGAAATAGAGGTTTAATAATATCTGATGAAAAATTTGCCAAAGAAAAGTTAGCAGAAGAAAATTATTATAATATTATTAATGGTTATAAAGATTTATTTATGAAGCCAAACAGTAAAGATGTTTTTCTAGAAGGAACAACATTCGAAGAAATATATGCTTTGTATGATTTTGATAGAATTTTGAAAAATATATTCTTTAAACCTATATTAAAAGTAGAAAACATTTTGAGGTCACTAATTGCTTACAATTTTTCTGAAAAGTATGGAAATGATAATTATTTGAAATTAGATAATTTTGAAACTTTAAAGGGTAGTGGATGTACTCTACAAAAATACGAAGAAAGAATAGAAAAAATTCAATTATTATTAAGCAATCTACAAAGTGATATCTCTTACAATATTTCTAAAAAAGATTATGTAAATCATTATATTTTAAATTATGGATTTGTTCCCATGTGGGTATTAGTTAATTGCTTAACTCTTGGGCGCTTAAGTCAATTTTATTCTCTAATGAAACAAAAAATTAGACAAGAAGTTGCAAAACATTGGGATATACAAGATTATGATTTAGATCAATATATTAAAAATATGGCTTTTTATCGTAATCTATGCGCTCATGACGAAAGATTATTCAATGCAAAAAACAATCAGGCTATTCCAGATACCATATATCATAAACAACTTAATATTTCAATTTTAAATTCAAGATATATTCAAGGCAAAAATGATATATTTTCGCTAATTATTTGTTTTAAAATATTACTGCCTCAAGAAGATTTTAATAACGTTTGTAATAAAATAGAAGGAAGATTAAGAAGTTTATCTCAGAAATTAAAAACAATAGATATTTCTTGCGTTAAAGAATGTATGGGATTGCCTATTAATTGGATTAGCATAAAATAAAATGTCCTTGGCCCACACGGGTAACCAAGGATCTTTTTTATTATATTCAAAAATGAAAGAAATATGTTAAAATCGACAAAACATATCATTTTTTAATTTTGCTAGAATCCCAATAAGCAGATTGATAAGCTATAGCCATATCTATTAAATAAAAGTCATTTTTTTCTTTCATAATATCAATTGACCATTTTCCTGTAAGTCCATTGTTATTGCTTTTGTTGTAATTTAATAATTTTTCTTTAACTTGGTTTACTACATAGTCTTTATATTTTTCATAATCCTTTTGAATTTTGTTTCTCATATGTTTAAATACAATTTTATCAGTGGCATTATATATACTAGGATAACAATAATTGTAATCCCAATAATTAACTATATATAAAACTTTTTCGCTATCAAAATCTACAAATACTCTAAATTCGGTTCTTAATGGCAATCCATTATAAATAGTTGGTGTTTTAGTATAATCGTAATCTATATAATCACGTATAATTAATTCAGTAGTTCCACCTGCCCCATAAAGGTAACTTGTGTATTGAATATCTACAAACTTTTTAGCAATATCTTTATATTTAACATTACAATCTACTGCATTAAATTTGTTACTGAAACAACCATTTTTTATATTGTATATTTTTTTATGTTCTAAAGTTTTATCTTTTTCTATTAACGATTGTATATAATTAACATAATCAATCCAAGCCTGCTTATTGCCATCTATTTCCCTAAATTTATTCCAAGCTTCGTATGAAAACTTGTAAATTCTTGAATTAACCATTTTTATACCACAATCTTTTACCTTAGGATACCAAAATGAATAATTATTAGGATTATTTATTTCTTCTTGATATCGATCTTTTGCCAATTGTTCCCAATCAGTATTTTCTAATCTTTCTTTAAGTTTATTAAAATAACTTTTATTTTCTTTGTTCATTATAATTCCTTCTTTCCTTTTTTATTGTGTATTTATTATTTCTAAAAGTTAAGACCTTAACAGTTCCAAGATTGCTAACTTGATACAATTCTTCATATCCTTTTATATCTTTCCATATTTCTTTCATAAATAACTTCTTCCAAAAATTTTGATAAATTCGTCTCTTGTTCGAGATTCTTCAAATTTTTGTTGACAGAGTCGTTTCCAGAATAAACTTAATTCGATATCTTTATGAATTTGAGTATGATGAAAAACACATAAAGGTAACACCATGTTTTCATTAATTGAATGTGTTCTATAAGCACCTGAAAATACTTCGTGAAGATGGTCCTTTTTTGCACCACATATTATGCAATGATTTAAATCATTTGTTAAAATAGACTTACGATTTTTTTCTTTCTTAGTTTGTTTATAAGTTCTATTTTTTATTTTTGCACAATATTTTTGATTTATTGTGCATTTTGTTTTATCTTTATATTCTTTATATATACAATTATTACATTCTTTTATATTTATTAATTTATTTGTTTTTTTACATTCAAATAAACCATTTAATTTTTGTTTTCTACATTTTAAATTATTCATTATATAATGGTTGGATGATATCATTTATATATTGTATGTTTCAATTCTTCAGTAGCTATATCATTCAAAAGCGCTTTTCCTTTTTCATCAGGCATAGAAAATTTTTGACTAAAATAACGAAGAGCTGCAGAAAGTTCTGAATTAGGACCACCAAGTTGAGTATACATATATTTGGCCATTTTCAAATTTTTCTTTTTTATATTAACTGGATATGTTAAAGTTTTCATATATTTATACATACATACTACCTCCATCATTATCCCAAGGCCATGGATTTTTTATCCAATCATATTTAGTACCTTTATCTTGGACTAACATAAGTGGCCCATATTTTTTAGCATATTCATCTTGTAATTTTAAACAATGTTCAATGCATTCTTTAAATTTTTGATATATTTCGATATCATCTGGATGTAAATCTAAATATAGATTAAAGTCATTTAAAGCAAATTCATGAGCCATTATTTTAAATTTTAATGCTTCTTCTTGATTAGTTGGAACTAATTTACCATATTTTAAATTTTTATATGGAAGATATTCATTTTTCCACATATTACCTCTTAAAAATCCTTCTTCTATACTATATAATTTAGCATTATCATAAATTCTTTTTATATTATTTGGATCAAAACCCGATAAATTTAATAAATTTAAATCTACATCTAAATCATAATCATAGTCATAATTATAATTATTATTTTCAAACAACATTAATAAAACCCCCTAGCTTATATTATTCACAGAGGCTTTTTTAGTAAAGGCATTAACCTAAATTTGAAAAATAATTAAATATCTCTGTTTTTTAAATTCACAAGTTGATACTTTTTATTATTTTTGTTAAAATCATTTTAAGAAGGTAGATATATATGAAAAAAAATATTTCTTTAAAAAAATATATTATTGCTATTATAATTTGTATATTTTCTATATTATTTGTATTTTATATATTTAGTTGGATAAATTTGTTTAAAGATAAAAAATATAGCAAAAGTTACCTAGTAAGTTCTAAAACTGTTAGTTTGGAAGTAAATGATATAGCTGAAATAGAAAATACTTTTTCTGAAGCTCCTAGTGAATATTTTATTTTTATAGGATTTCATAATGATGAAGAAATATATAATTTAGAAAAAAGTTTAAAAAAAATAATTGATAAATATAAATTAAATGATATTTTTTATTATATAGATATAACTGATTTAAAAAATGAAGATGGTTATATAGATAAAATAAATAATGTTTTTAATTTAGACCATAAAATACAAAGTGTTCCAACAATTCTTTATTTTAAAAATAGAAAATTAGTAAGCGATGGTATAGTAACACGTTTTGATGATAATATGATAAATGTTGGTGATTTTGAGCATTTGCTTGATATGTATGAATTTAAGGTAAATAAGTAACATGTTAAATATAGTTTTATTTGAACCAGAAATTCCTGGAAATACAGGAAATATAATGCGTACTTGCGTTGCTACTAATACACCCCTTCATTTAATAAAACCATTAGGTTTTTCCCTTGAAGAGAAATACATTAAAAGAAGTGGAGTAAATTATATTAAATATTGTAATTATACATTATATGAAAATATTCAAGAATTTTTCAAGAAAAATAAAGGTACATATTATTTTCTAACAAGATATGGACATAAACCTCATTCTACTTTTGACTATAGCAATAAAGAAGAGAATATTTATTTTATTTTTGGAAAAGAGAGTACAGGGATTCCTCCCAAAATATTAAAACCTTTCATTAATAATTGTATGCGTATACCGATGACCGATAAAGTACGTGCTTTAAATTTATCAAACTCTGTAGCAATTATGATATATGAGGCATTAAGACAACAAGATTATCAAGATTTATTAAGAGAAGAACCTCATAAAAGTAGAAATTTTATTGAAGAAGCAGAATAATATTTATTTTTCCTTCATATATTTTAATGTAATAAATTTTTAAAGGAGGAAATATGGAAATATTAAAAGTATCATCAAAATCTAACCCTAGTAAAGTAGCAGGAGCAATTGCTAATATATATCGTGAAAGTAAATCTGTAGAAATCCAAACAATAGGAGCAGGAAGCTTAAATCAAGCGATAAAAGCAATAGCAATAGCAAGAGGATTTGTTGCCCCAAGCGGAGATAATTTAATCGTCATACCAGCATTTAGTGATATTTTAATCAATGGAGAAGCAAAAACAGCAATTAAATTAATTGTCGAAGCTAAATAAAAAAGTTTATATGATTATCTAAAGGACTGAACCCTATAAAATTATAGGAAAACAGTCCTTTTAATTTCTATAAATTTCTATTTTATTTTAAAATAAGAATGTGATTTTGATTAAATAATTTTATTTTAAAGAGCATATATAAGATTTTAGTAGTGTTTTACTACTATTTATTACTTAATAGAATTTAAAATTTTATCAGAGATTATTATCATTTTTTATTAAACATTTATATTAAAATAGTTTGATTATATGTTATAATAATAATTAATTTTAAATGCTGAGGTGATACCAAATGTATGAAAAAAATTTGAATTTTGAAACACTTGTGATGAACGCGATTAATAAATGCAATGGAATGTTTGTAGAAGATATCGCCAAAAATTTTCAATTGTTATACCCTTTTACGACAGAAAATATTGCGGGTTATATAAACAATTTTAATTTATCTGATAGAACATTATTAACTGTTGGATCATCTGGTGATCAGATTATAAATGGGAGCTTATTTGATTGTAGAGATATAGTTTGTTTGGATATTTGTCCATATGCAAAATTTTATATTTATTTAAAAATAAGTTGCTTGCTAGAATTGAGCAGAAGTGAATTTTTAAATTTTTTAAGCTATAAATATAAGACGTTTAGAGATAATAAATCAGCTTTTAATAATGATATTTATAAAAGAATTAAATTGACTTTAAGATTATTAGATTATGAGTCTTATTTAATTTGGGATGAATTATTTTCGAACATTAAAGGATTAAATATACGAAAAGAATTATTTTATTTTGATGAAGATAAAGTAGATGTGATAATAGGATGTAATCCTTATTTGCAAAATGATATATTATATGATGAAGTAAAATCAAAAATAAAAAAAACAAAATTAGAATTTATTACTGGCGATGTATTTAAAACAAAAATACCTAGGCAATTTGATTCAATATGGTTATCAAATATTGGAACATATATTTCAAGACATTTTTTAAAAATAATGATAGATAATATGTCAAAAAATTTAAATGATAATGGGGTAATTTTAATTAGTTATTTATATAAAACTGTTAGAAATACTCCATATCAGCAAGATTGGAACCCAATATATAATTTAGAAAAAGTTTTTGAAATATTACGAGAATATAATCCACAACTGATTTCATTTTTAGGCGTTGATGGGATAAAATTTAATGATAGTACAATAAGTGATTCAATATTAGTCTATAGAAAGAGTAAACATTAGCATAATTAAAATTTGTTACTTTTAAAAATAAAAATATAATCAAAAAAATACATTATTATTAAAAAACTCATTTTTTTTTGTAAAATGAGGTACATATTGTATATATTGATTTTTTTATCTCATAAATATCATAGTTAGTGCAACTATAAATCCTATATTTAAAATAACAATTAACATAATAGAAGCGTTTATATAACCAGTTTTACTTAATTTTCTGGTATAAACTTTTTCTTCAACTTTATCAGTAGGAGTTTTTGGAAAACTTTTAAATTGAATAATTTTATTATCATTTTTTTCATTTTCTGGGCTTATTAATAAAGCTCTTTTTTGACGATATTCATTAAGAATATTCAAAACTTCATTAGACACAAAATCTTCATTTTGTTCAGCTAAGGTAATAAAATTTTCAAAATTAATTATTTTAATTTCTTCAATTGGAGTTAAATTTTCTTTCATTTTTTTCGATAATTCAAAATATTCATCTACTGTACAATAATAATCATTTATTTTGCTCATATTTATTCCAGCTCCTTACTTTTTCTAGCATTGTCAATTCTTTAATTTTTAAAGCAATAGTATGAGTTTTTATAATCTCAAATAATACTTTACTACTTATTGATGCTATATTGTAAAATAAATTAGGATTTATAAGTAAATCTTGCATATATACATTACTTATATTAATTGTTTCATTATTAAATTTTAAAGTTTCACCGTCTGTTTTTAATTCTAATAATTTAGGATTATTTTGCTGCCAAGCATTTATATAAGCAGCATTAATTTTTTGATTATTATAGCCGCTCATATATAATCCTCCTTATTATTTATTAAAGTATATCAAATTAATAGATATTTTTCAATTGTTAAGTGGAAAAAAAAGTAGTATAATCACAAATAGTGGTGTCTTATGAAAGAAAAATTAACAAAAGATTTTATAATTAATTTATCAAAAAATAAAAAAGAACCTAGTTGGATGTTAGATTTTAGATTAAAATCATATGAAAAATTTTTAGAATTAGAAAATCCTAAATTTGGACCAGACTTAAATTTTTCCTTTGAGGATATTTTATATTATAAAAATAATTATGAAAAAAATAAAAATGATTGGAATGAAGTAGATAAAGAGGTAAAAAAATCTTTTAATGATCTTGGAGTTATTAATGCAGAGCAAAAATATTTAGATGGTGTTTCTAATCAATTTGAAAGCGAAGTAATTTATCATAAAAAAAAGACTAATAAAGATATTATTTTTTTATCAACAGATGAAGCTTTAAGAAAATACCCTGATTTATTTAAAAAGTATTTTAATAGCCTAGTTAAATTTTATGAAAATAAATACACAGCTTTAAATGGAGCAGTTTGGAGTGGGGGAACATTCATTTATATTCCTAAAAATACAAAGTTAGACAGGCCTCTTCAAAGCTATTTTCGGATTGAGACTGAGAGCTTAGGACAATTTGAAAGAACAATTATTATAGTAGATGATAACTCTTCTTTAGAGTATATAGAAGGATGCACAGCTAAAAGTTATTCCCAAAATTCACTTCATGCTGGAGTTGTAGAGATATTTGTGGGAAAAAATGCTAGTATGAGATATTCGACTATTCAAAATTGGAGTACTGATGTTTATAATTTAGTAACAAAAAGAGCAATTGTAGATAATTATGGAACAATGGAATGGATAGATGGTAATATAGGTAGTAAAGTTACTATGAAATATCCTTCTTGTATATTAAAAGGCGATTATGCAAAAGGAAATTCTATTAGTGTTGCTTATGCTAAAAATGGTCAAAATTTAGATGCTGGTGCTAAAATGATACATATAGGCAAAAATACTAAAAGTAATATTGTTAGTAAATCAATTGCTGAAAAAGGTGGAGTTGCAAATTATAGAGGAACTACAAAAATAAGCAGAAATGCCGAAAATTCAATGGCAGAAATTAAATGTGATACTATTCTTTTAGATGATACTTCTAAAAGCGATACCTATCCAACTAATATAGTTGAGAATAGAAGTGGAAGAATTTCACATGAAGCTAGTATTTCAAAAATTGACGAAGAACAATTAATTTATTTAGAAAATTTAGGTTTAACTGAAGAAAGAGCAAAAGAACTAATCGTAATGGGTTTTATAAGTGTTTTTAAAAAAGAATTGCCAATGGAATATGCTGTTGAACTTAATAGATTAATAAAAGATTAATTTGTTGTTATATTAAAATATATTAAAGATTGGATTATTGGTCTTATTAAGATAGATATACCAAATAACCAAGTTTTAGATAAAAAAATTAAAATTATATAAATTTTTATTTTAATTTAATACTTTTTATGAATTGATATATCAATTCATATTTTTTGTTTTAAAAATTTATATTTTGGACTTTAAAATCTTATTTTTAGGCATTTGACGCCTTATTTCTCGTATGCTAAAGTGCATAAAAAGAAAGGAGGAAAAAAGATGAATCAAGTAATTTTAGTTGGTAGATTAACCGCACCAGCAGAAGTAGTAGAAATAGATGGAGCCAAAAAAGTCACAACTATTACAATAGCAGTATCAAGGGGATTTAAAAATTCTGATGGAATTTATGAAGCAGATTTTATTAAATGTATTTTGTGGAATAATATGGCTGTCAATACTCAAAATTATTGTAATAAAGGCGATTGTATAGGTGTAAAAGGAAGACTACAAACTAGAACATATGAAAATGAGAATAAAGAAAAAAAATATATTACGGAAGTAATAGCTGAAAAAATAACTTTTTTATCAAGTGTTAAACAAAAAGATGAAAAAATAGAAAATAAAAAAGAATTAGTCGATAAAAAATAAATAATAATATTAATAATTTCATATAAATTTATTAGGTGATCAATGATGAAAAAAATCTATAAAAATATTGGCATTTTAAGTCTTTTACTTTTTAGCTTTTATTATACCGAAAAAATTGCTATTATTATGCAAAATAAAAGTCCTTTAATGCAAGAAATAATAAATGTTACTCCTGATCATACTGAAGAAGCTGTAAATGCCGAGATTTCTGGAAATTATATCTATCCTGGAATTAGTGGTAAAAGTATTAATAAAACCAAAAGTTATGTTAATATGAAATCTTTTGGAGTTTTTAATGAACATTATTTAATATTTGATAGTATTAAACCTGATATTTCTATAGAAGATAATAAAGATAAAATAATAAAAAAAGGAAATAAATCAAAAAAAAGCGTCTCATTTTTAGTAGAATTTAATAAAAAAGTACTAGAATATTTAAAAAGTCAAAATATTAAAGCTAGTATTTTAATAAACGAAGAAACTTATAAAGAAACAATTAATTTTGAGCAAATTAATAATGATATGAATTCTTATAAAAATATTGAATCTTTACTTAATAAAAATAATAAAAATACTAATATATGCTACATAAAAAATTTAGATAAAGAAAAATGCATAAAAGAAAAAAAATATTTAATTGAGGAAACTTTTTCTTTAAATTCTAATAATATTGTGGATGCTAAAAAAAAGATTGAAAGTGGTTCAATAATTTTAGTAAAAAAGGATGTGGGAATTGAATATTTGCAGTTAATTTTAAATGAAATAAAATTTAAAGGATTAAATGTAATTTATGTTAGTGATTTAATAGATGAAAAAAAATAGATTTTTTTCATCTATTTTATATATTCAATAACATCATTTATATTACAATTAAGTACAAAGCATATTTTGGCAATAATTTCTAAATCAATTCTAGATACTTTATTATTATAATATCTGGTAATTAAATCATAATTACATCCCATCATATTACATAGTTTGTTGCGACTAATACCTTTTTCATCTAAAAGTTTTTTTAACTTAATATCGATATGTCCAAAATCCTCTAAAACATAAACTAAATTATTCATAACTTCACCTCACATAATATATTTAATTTTCATATAACTATTATAAATGTATTTAAAAATAATTCATATTTCATATTATTAATTGATATTTATATAAATAAATTATTTTTAATTGTAATAGAAATATCTTATTTATTTAAATGTACATCTAAAATAATAATAAAATTGTCGAATTTTGTCGAATAAAATAAAAAATAGTAATTTTTCTAAAAATTTCTGTAAAATTTCTATAAATAATAGATCATTTGTTTTTAACTTGTGTTTTTAACAACTTTTTTATATAATTATTGTAGATAAAAATAGGGAGTGTACTTATGAGAAAGATAATTGCAAGCTTAGATATTGGTAATAACACATTAAAATTAATAGTTGCTGAGATAATAAAAAACAAAACTAATATACTTGCTATTGCAGAAAATATAACAAATGGTATAAAAAATGGTTTTATTATAAATAAAGAAGATTTTCTACCAGTGTTAAAAAACACTATAAAACAAGCTGAAGATGTTTTAGGACTTCCTATAAAGAAAATAATAGTTACAGTGCCATCCAAAGATACTGAATTTATTTTAGGAGAAGGATGTACTACTATAACAAATGAAGAAAAAAAAGTTAAAGGAATAGATATTGTAAGATCAATGCAAGCATCAATATATAATAAAATTCCAAAAGGTTATGAAATAGTAGAAATAATCCCTACAAGTTTTATTATAGATGAAGATAAAATAGTAAAAAAGCCGTTAAATATATCTGCAAATAAGTTATGTGTTAAAACAGTAGTTGCAATGACTCCTCAAAAAAATGTAATTCCAATTATAAAGTGTTTAAAACAAATTGGAGTAGAAGTAATTGATGTTGGTTTAACTTCTGTAGGTGACTATGAAATAATAAAAAATGAAAAAACTATAGGTACTATTGGAGCTATAATTAATTTAGGATACTCATCGACAACAGTCTCAATATTTAATAAAGGAGTACTTACAAATACAAAAGTAATTGAAATGGGTGGACAAAATATTGATAATGATATATCATTTATATATAAAGTAACGAAAAATGATGCTAAAAAATTAAAAGAAAATTTAGGATTGGCACACAAAAGAATGGCTTGGTCTAGTAGTAAAATAATCGTTACAAATAAGTTAGGAGAAGAAATAGCAGTAAATCAATATGAATTAAGTGAAATAATAATGAGTAGACTAGAAGAAATACTTAGTTTAGCTAAAAAACAAATAAATCTCTTAACAAAAAAAGAAATTCATTATATAATAGTTACTGGAGGATCAAGTGAAATGCCTGATTTTGAATTAACTTTAGAAAGTGTTTTTGGACATAATGCAAAAATTTCAAAAATTCATGAATTAGGTGTAAGAAATAATAAGTTTTCTTCGTGTCTTGGTCTTATAAAACATTATAATAATAAGCTGCTATTAAGAGATAAAGAATTTTCTATATTTGATTTAGAAGAACAAGAAGAATTAGGCGGCAATCATAAAAGAATTAATATATCTGATAATTCAGTATTAGGCAAATTATTTGGATATTTTTTTGATAATTAAGGAGAGTGTATTTATGGATGGATTAAAAATTGACCCTATTGCAAAAATTAAAGTATTTGGAGTTGGCGGCGGTGGATGTAATGCCGTTAATAGAATGATAGAAGAAGGAGTTCAAGGTGTAGAATTTTATGTGGTAAATACTGATTTACAAGTATTAAATGATTCAAAAGCAGAGCATAAAATTCAAATAGGAGAAAACATAACTGGTGGCCGAGGTGCAGGTGCAAACCCAGAAGTTGGTAGAGAAGCAGCTCTTGAAAGCAAAAATGAAATAGAAGAAGCAGTAAAAGGTGCAGATATGGTATTTATTGCTTGTGGACTTGGCGGAGGTACAGGAACTGGCGCTGCTCCGATAATAGCTCAAATATCTCAAGAGCTTGGTGCTTTAACTGTAGGTATTGTAACCAAACCATTTAGATTTGAAGGAAAAAGAAGAATGGAGCATGCGTTAGTAGGTCTAGAAGAATTAAAGAAAAATGTAGATACCTTAATTATTATTCCAAATGATAGATTAAAAGGTATAATAGACAAAACTACAAGTTTCAAGGATGCATTTAAGGAAGTTGATAATGTTTTACATCGAGGTGTTCAATCAATATCTGATTTAATTGCTGTAACAGGAATAATAAATCTTGATTTTGCCGATGTTAAAACTGTTATGGAAAAATCAGGAACTGCTCTTATTGGAATTGGAATGGGTGTAGGAGATAACAGAGCTATTGAAGCTGCAGAACAAGCAGTATCTAGTGCACTTTTAGAAACAACAATTGAAGGTGCAACAGATGCAATTATTAATATAACTGGGGGTGAAAATTTAACATTATTTGAAATAGAAGATGCTGTTGAAACTGTTAGAGAAGCAGCGAATAGTGATATAAATATAATATTTGGTGCTATTACAAATTCTAATTTAAATGATGAAGTAATTGTAACAGTTATAGCTACTGGATTTGATGGTAAAAATAAAGATGAAGAAGATACAAATATGTTTAATAATTCAAATTCTAATATGCCAAAAAGAAGAATAGAAGAAGAACCATTAGAAAATGAGTATGATATTCCACCATTTTTAAGAAACCATAATGATTTTTAATAAATACCTTAAAAAATGACAAAATAGTGTCATTTTTTTTTGTACTATAAAAGGGGTGGACATATGTATGTAGATTTAATTTGGGTATTAAACTTTTATATAGATTTTTGGTTATTATACATAACAAGTTTAATTTTAAAAAGAAATATTAAAATATTTAATATTATAATAGCAAGTTTAGTTGGAAGTTTATCAACACTATTAGTATTTTTTAAAATTAATAATTTTATATTAATAATAATAAAGATATTTCTTGCGATAATAATGTTATTAATATCATTTGGCCATAAAAATATTAAATATTCATTAACAAATTTTATTTATTTTTATATGTTAGGAGTTATTTTAGGTGGATTTATATATTATTTAAATATTGAATTTAAATATACAACCGTAGGTTTAATTTTAAGTAATCATCACATAAATATTAATTATATTCTACTGTTTATTTCTCCATTTATTCTAATTATATATCAGAAATATTTAAATAAAATAAAAGTAAAAAATAGTTTGATTTATGATATAAAAATAGTTATAAATAAAAATATTTATAAATTAAAAGGATATTTAGATACAGGAAATAAATTAATTGATCCCATAACTAATAAACCTGTAATTTTAATAGAAAAAGATATTATTTCTGAATCTTTAAAATATTATTATATTCCATTTAATAGTATTGGTAATCATAATCTTTTGAAATGTTTTAAACCTTTATATGTAGAAATTAATGAAAAAAAATATAAAAATTATTTAATTGCCATAAGCGACAAAAAATTTAATATTGATGGAGTAGAATGTATATTGAATAATAAATTAATGGAGGAGATATAAATGTTAAAAAAAATAATAATGTGGTTAAAACTTAAATATTCAGAATGTTTCTTTGTTGGTAGTACTGATAAATTGCCACCACCATTAGAAAAAGAAAAAGAACTATCATATTTAATAAAATTGCAAAATGGCGATGAATCTGCAAGAGATATTTTAATAGAGCATAATTTGCGTTTAGTAGTATTTTTAGCTAAAAAGTATGAGAGTTCGGGATATGATTTAGAAGATTTAGTAAGTATTGGTTCAATTGGCTTAATTAAAGGAATAAATACTTATAAAATAGATAAAAATATTAAACTTGCTACATATGCATCACGTTGCATTGCTAATGAAATATTAATGTTTTTAAGAAAAAACAAAAGAAGAAAAAGTGAAATTTCTTTTGAAGATGCTTTAAATTTTGATTCAGAAGGAAATGAGTTACATTTAGAAGATATTTTGGGAACAGATGAAGACATTGTTATAAAAGAATTTGAAAATAATCAAGATAAAATATTACTTTCTAAAGAAATTAATAAGTTACCTCTTCGTGATAAACAAATTATGATGTTAAGATATGGTCTTAACAATACAAAAGAGTATACTCAAAAAGAAGTAGCTGAAATATTAGGGATAAGTCAATCTTACATATCAAGGATAGAAAAAAAAGTAATTAAAGATTTAAAAAATTCTTTAAAGATTTAGTAAATAAATCCCAATTGTTAAATAAGTTGCAAATAGTATCCATAAAAGATATAGGATATTTAAATAGGCACTTATTTTTTCTTTTTGGGAAAATAAATAAATTAAGTAAATAACTAAAACATCTAATAGAATTATCCAAAATATTGCTATAAATCTAGCTTTATATATAAAGAAAATAATGGACCACATAGCATTTACAAAAAGTTGTAAATAATAAACTATATTAACTATATTAAATTCTTTATATTTTTTTTTATAAATAAAATAAGAAAAGCCCATTAAAAAATAAATTATAGACCATGCAATTGGGAATAATATTTTAGGCGGTGCCAAAGGAGGTTTTATAAGAGATGTATAATCAATACTATCCTTTATCATAAAAGCAACTATACCACCAATTATTAGTGGAAAAAATATATAAAACAAGTGTAATAAAAGCTTTTTCATAGAAAAATCCTTTCTAGTAATATAATATATTATAAAAGATAAAATATACTTAAAACTTATAAAAAAGAGTAAAAAACCAGAAAAATTACAAAATTAACAATTTTTCTTGCTTTTTATCAAAAATAGTTTATAATAACTAGAAAAAAGTGAGGGGGATTATAAATATTATGAATGAAATAAATAGAACATCAAATTCAAAAAATGAAGAAATTAGATTTTGGAAAAGATTAAGAGAAGAATATCAAAATAGTAGATTAAAATCTATAAATTGTAACACAACATTTAAAACTGGTGTAAATGAGGTAGTTAAGGATCCAGAAATAGAAGAAAGTCCTTTAGCTATTCAATCTTTTGAAAAAATAAAAACAAAGAGCGCTAATAATGATGATTTAGGGGTGTTTTTAAAAGATGAGTATGCTTCTGTTTCTTTAGAAAGAAAAAATTATCGAGAAAGATTTTTAAATCGAGAGTATGATAAAGAATTTGATAAAGAAGATTTTGCACGTCGTTTTAAAATACTATTAGAATACGATTCATATCTAAGAGCACTTAAAACTCCAAGTGATGAGTTAGAAAAAAAATTAGTTAGAGGTTAAAATAAAAAAGTTCTTGAGAACTTTTTTATTTTTTATAAGAATTTAATAAAATATCGGCAACATTTAACCAACCATTTCTCCAGTCAATTCCAGCTCGTAAAATTTTCTTTTGATTTAATACTTCATCTGGTATATCTTTGTTGTGATAAGAAGGAAATAATATTTTAGTTTCAATTTCATTATCTAAAATTATCTAATCTATCATCTATTTGGACATCTGCTTTAAATAAATGCTTGGCGTTTGTAAAAATAAAATTTTCTGGTTTAATAAATTGGAGTTCTTTAATTAAAAAATCGTATTTATCTTTAAATATCTTGCCTGATTATTTAATATTAAAAGGATTAATACAAGATGAACAAACATAAATATTATAAAATTCGTTTAATTTTTTATTTGTTTCTTTAGCAAAAGGTAAAATTTTAGCATTTTCATATAAATATTTCACCTATTAATAGATTATCAAAATATTATAATTTATGTCAAATAAAGTTATTTGATTAAAAAAAATATCTTTTTTTGATTAAAAATTAAATATTTTAACCATAACTTCTTTAAGGAGGAATTATGGCAAAATATAAAGTAGATATTACGGGAATAAACACTAGTGATATAAAAGTATTAAGCGGAAAAGAAACAAAAGAATTATTTAAAAAATATCAAAATGGAGATGAAAAAGCAAAAGAAGAATTAGTAAATGGAAATTTAAAATTAGTACTTAGTATTTTAAAAAAGTTTAATAATGATAAATATAATATGGATGATTTATTTCAAGTTGGGGTAATAGGATTAATTAAAGCAATAGATAATTTTGATTTATCTTATAATTTGAAATTATCAACATATGCTGTTCCATTAATACTTGGGGAAATAAAAAGATATATTCGTGATAACAATTCAGTAAGAGTAAGTAGAAGTATTAAAGATACTGCTTATAAGATACTAAAATATAAAGAAGAGTATATGAGTGAAAATGGAGATTATCCCAAAACAAGCGATATAGCCAAGAATTTAGGTATAACTGAATATGAAATAAATTTTGCTTTAGATAGCTTAAAAGAACCTGTAAGTATGTATGAGCCTATTTATAATGATGGTGGTGATACTATATATTTAATGGATCAATTAGCTGATAAAAAAGAGTTTAACAAAGATCATGATATGTTAATTTCTTTAAGAAAAGCTATAAATAAAATAAAAGAAAGAGAAAGAGAAATTTTAGTAGAAAGATTTATTATAGGCAAAACTCAAATGGAAATAGCAGAATCTTTAGATATTTCTCAAGCCCAAGTTTCAAGAATAGAGAAAAATGCTATTAATAATTTAAAAAGATTAATAAAGTAAAGTAATTTTATGCTTATTAGTTTTAATAAATCCTTCTTCTTTTAAATATTTTATTTCTCTCATCATTGCACTTCTATCAACAGCAAGATATAAAGCAAGTTCAGTATAATTTAAAGTTAAATAAATAATTTTAGAGCCATTCTTAGAAGAAATAATTTGAAAGTATTCAAGAAGTTTATCTCGAATACTTTTTTTCGTTAAAATATTTATTCTTTCATTTTTTTCATTAATTTTATCCGTGGCTATTTCAAGTAAATTTTTAATAAATTGATTAAAATATGAATTTTTGGTATTTTCTTCAGTTATAATTCGCTCAAAATCAATTATTATGATTTTTGTTTCTTCTTTAGCAATTAAATCAAATTCGCTATTATTTAAAGAAGATAAAGAAGAACCAAAACTATCATTTTCTTTTAATTCTTCTATTATTGTAGAATTACCATTATAATCAGTTCTGATTATTTGCATATAACCATATTCTATAAAACCAATAAACTCATCATTAAATAAATCTGTCAAATATGTATTTCTAGTAAATGTCAAGCTGTGTGCTTCTAATGTGTAAAGTATCTTTTCTTTATTTTTATCAGTAATATTACGGAATAAATCAGTCATTTTAAACACCTCTTAAAATAATTTTAACAAAAATGTCAAAAAGTTGCAATTGCAACAATTATTATTTTTTCGGTATGCTATGATTTTAACGTAAGAAAGGTAGAAAAGTATGAAAGTTATTAAAAGAGATGGACATATGGTGGATTATTGCCCAGAAAAAATAGAATCCGCAATAAATAAAGCAAACGCAGAGGTTGAAGATGATGATCAAGCATCAGCAACTCAAATAAGAAATATTGAAAAATATATAGAAAATTTAGGAAAAAAAAGAATTTTAGTAGAAGATATTCAAGATATTATTGAAATGAAATTAATGAGTATTGGAAAATATAAATTAGCCAAAAAATATATTACATATCGATATACTAGAGAGTTAGTCAGAAAAAGTAACACTACTGATTTGGCAATTAAAGAATTAATTGATGGTGAAAATGAATATTGGAATACAGAGAATTCTAATAAAAATGCTAAAATAGTAACTACTCAAAGAGATTATTTGGCAGGAATTACTAGCTCTGATATAACAAGAAGATTTTTACTTCCAGAAGAAATTGTTAGTGCTCACGATGATGGGATAATTCATTTCCATGATGCAGATTATTTTGCTCAAAATGCCCTTCATAATTGTGATTTAATAGATCTTGAAGATATGCTTCAAAATGGAACAAATATAAATGGAGTGATGATAGAAAAACCTCATAGATTTTTAACTGCTGTAACTATTGCAACTCAACTTATTACTGCAGTAAACTCAAGTCAATATGGAGGATGTACTATTACTCTTACACATTTGGCACCTTTTGTAAGAGATAGTTATAATTGTTATTTGAAAAAATATAAAGATAGAAAATTTTCTAAGGCTGATTGCGAAAAATATGCTAAGGAAGATTTACATAAAGAAATAGTTGATGGTGTTCAAACTTTTCAATATCAAATAAATTCTATGACAACTACAAATGGACAATCTCCATTCTTAAGTGTATGTATGTATATAGGTGAAACAGATGAATATAAAGAAGAACTTGCGATGATAATAGAAGAAGTTTTAAAACAAAGAATAGAAGGAATGAAAAATGATCAAGGTGTTTATGTAACACCAGCATTTCCAAAACTTTTATATATTTTAGAAGAAGATAATATTAAAGAAGATAGTAAATATTTTTATTTAACTCGTCTTGCTGCAGAATGTACTGCTAAACGTATGGTTCCTGATTATATTTCTGAAAAGGTAATGAAACAATTAAAAATTGATAAAACTGGTGAGGGAAGATGCTATCCTTGTATGGGATGTCGAAGTTTCTTGACACCTTATGTTGATAAAGATGGTAAACCTAAATATTATGGTAGATTTAATCAAGGAGTTGTTACAATTAATTTAGTCGATGTAGCTCTATCTAGTGATAAAAATATGGAAGATTTTTGGAATATATTTGAAGAAAGACTTGAGCTTTGTCATAGAGCACTTCAAATAAGACATAAAAGATTATCTAAAGCTACTAGTGATGTTGCTCCAATTTTATGGCAATATGGAGCTCTTGCCAGACTTAAAAAAGGAGAATCTATTCATGATTTATTACACCATGGCTATTCTACTATTTCTCTTGGGTATGCGGGACTTTATGAATGTGTTAAATATATGACAGGACACTCTCATACTGATAATGGCAAAGGCAAAGATTTTGGACTTCAAGTTATGCAAAAATTAAATGATAAATGTCGTGAATGGAAAGAAGCAGAGGATATAGACTATAGTGTTTATGGGACACCAATTGAATCTACAACATATAAATTTGCTAAAAGTTTAAGAGAAAGATTTGGAGTTATTAAAGGGATAACAGATAGAAACTATATAACCAATTCTTATCATATTCCAGTATTTGAAGAAATAGATGCATTTAAAAAATTATCAATTGAAAGTGAATTTCAAAAACTTTCACCAGGAGGGGCTATAAGTTATATTGAAACATCTAACCTTTCTAATAATTTAGGAGCTATAATAGAAGTAATTAAATTTATTTATGATAATATTATGTATGCTGAATTAAATACTAAATTAGATTATTGTGGAGAATGTGGATATACTGGTGAGATTTTAATAGATGAAAATCTGGAATGGTATTGTCCAAATTGTGGTAATAAAGATCATAATAAAATGAATGTTGCCAGACGTACCTGTGGATATATTGGCTCTAATTTTTGGAATAAAGGAAGAACAGAAGAGATAAAAGAAAGAGTAATACATTTAGATAATAAGGATGCTGCATAATAATGAGATATAATAAAATTAGAAAAATGGATATATCTAATGGACCTGGAGTAAGGGTATCAATATTTATGCAAGGTTGTACATTTAATTGTAAAGATTGCTTTAATAAAGAAACTCATGATTTTAATGGTGGAGAGGAATTTAATGGCGAAGTTATAGAAAAAGTAATATATCTTTGTGAAAATGATTATATTGAAGGTTTGTCGATACTAGGTGGTGAACCTCTTCATCCTAAAAATATACTAGGAACATATAAACTTGCTAAAGCATTTAAAGAAAGATATCCAAATAAAACTATATGGGTATGGTCAGGATTTTTATATGAAAATTTAAAAAATGAAGAAATATTTAAATATATAGATGTTTTAGTTGATGGACAATATAAATGTGATTTATATAATCCAAAACTTTTTTTTAGAGGAAGTTCTAATCAAAGAATAATTGATGTTCAAAAAAGTTTAAAAAAAGATAAAGTAGAAATAATGCATATGGAAGGAGAAGAAGTTTATGCGTAAAAGAGGATTTGAAGTAGTAAGTGAGTACAAAGATAAAAATATTAATTTACCTATTCGTAAAACAAAATTTTCAGCAGGATATGATGTAGAGGCTGCGGAAGATGTAATTATACCAGCTTACAAATTTGGAACAAAACCAACACTTATTCCAACAGGTCTTAAAGCTTATTGTGAAGAAGATGAGTATTATATATTAGTAAATAGAAGTAGTGGCCCTAAAAAAGGGTTTATAATGGCTAATAGTATTGGCATTATTGATCATGATTATTATAATAATGAAAATAATGAAGGACATTTCTATTTTCAATATTTTAATTTTTCAGACAAAGATTTAGAAGTAAAAAAAGGCGATATAATTGGTCAAGTTATATTTATGAAATATTTAATGGTTGACGATGATTCTGCTGAAGGAGTAAGAACAGGTGGATTTGGATCTACAGATAAATAAATTATGCTATTTTTTCTAAAAAATATAATCTAAATTATAAAGTAAAAGAAGTTACATAGGATAAAATAATATGATAATATGTATATAGATGAAGGAAACTTCATAAAATAAAAATGTGTTAGAAAAAACTTTTGATAACACTTTGCTTTACGCTAAAGCGTTATGCTCATACATGTGGAAATGTATATAAGTTGAGCGAACATAAAAATTATAATAAATAAACCAAGGATTATTTGTTAACTTATAAAAAGACAACCTAATGAGGCTGCTAAAATAATTTGTAAAATTTATTTGCTAATTTAAATTTAAAAATAGCAAATATAATTATTGAAAGGAAAAACAAAATGCAATTAATAAAAAATAACAATGCTATAAAAGGTACTAATAGTGATAAGTGTAAAATATTAGAGTATTCATTTAGTGATAAAGATATTGATTTAGGAATTGCAACTATAACAGGAAGATATCCAGAAAGTGGCTTTTGTTTAAATACTATTAGTAAAGAATTAATTTATGTTCTTGATGGAAACGGAAAGTTATATTTTGAAAATGATTGTATTGAGTTTAAAAAAGGAGATTCTATTTTAATAGATTCCAATGAAAAGTATTACTGGGATTCAACATATTGTGTTATTTCTATATCTTGCATTCCTGCTTGGAATGAAGAACAATATAAAATTGTTAAATAAATTACAATTATAAAATTTAGGTAATAATTATGTATTTTAGAAGAGAAGAAATACTCATTAATTGCTCGCTCAGATTGCTCTAATTGTATAGGCTATACTTATAATTAGGTTAACTAAAAAACTTCCGGTTGGAAATATGTGTACTTGTAACTTTCCACGTAGTTTTATCTCCAAATAAATAAAGCTATAATCTTATAAAAAGATTATGGCTTTTTTAAGTGATAGCAATAGTAATCTTTGCTATCAATAATATTATGTACTTGAATAATTATATTATACATATATTTTATAAAGGTGGTATATAGTGCGTGTTTCAGAATTACAAACAAAGGATGTTGTTAGTATTTTAGATGGAAGAAGACTCGGAAGAATAATTGATATTGAAATGACAGAATCTGGTCAAATAAGTTTCTTTTTAGTAGAGCCAAAAAGATTTTTACGTTTTTTTTCTAAAGGAGAAGAAAGTAAAGTTAGTATATCAGATATAAAAAAAATAGGTGAAGATGTGATACTTGTTGAAATAAAATAACTTTGCTATAATACATTAGAAAGAAGCGATTTATATGAACAAAAAAATTTTTGCTATATCTATAATAGTTTTATTAGTAGACCAAATATCTAAAATATTAATAAGTTCATTTTTAAAATTAAATGATATGGTAATAATAATCAATAATTTTTTTAAAATATATAATATAAATAATTACGGAGCAGCTTTTAGTATATTTAATTATAAACTTGAGTTTTTAGTAATAGCTAGTATAATTGCTTTAGTATTAATTTATAGATATATGTATAGTTTTAAAAAAAATTTAAAAAATAATATAGCTTTTGGTTTTATTATAGGTGGTTTACTAGGTAACTTAATTGATCGCATCTTTTTAGGATATGTTAGAGACTTTATTTCTATAAAAATCTTTAACTATAATTATCCAGTATTTAATTTTGCTGATACATTTATCGTAATAGGAATAATACTTCTTATAATCGCAGTAATTAAAGGAGAAGATAAAATTAATGAAAATAAAGGAAAATGATGTTGGAATAAGAATAGATGTATATTTAACAAAAATATTAGAATATTCTCGAACTGAAATAAATAAAATGCTCGATAATTCAGATATATTAGTAAATGGTAAAAGCATCAAACCAAGTTATAAACTAAAATTAAATGATGTAATAGAAGTTATAAATGAAATTTCCAAAGAAATAAATGTAATTCCAACTAAAATGGACATTGATATAATCTATGAAGATAATGATATAATGGTTATTAACAAAAAAGCTGGATTGACAGTTCATCCTGGAAGCGGAAATTATACTGATACTTTAGTAAATGGCCTTTTATATTATACAAATAATTTAAGTAATATAAATGGGAATATAAGGCCTGGAATAGTCCATAGGCTTGATAAAGACACTTCAGGTATTATGTTAGTAGCTAAAAATAATAAAGCTCATCAAATATTATCAGAAGATTTTCAAAAACATTTGGTAAGAAGAGAATATATAGCCCTTATAACTGGAGTTTTTCCCCATAATAAAGCCTTAATAGATGCTCCAATTGGAAGAGATAAAGAAAACCGAAAAACTATGTGTGTTACAGAAAAAAATAGCAAAAAAGCTATAACTCACTTAACTGTTATAGAAAGATTTAAAAATCATACATTAGTTAGTTTAAATTTGGAAACAGGGAGAACTCATCAAATAAGAGTTCATATGAAATATATTGGATATCCAGTATTTAATGACCCTGTTTATGGAACTCAAATAATTAAAGAATATGGACAATTCTTACATTCTAAAAATATAAAATTTATTCACCCAATTACAAAAAAAGAAATGTACTTTGAAACTAATCTTCCTACTTATTTTGCAGATTATTTAAATACTTTAGAAAAAGAAAATAATAAATAATTTGGCAAAAATAAAAGTAGATATAAAGAAGTAGGGAATAGTTATTAATTGATATTTATTAAAAATATCTTTAATATTATATATAAGTAAAAAAGAAAAAATCATTTGAAAGAAAGAAATGTATAAACTAAAAGAAAAAGATTCGTAAGTAAATAAAAAAAATAAAATAGCTATAATTAAAATTATGTTGCTTAAATATGCAAATAATAAATCATTATTAACTTTATTATTAAGAATTATTTTTCCTATAGAATAATTAAGCAAACCAAATGATATGATAAATATAACCGTTAAAAAAAGTATATTAATAATTATCCCTCCTCTTTACTAATAATATGATTTATAATAAAATATATTACTAAGGAGACATAATATGACAAATACAATAACAATAACAGAAAAAGATGAAATAACAATGAAATTAGTTCATTATTTTATAACAGAAATGAATTATACTCCCATTGTAGTTAAAGGCGTTAAAGATGAAGTATGGCTTGAAAATAATGAAGCTGATTATAAAATAGTTCGTATAAACTCAAATTATATTCATAATAATGAACAATTTAAAGTAGATATGATGAAAATAAAAAATGTAGTTAAACAGATTAAAAGAAAAACATTATCGTTTACTGCTAAAACTTTTAATATATATTTAGATTTAAATGAAGATGTAAAGATAAACACTACTAAAGACATAATAAACTTTTATTTAAAAGATGATAGTAAAAAAGAAATAAATGCTTTAGATTTTTATTTTCCTGAATTTAGTAAAAAATTAATAAACGATACTAATGGTTTAGATTTAATAGTTAATATAACAGAAGGAATAAATGCCAAAACTGTTGAAAATAACCGAATATATGAAGATACATTTAAACCTAAAAAAATAATAATTACTTTTATCCTTATAGCAATATGTATAATAATGTTTTGCTTAACTTATATTTTTGGGAAAGGAAGTACTGATTCTTTTACTTTATATAAATTTGGTGCTGTATATTCACCTGCTATAAAAAATGGTGAAATTTATCGCTTAGTTACAGGGACATTTTTGCATGCTGGTATAATTCATTTGATATGTAATATGTATTCTTTATTTATAATAGGGTCACAACTTGAAAATTTTATTGGCAAAAAGAAATTTATCTTTGTGTATTTAATGAGTGCTATAAGTGGATCTTTAATGTCAAGTGTATTTTCATCATCTATATCAGTTGGAGCCAGTGGAGCAATATTTGGTCTTCTTGGAAGTATGATCTATTTTGGCTATCATTACCGTTTGTATTTAGGAAGTGTTATAACTCGCCAGATAATACCAATTATAATACTTAACTTGCTTTTAGGCTTTTCTTTAAGTGGTATTGATAATTTTGCACATATCGGAGGTCTAGTTGGAGGTTATTTATCTATAATGGCAGTTGGTGTAGAAGGAAAGTCGAAACAGACCGATAAAATAAATGGCTTAATAGTATTATTAATATATATCGTATTTTTAACATTTATTCTTTTTAAAGGAGTGTAAGCTCTTTTTTTATTGCTTTAAATTTGTTATAATATAAAAAATAATAGGTGAAGTATATGAAAGTAGTTGTAAATAAAAAGATAATTATTTTTTTAAGTTTATCAAGTCTTTTATTTTTTATTTTTTTTCTAATTGGTTTTTATAATTATTTGCATCCAAATTTAAAAGAATTTGAGATAATTAATGTGGTAGAAAAAGACAATAGTTTATATTTGAATTTTTCTGCATCT
This sequence comes from uncultured Erysipelotrichaceae bacterium, assembly GCA_948444795.1. Lineage (GTDB taxonomy): Bacteria > Bacillota_I > Bacilli_A > RF39 > UBA660 > MGBC108787. Next base: position 41,836 of record CAOJUX010000001.1, on the reverse strand, counting down.
CCTAATAGTATTGAATATAAAATAACTTGTGAAGATGAAAATAATAATGTGGTTTACGAAACCAAAAGCGATGAAAACATAGTTAAATTAAACGATTTTTATGAAGAAAATGGTAAAAAATATATGTTTACTGTAACAGCCTTTAATAAAAAAAGTGAGAGTTTACTTGCTACTAATACTTATCTTTATACTTCTAAAGATGCCACTATAAGTAGTAATAATGAACATTACACAAATAGTGCTATATATAATTTAAATATTGATGGAGATGCTAATGAATATAAACTAGAAATGTACTATGAAGGTAATATCTTAGGTACTTTAGAAGTTAATGATAATGTTTTAGCTATTCCTACAAGCATTTTTGATAATTTATCAGGAAAAGTAATTTTAAAATTAAAAAACAGAAATGATCGTATAACAAGTACATTTAATCTTTATATAAATACTCCGGTGGTAGGTAATATAAATATTACTAATTTATTAGATGTAAATACTTTAGATTATAGTGATTTAGATATAGAATATACTGGAGGCATAAATGCTACTAAAGTTACAGTAAATTTATATAACCAAGGTCAATTAGAAAGTAGTTTTAGTGAAGATAATATAAATGGTTATATAAAAATCCCAGCTAATATGTTAAGAGATGATGTTACGTATAATTTAGAACTAGTAGCAAGTTATAAAGACTTTTATGAAGTATCTAAAAAAGATAATGTTAGTATAACTATTCTTCCAAAAGAAAATGTAAAACCAGTGTATACAGATAAAAATTTCACTTACATAAAAAAAGGAAGTAGTGTAAGACTAATTAGTGATACAAATAAAGCAATCATTTATTATACTTTAGATGGCAAAGAGCCGACAGAAGAAAGTAATCTTTATGAGGGACCAATAACCATTAATGAAGATGTAACAATTAAAGCTAAAGCTTACAAAAAATATAATTATGAAAGTGAAGTGACTTCATTTGATTTTAAAGTAGGAGAAAAAAACTTAGTAGTATACTTAAGTCCATCTAATCAAGGTGAAAACTATGGAATTAAAAGTGCTGGATATACAACAGAAAAACAAGTAATGAATAAATTAACAGATTATTTAGAAAAATATTTAAAAGATCATAACGTTAAAGTTTATCGTAATAGACCTAATGGAAATATTAATCTCTGGTTAAGTGAAAGTAATTATGTAAAAAGCGATCTTCACCTTGCTATTCACTCAAATGGAAGTGAGCTGCATGATACTCATGGTATGGAAATATATGTTGATAATGCAAGTTCTAAATCATATTCTATTGCTAGTAATATCTATCATAATTTATATAGTATTTATCCAAATAAAGATAATACTAGTGATAGAGGAATTAAATATGCCAATAAATCTTTAGGAGAAGCTAATGATTCTTTTCATAAAAATGCTACATTAATAGAAATTGCTTATCATGATGATTATAATGATGCCAAATGGATTGTAGATAATAAAGAAGAAATAGCTAAAAATATTGGAGATAGTATATTAAATTTTTATCAAGTAGAATAAAATCTACTTTTTTTTTGTAACCTTTTAATTAATTTTACTATCTATATAATGAACTAGTTCAAAAGGAGGTATTTATAAGACTTGAATAAAATAGTATGCAATATAGATATTATAATAGAAGAATACAGTAATTATGTTTATAAAATAGTAAGTAATATTGTAAGTCATAATTTAACATATCAAGATAAAGAAGATATAGTATCAGAAACTTTTTATCTTTTATGGAAAAACCAAAATAAAATAAATACTAATTTAAAATCTTATATAGCAACTATTGCTAGAAATTGTTCTTATAAATATCTAAAAAATAAGAACATAGATTTTGAGTTTCAAGATGATTTTTTATATGAATATGAACATAATGAAATTATAGATAAATCATTAGAAATAAATTTAAAATTAGATAAATTAAATGAAAAAGATAATAAAATATTTGAACTTTTTTATGTTTATGGCTATAAAATTAAAGAAATATCATCTATTTTAAATTTAAACTCAAATGTAGTTAAAGTAAGGCTTCATCGTATACGAAAAAAATTAAAGGAGGAATTATAATGAATCCAAATAATATTAAAAAAAATACCAATCGTTTAATTGGTTATGAAATGTTTAGAAAAGAGGAAAAAGAAAGAATGAGAAAAATAAAAAAAATTAGTTTAAGTATTGCTATATTTGCATTTTTTATAGCAGGAACATTTACTGTTAATGCTATGACAGATAATAAAATTGTTGACGCGGTTAAAGAAGCATTAAATTTAAATGTTAGAGTAAATGGTGAAAATAAAAATGCCAAATGTGAGAAACTTGATAATGGAAATATTAAATGTATTTTAGATAAAGAAGTAACAAATGATGATAATATTGAAAGTACAATTGAAATAAATCCAGAATATAGTGATAATTTAGAAGCTGAACTTGAAAATAATAACTTAAATATAACTATTAATGAAGAAAAGTAGAGAAATCTCTTTTTTTAAAAGCTATTGTTAAAGTTAAAAATATATGATAATATGTATGTAGATGAAGGAAACTTCATAAAATAAAAATGTGTTAGAAAAAATTTTTGATAACACTTTGCTTTATGCTAAAGCGTTATGCTCATACACTTGGAAATGTATATAAGTGAGCAAGCGCTTTTTTATTATGTAATTATTTTGTAAAATAAGCAAGACCATAATAAAATTCTTCTCTTTATCCTATGGAAGTTTGATACAAAACTTCTAGAATGAAAAAGTGATAAAACGAGTCAAAAAATCACCAAAAAATGTGATAATTTTGCGCAAAAAAACATCAAAAAACGTGATATTTATGCTTGACTCATTTTTTTAATAATGTTAACCTTATTATAGGTGATGTGTAATGTGGCGTAAAATATATAATAATTTATTAGATTGGAAAAATAATAATATTAATATTAAACCTTTAATGCTACTTGGGGTTAGACAATCGGGGAAAACTTATATAATAAATAAATTTTGTGAAAATGAATTTGAAAATTATATTTATGTAAATTTATTTGAACAAGACAATATTGTTTCTTTATATAATTCGAATTTAACATCTGATGAAAAATTCCTTCAATTAAAAGTATTATTAAATTTTGATATTGAAAAAGAAAATACTGTTTTATTTATTGATGAAATTCAAGAGTCAGAAAAATTAATATCTGAACTAAAATATTTTTGTGAAAAACACAATAATGTAAGAATAATATGTGCTGGATCTTTACTTGGCGTAAAATTAAAAAGATCAAAATCATCTTTTCCAGTAGGTAAGGTTAAAATGATTAATATGTATCCTATGGATTTTGAAGAATTTTTAATGGCAATGGGGGAAGAATTACTTATTTCTGCAATTAAAGATGCATATACTAAAAATAAAAAATTATCAACTTCGGTTCATGAAAAAGCAATGAATTTATACAGAGTTTATTTAATTACTGGGGGAATGCCAGAGAGTATAAATAATATGGTATTAGTAAATAGTGATTATATAAAATATGATATAACAATATTGGATAATATTTTAAATTCATATTTTAATGATATGAATAAATATGTTACAAATGATAATGAAGCATTGAAAATTAATAAAGTATATAAATCATTACCCACCCAGCTTGCTAATAATTCTCGTAAATTTCAATATTCTAAATTAGATAAAAAAGCAAGAGCAAGAGAATATGAAACCAGTATTGATTGGTTATGTGCTAGTAATATAGTTATGAAATCTAGATTTATTAAATTACCAGAAATACCACTTGAGGGCTTTGTTGATGATGAAATATTTAAATTATATCTAAGTGATATAGGTATTCTTAGTAACATTTTAAAAATATCTATTCAAGATATTTTAACTGATAATATATCATTATATAAAGGAGTAATAGCAGAAAACTATGTTGCCAATGCCCTTAAGAGTAATGGCTTTGACTTATATTATTGGAAATATAATGATACAGCTGAAATTGATTTTTTGATATATAATAAAGATGGTATTATTCCTATAGAAGTTAAAGCAAATAATAACACTAAATCTAAAAGTTTAAAAATTTATTGTGATAAATTTAAACCAAAATATTCAATAAAAATTAGTGCTAATGAATTTGGATATGATGCTAAAAATAAAATTAAATCTATTCCTTTATATGCTGTATTTTGTATAAATAAAGACAATTAAAAAATGTTTATATTATTACTAATTGAATTATGAATAATAGTGGGTTATAATAGTGATAGAAAATAGGAGGAAGAAAAATGAAAAAATTTGAAAAGAATAAAAAACTAAAATACACCCTCCTAAGCGTAATGGCCCTAGTCCTAGTACTGGGGGGGGGGTATTTTAGTATATAGAAGTTTTGCATTATTTGAAACAAGTAAAACATTTAATATACTAGAAGGAAAAGTGCCAAACTTTACCAAAGGAGATATAACTTTAGCAGTTCTAGTGGATGGAGTAAAACAAGATAGTTTTCCTGATAAAAATGGTCATAAATATGTCGGATATGAATGCTCAAATGATGCAACAGTAGATGTAACATATGATGATGAAATATCAAACTGGAAAGTAAATCTATCAACGACCAAACCCACAATATGTACTATAAGTTTTGAAAGTTATACAAGTAGAGATTTAATTGAAGTATTAAAAGAGACAAATGAACTAGTAAAATTTACGCATGAAGCTACTGTTCAAACAGGAGCAAATACTAATATAGATTATAGATATATAGGAAAAGATCCAAATAACTATGTTTTATTTAATGATGAGTTATGGCGAATAATAGGAATATTTAATACTGATGATGGAACTGGAGAATTTAAAGAGAGAGTTAAATTGATAAAAAATGAATCAATTGGAAATATGGCCTGGGATACAAATGGAAAAAATGATTGGAGTAATGCAACACTACAAAAATACTTAAATGGTGAATATTATAATAATTTAAATGATTCTGCTAAAAATATGATAGGGAACAGCAAATGGTATTTAGGAGGACTAGATGGAAGTAGATATGTAGCAGAACAATTTTATCAAGGAGAAAGAAATAATAATGTATATGGAACTAATCCTAAAAATTGGATAGGCAAAGTAGCCTTAGCATATCCAAGTGATTATGGCTTTGCCACAAGTGGAGATTGTCTAAAGAAAAGTTTAGATAATTATAATGATTCTTTATGTTTCAATAATAATTGGTTACAAATTAATGACATTCAATGGTTAATTACAGCAAGTTCTTCTTTTGAAAACCGAGTATTTTCTCCTCTTGTAAATGGCAATTTATATGATAATTCTAGCTATGGAGCAGCTGCTAATTGGTTAGCGCGAGGTTGTATATATTTAAAATACCAAATAAAAACATCTTCTGGCATAGGTACCAAAGCTGACCCTTACATTTTATCTATCGAATAATAATATTATAAAAAGTAAAAAATTTTTTTCGACAAAGTTTATATCTTAGATTTGTTATATTAATAATAGGTGAAATATATGAACAAATTTAAGATATTTTTTTTATTAATTATTATTATAAATATATTGTTAATAATATCTCCAATTGAATTTAGCAATATTGAAAATGGAAAAGATTTAATAGTAAATAAAGAAATTAAAGAAGATATTATTATAAATATTCCATATGTAATAGAAAATAAAAAAACAAGTGATTTTTACATAGAAAATAAAGTAATAACTATTAATAATTTAGATTATAATATTTTAAAAGAATATCAAAATAATGATTTTTTTGAAGAAAACTCTTATATTTATTTAACTTTTAAAAATGATGAATATAAATATAGAATATTCTCAGTTTTAAGACAAAATGTAAATTATAATAATAATTATTTAGAATATTTATATTCGCTTCAAAATAGCTCATTATTTAATATTAATTATCAATTTAAAAATGAAGATGAAATTATTATTATAAAAACTAATAATAATTTAATTTTAACAGGAGTTTTAACAAATAACTAAAAAATATCATCCATATCTTGAACTATTTTTAAAAATTTAATATAATACATTAAAGCGTTGATGAAAGAGTAGTAGTAAAATATTCTTTATAAAGAGAGTTAATGTTTGGTGAAAATTAACTAAAGAAATTTATGAACTTACTTTCTAAGTTTTAAAGGGCAATCTCCTATATAAGATATAAAGCTAGTTTTTACTAGGAATTAAGGTGGTACCACGGCAATTTTCGTCCTTAAGATGAAGTTGGCGTGTTTTATTTTAGGAGGATGAAATTTTATGAATCTGATAATTGAAATATTATATTTTTTCATATTATTTACGATAGTTTTAATAGCTAATTATTTAGTTAAGTTAAAAAGAGTAAAAAAGAAAAAATATAAAAAAATTGAAGAGATGAATTATTTAATAACTAAATTTAAATTAAAAAAAGATAAGATTAATTATTTACATGAAATTATTTATATTTCATTAATAAATAGTTTTATAATTTCATTAACTGGAGTATTTGTTACACTTTTGAAAATTCCTATATTTTTAAGACTTATAATAGGATTTATAATAATATTTGCTCTTATTTATGCTTTATATGAAATATATGGAAGACACTTAAAAAAGAAAGAGGTAGATTAAAATGAATTTTAAAGAAATAGAGAAAAAATGGCAAAAATATTGGGAAGAAAATAAAACATTTAAACTTGATAATATAGATTTTACTAAGCCAAAATATTATGCTCTTGATATGTTTCCGTATCCATCTGGAGTAGGTCTTCATGCTGGTCACCCAGAGGGATATACTGCAACCGATGTTGTATCTCGGATGAAACGTATGCAAGGATATAATGTTCTTCATCCTATGGGATTTGATTCTTTTGGCCTTCCTGCTGAACAATATGCAATAAATACAGGTAACCATCCTGCTATATTTACAAACGAGAATATTAACACTTTTAGAGAACAACTAAAAATGTTAGGTTTTTCTTACGATTGGGATAGAGAGTTATCAACAAGCGACCCAGAATTTTATAAATGGACTCAATGGATATTCAAAAAATTATATGAAGATGGTTATGCTAAATGCATAAGTATGCCTGTTAATTGGTGTGAAGAACTTGGTACAGTTTTATCAAATGATGAAGTAATAGATGGTAAAAGTGAACGTGGAGGATTTCCTGTTGTAAGAAAAAATATGAAACAATGGGTTATTGACATTCCCGCTTTTGCCGAAAAATTATTAGATGGTTTAGAAGAACTTGATTGGCCTGAATCTACAAAAGAAATGCAAAGAAATTGGATTGGTAAATCAATTGGAGCAGAAGTTAGTTTTAAAGTGGCAGAAAGTAATAAAGAATTTACTGTATTTACAACAAGATGCGATACTTTATTTGGAGCAACTTACTGTGTTTTATCGCCAGAACATAATTTAGTAGATGAAATAACTACTAAGGAGCAAAAAGAAAAGGTAAAAAAATACAAAGAAGAGTGTAGTAAGAAATCTGATTTAGAAAGAACAGAATTAAATAAAGAAAAAACTGGAGTATTTACAGGAGCTTATGCTATTAACCCAGTAAACCAAAAGAAAATACCAATTTGGATTTCTGACTATGTTTTGGCAAGCTATGGGACTGGAGCTATTATGGCTGTTCCCGCTCACGATGAAAGAGACTATGAATTTGCCAAAAAATATAATATTGATATAATCCAAGTTTTAGAAGAAGTAACTGGTAAAAAAAATAAAAATGAAACTCATAAAGATAGTATTGTAGCAATTGTTTATGATGAAAAAGAAGACAAATATTTAACTATAAACTGGCATGATTTAGGAGGAAGATTATTTATTGGTGGGACAAGACATGATAATGAAAATGCGATGGATTGTGCTCTTCGTGAAATAAAAGAAGAAACCGGATATGATGATTTAGAGTTAATAAGAGAAACTTTTAAAATAAATCATCATTATTATGCTTATAATAAAGACAAATATTTTGAAATAGAAAGTACAGGGTTATATTTTAAATTAAAATCAAACCACAAAGGTAAACAAAACTTAGATGAAGATGAAAAATTTGATATAGAATGGGTAGCTCGTGATGTTATTGAAAATGAAATTAAAGATGAATTACACGAAAAAACATTTGAATATGCTTTAGAGGATAAAGCTTTAGAAAAAGATGGTATTCATATAAATTCTGAATTTTTAAATGGTTTAAATAAAACTGATGCTATAAATAAAATGCTTGATTACTTAGAAGAGAATAAACTAGGCAAAAAGAAAATAAACTATCGTCTTCGTGAATGGATATTCGCTCGTCAAAGATATTGGGGAGAACCTATTCCTATAATTCATCTAGAAAACGGAAAAGATGTTGTTCTTGAAGATAATGAACTTCCTCTGATTTTACCTGAACTTGAAGATTACAAAGGTAAAAATGGAGTATCTCCTCTTGAAAATGCGACTAATTGGGTAAATATAGAAAGAAATGGCATAAAAGGAAAACGTGAAACATCTACAATGCCAGGATCTGCTGGATCAAGTTGGTACTTTTTAAGATTTATTGATCCTCATAATAATAAATGTCTTGCTGATAAAAAACTTATGGAATATTTTATGCCAGTAGACTTATATGTTGGAGGTCCAGAGCATGCTGTAGGGCATCTATTATATTCTAGAATGTGGAATAATTATTTATATGATAAAGGAATAGTACCTGTTAAAGAACCATTTAAAAAATTAGTTCATCAAGGTATGATTTTAGGCTCTAATGGTATAAAAATGGGTAAAAGATACCCTAAATATGTTGTAAATCCAAGTGATATCGTGAGGGATTATGGCGCAGATACTTTAAGATTATATGAAATGTTTATGGGCCCTCTTGGTGCTGATAAACCTTGGAATAATGATGGAGTAGTAGGGGCTAAAAAATTTTTAGATCGCATTTATAGGCTTTATACTGAAGAGAATAAATTGGATGAAGAAAATGAAAATTTAGAAATGATTTATAACCAAACTGTTAAAAAAGTAAGTGCTGATTATGAATCACTTAATATAAATACTGCTGTAAGTCAAATGATGATATTTATTAATGCTGTTTATAAAGAAGAAAAATTCCCAAAATATATGAAAGAAGGATTTATCAAATTATTAAATCCCTTATGTCCTCATATAACAGAAGAATTATGGCAAAATTTAGGACATAACAAAACTATTGCTTATGAACCATGGCCTACATATGATGAGGATAAACTTGAAACTAATAATATAACAATTGGAGTCCAAATAAATGGTAAAATGCGTGGAACAGTAGATATTATTAAAGACGAAGAAAAGCAAAGTGCTCTTAAAAAAGTAAAAGAGTTAGATACTATTAAAAAATATATCAATAATAAAGAAATAGTAAAAGAAATATATGTTCCTAATAAAATCATAAATATTATTGTAAAATAAAAGAAGCTATAAAAAAGCTTTTTTTATTTTTAAAATTTTAAATATTTTGTCAAAAAGAGTTGGTTATAATTATATTGTGTGCTATTATATAAATATAATAGAGGTGTGATATGAAAAAATTTTTAACTTTATTTATAGGAGTAGTAATTTTATTTAGTCCTAGTATATCAGCAAAAATATTAGATGTTAATGAAGTTACTAGTAACGTTGCTGAAGCCTATGAAAATGGTGATGCAGAAATAAAAGAATATGTTTTTAAAGTAAATAATGAAACAAAACAAATAGAAGTTTATGGTGATAAAGAATTGTATTTAATAATTAATTATGGTAATGATTTTATTTCTTTTGATAGAGAAAACGAAAAAATAAATTTAGATGATGAAAAAAAAATAATGATTTTCCAAAATGTGTTTTATAGTTTTCTTTTTACAATTATTAATATGAGTACGGGTGAACCCTATATAGATTTAGATGCTGACTTTAAAGAAACTTATGATGAATATGGTCTTTATATAGAAAAAAAACAAAGTATTTTTAATGGTGAACCTAATGACTATATAATACATGGAAAAATATCCTTAGATACAGATAAAATTACTGCTCTAGAAAAAAAATATAGAAATGTATCTTATGATACAAATAATCAAGGAGGGAAAAACTATATTACTCCAAATATAGTAATTAAAAGTGTAACAGAAAATTCTGTTTCTTTAATTGCAACTTACGAAAAAGAAAATACAGATTATGATAGACTTGAACAGTATTGTGATATATATCGTTCCACTACTAAAGATGACGAAAATAAATATGTCAAAATAAATGATAAAGCAATTTATTGTAATGAAGAAATAATAGATAAAGATTTAGAAAGTAATACTAAATATTATTATAAAGCTATTTTTGCTAGTAGTGGAGAAGAATTTGGTGACATAGTTGAGGTAATAACTAAAAAAGATGAAATAGGAATTAATAACCCTCAAACTGGAGGAAAAGATATAATAACTATTATAATTCCTTTATTGATTTCGATAGGAATAATTATCTATACTAAAAATAGAAACGTAATAACAAGATTATAAAATAAAAAAAATAGTGAAATCAGTCACTATTTTTTGCTATTTTAGCCCAGCCTGGAGTAAGTGCTAAATCATCATTTACAACATCATTACTAATATCAAATGCCTCTTCATTCTCTAAATTATACCACCCAATAAAAACATAACCATCTTTAATAGGAGTTTCTAAATTTTTAATTTTTTTACCTTTGCGTACTTCAATAATCTTTGGTTTTTCATTTTCATTATAATAAATTGCTACATTTCTATAAAGATATCCATGCATAATAAAAACAAATATTACAAATAAAATAATAGCTAAAATAACAAATAAAATTTTTTTAAAATTTTTCATTTCCATCACCTTATTTAAAATTATAACACAAAAAGACATTTTTTTCTTTCTCTTATTGATAATATAATAAAGAGGTGCAAATATATATGAAAGTTAAATTATTTGATGAATCACATGAGAAAGATTTAGAAAATGCAATTAATACTTTTCTAGAGAGTACAAAGGGTGATATAATTGATATTAAGTATCAAGTATCAATTGGAGTATTTGGTGAAGAACAAATATATTGTTTTTCGGCGATGGTAATATATTGTACAAAAGAATGAGTGATTAATTGTGAAAAAAAGTAATTTTTTAGAAGGGACAGTTATAGCAACTTTAGCCATTATTATTACTAAAATAATGGGTATGTTATATGTTATTCCTTTTTATTCTTTAGTAGGAGAAAAGGGAAGTGAGCTGTATGCTTATGCATACAATATTTATATAATATTTTTAGATATATCAACAGCAGGCATCCCAATTGCTATGTCTAAAATTATTAAAGAGTATAGTACATTAAATATGCAAGATGCTAAAGTTAGAGCTTATAAGATAGGTAAAAAAATAATTAACATTATTTCAATCATAATATTTTTAATTTTATTTATTTTTGCTGAGTTTATCGCATCATTTATTATAGGTGATTTACAAGGAGGAAATTCCATAAGTGATGTAGCATTTGTTATTCGTTTTGTTTCTTTTGCAATACTTGTCGTGCCTATTCTTAGTATTTCAAGAGGATATTTACAAGGTCATAATATTATAAATGTTTCATCTATTAGTCAAATTATAGAGCAAATTGTTAGAATACTTATTATGTTAGGAGGAAGCTTTTTAGCTTTAAAAGTATTTAATTTGTCCATTAAAACAACAATTGGTATAGCTGTTTTTGGAGCATGCGCAGGTGGAATTGTTGCAATTTTTTATGTTCTTAATAAGATTAGTAAAAATAAAGAAATATTAGGGTTGAAAAAAAATTATAAAAAAGATAGCATAACAAATAAAGAAATAGTCAAAAAAATAATTTATTATGCTATTCCGTTCATAATTATTGCCATCGCTGCATCAATCAATAATTTTGCTGATATGGTTATGATTTTAAATACTTTAGATTTTTTGAAAATGGATGCCTCTAAAGTTGAGTTTGCTACTACTGCTATAACTACATGGAGCCCCAAAATTAGTATGATAATTAATTCTATAGCTATAGGTATGACAACTAGTTTAATTCCGACAATTGTTGGAGCTTATGCTAAAAAAGATTATAAAGAAGTAAATAATAAATTTAACAAAGCTATTGAACTTATTTTAGTAACTTCTATTCCAATGTGTATTGGTATATCATTATTAAGTGATGGTATTTGGACAATATTTTATGGAACAAATAAAACAGGAAGTATGATATTATCAGTACAGATATTTGTCTCTTTATTTTTTAATATATATACTATAACTAACTCAACTTTGCAAGGACTTAATAAATTTAAAACCGTTTATTTAAGTGCTATTTTAGGATTTACCACCAATATTATATGTAATATACCATTTATGATTTTATTTAATTATTTGGGCTTGCCGCCATATATTGGCGCTATTATATCTACTGCGACTGGCTACTTTGTATCAATAATAATATCATTTATGAAATTAAAAAAAGATCATAAGTTAAAATATACTGAAATATTTAAAACTTTAAAAGATATATTAATTCCAACAGTTTGTATGATAGTAATCGTTGAGATATTAAAAAGTTTTCTAAAAGTTTCATTAGCTTCAAAAATTTCTTGCACTTTCTATGTGGGTATTATAAGTATTATAGGAGGTCTTACTTATTTATTTGTTGCTTATAAAACTAAATTATTAGAAAGAGTTATAGGAAAAAATTATCTCCAAAAAATTATAAAAAAACTTACCTGCCATAAGGTAAGTAATAACTAAAGCATATACATATTAGTGGTATTATCATAGTTCTCTGTAGTTACAATTCCTTTAGATTCTAGTTTATTTATTCTAGCATCTAATCTATTAATTTGGCGTTCAATTTTGGATAATCTAGATTCAATTTCACTCATATAATCATTTCCTGCATTCATTCCCGCCATTCCTTGATTCATAGGTCCAGAATAAAAACTTGAACTACTTTGTTGCCCAAAACCTCCATTCATTGTATAATTAGGTTGCATAAGCGGCATATTGGGTGTACTACCAAAACTAGATGTTTGGAACCCCGCTTCGTTAAAAAATGTATTACGGTCTTTTTTCATAAAAATCTCCTTTACATTTTCATTATATGTAAATAATCAGAAAGTAGTGATATTTGTGCGACTTCGAAATGTAAAAAATGCAAAAGAAATAGTTGGATTATCAGAATTTGTTATTAAAAATCCTATAATTTATAAAAAAAAATTTAAAAATTTATTTAAAAATAATAACGACATTCATATTGAAATTGGAATTGGAAAAGGTAAATTCATTTATGAAATGGCTAAAAAATACCCAAATATTAATTTTATAGGTATTGAAAAATATGAAAGTATTATAATAAGAGCAATCGAAAAAATAAATAAAGAACCACTTCCTAATTTAAAATTAATAGTTATGGATGCTAAAAATCTAAATGAAGTATTTGAGCATGAAATATCTTGCATTTATTTAAACTTTTCAGATCCATGGCCTAAAAATAGACATGAAAAAAGAAGACTTACTAGTAATGAGTTTTTAAAAATATATGAAAATATTTTTAAAGATAAAAAAACAATTATTCAAAAAACAGATAATATAATTTTATTTGCCAGTAGCATTAAATCATTTAATAATTATGGCTATAAAATAGATGATATAACTTTAGACTTGGCAAATTATAATATCCCTAATATAGAAACAGAATATGAAGTTAAATTTAAAAATTTAGGATATAAAATAAATTATATTAAAGTTTCAAAGGAGTAAAATATGCAAAAAGAAAAATTGAAAAAAATAGCCGAAAATAATGAAAAAAGAAGAAATAATTTAGAAAAAATACAAAAATATAAAGAAAAAATAATTAAAATTTTAGAAAAACAAAAAGAAATATTAATAAAACTCAAAAAAAATGAAGAAGAAATCCAAAACCTAAAAGATAAAATATCTGAAAATAATGCCAAAATCAAATATGCTAATGTTCAAAAAAAGAAACATATTAAAAATATAAAATTTAAAACTAAGCATCATATAATAAATAAAATTAGTGGAATATTACATAATTTTGGATTTCCAATATACTCGATGGAAAATTCAAATAATGAAATAAAAAAATTAGATAAAGAAATAGATGATTTACAAAAAAATAATGATGAACTATTTGAACAATGTAATAAAATTGAAGATAAAAATATGATTTTACAGGATGAAAAATATGATTTACAAGAAGAAATATCTAAAAATAATTTAAAAATTTCTGAATTAGAAGAAGAAAACATAAACTTAGAAGAAGAATTTTTAGATATATTCGAAGATCAAATAGAAAAAGAAGACTTTTTAGAAGAGTCTAAAAATATTATAGATGAAAATAAAAAAGAAGAAAAAATTATAAAAAAAAGAGAGCTTGAAAATAAAGATATAATAAAAGAGAAAAAAGAAGCTGCTTAAAATACTATTTAAAAAAAAAATGTATTTTGATATAATAAATTAGTAGCATAGGAGGTACTTATGAAAAAAATAGTACTATTAATATTTTTAACTTTTCTAATTTCTGGATGTGTAAATATATCAGACAGTAGTTATGAAGATATTATAAAATATGCAATTAACAGTAAGTATATAAACTTAAAAAATCAAAGTTATAGTGGATTTAATTTTTATCTTCCAAATGGTCTTCATATTGAAAATAAAAATAAAAATAGTTTAATTTTAAAAAAGAATAATGTAAAACTTTATATGTATGTTGATCTTATTAGCTATTATAATAAGACTCATGAAAAGTACTTTGAAAAAGCTGGTTCTTACTATAGTAAAGAAATAATAAATGGCGATAATTTTGGATATTTAGAAATAAATTCTTATAAAAATGATAAATATTTAGTTGAAATAATGTATAATTATGCTAAAATAGAAGTAATAGTAGCAGAAAGAGATTTAAAAAGTGTCGTTACTTATGCCATACTTTTATTAAGCTCTATAAATTATAATGATACTATTGTTAAAAATATGGTAGAAGAAAATACATTAAATTATAATGAAGTAGAATTTAATATTTTTGAAACTGCTAAAGATGAAAGTAATTTTATTGAATATGATGATAATTCTTCTGATGAATATGAAGATTATGAAGAAATAAAAGATACAGATCTAATAAATTAGAGGACGGTGTGAAATGGGACTTTTAAATAAATTAAAAAATGCTTTATTTGAAGAAGAAGAGATAGATATAGAACCTAATATGGATAAAGTTGTAATTAAAGATGAAGAAATTGAGGAGCCACCAAGAATAGAAGAAGAATTACAGGGTGAAAATGAAAGAGATCTTTTTAAAGCGGAAAATACTTTCAAATTTCCGGATTTTGACGAAGAAGAATTTGCAATTAACTATCAACCTCCAAAAGTTAAAGAAATTAAAAAGAAATCAATAGAAGAGGAAAAACCAAAAATAAATTTAGAACAATCTAAAAAAACTAAGATAAAAGAATCAAGAGTAAGTAGGAGAGAAAAAACTAAATTAGAAGAACCAGAACCAGTTAAAGTATTTCATCCTTCTCCCATTATTTCTCCTGTATATGGTATTTTAGATAAAAATTATAAAAAAGAGGATTTAATTAAGGCAAGTAAGCCAGAAATTCCTAAAAAAATCGATGTTGATATGGTTAGAAAAAAGGCCTTTGGAACCTTAGAAGATGATATTGAAAAAACATTAAATGAATCAGTTAAAAGTTTTTATGATAAAAAAGAAAATGAAGAAGAAAAAGATATAGTTAATGATTTACTAAATAAATCTATTGATGACGAAGTAATTATAACTGATAGTAATGATTATACTGAAGAATTAAACTTGCCTAAACTTCAAAATAATACTGATGAAATTGAAAAAGAACTTGATAGAGAAGTTGAAGAGGAAAAAGTAGATTCTAATAAAGAGTTTGTAGAA
Source organism: uncultured Erysipelotrichaceae bacterium (assembly GCA_948444795.1). Lineage (GTDB taxonomy): Bacteria > Bacillota_I > Bacilli_A > RF39 > UBA660 > MGBC108787. The sequence goes on along the minus strand of CAOJUX010000001.1, from coordinate 25,865 downwards.
GAAAATACTTTAGAAAATGATTTATTTGATTTGATTGATTCAATGTATGATAATAAGGAGGATGAATAATGAGCTTTTGGTTAGAATTTTTACCAATAATAATATATATTTTATTAATAATTATGCTTATAATTGGCATAATATTAGGTGTTAAAGTAATATTTATTTTAAATAGATTAGATAAAGTAGTAGATGATATTAATGATAAAGTTCAAACTTTAAATGGATTTTTTCATATAATGGATTATGCTACTGATAAAATTTCATTAGTAACAGATAAACTTGCTGATGGAGTTGTTAATTTATTTAGTAAATTGTTATTTAAAAATAAAAAGAAAAAGAAAGAGGAGAAAAATAATGAGTAATAAAAAAGGGATGGGAAAATTTGTTGTAGGTACTTTAATTGGTGCTGGATTAGGAGTTTTATTTGCTCCTAAAAAAGGAAGTGAAACTAGAAAAGATTTAAAAGAAGGTGCTAGTAAAACAGTAGAAAAAATTAAAAATACTAAACCACAAGATATTAAAAAGAATTTAGAAAAAAAATTAAAAGAATTAAAAAATGATTTAGAAAATCTAGATAAGGAAACAGCTATTGAAATAGTAAAAGATAAAGCAAATAAAATAAGTAAAAAAGCAGATGAATTAATGACTATTGCTAAAGAAAAAAGTGCTCCTGTTATAGAAGCAGCTGCTAAAGAAGTAAAAGAAAAAACAATAGCAGTTTTAAAAAGTGCTACTTCTAAATTAGAAGAAGATGAAAAACCAAAGAAAACTACAAAGAAATCTCAAACTACTAAGAAAAAAGCTTAGTAGTTTTTTAATGTTTATAAATTACTTTTTACTTGACAAAATAAACTGGGGGGGGGGTTATAATACCAATTTGTAAAAAGAAAGAGGGAAATTTTTATGGAAAAAAGAGAAAATTTAATTAAAATGAGAAAGGCATTAACAGCTACTATTCTAGCTGGAGCAGTAAGCTTAAATGGTTGTGGTACTAAACAAGTAAATAATACAAAGATAAGTAATGTAGTTGCACCAATAACAACACAACTTCATGTTGAAAAACCAGATCAAGAAGAAACAAAAGAGGTATTAAATGACATAACTTTAGAAGAAGTAACAAGTAAAAAAACAGTCTCAAAACCAGAACTTTTAGAGTATATACGTAAATCTTCTTTTGATAAAACTACTAAAAGTATTTTAAAAGATATGGTATTAACATCAACAAGTGATTATATTTTAGAAAATATATTTGATATATGTACAAAGGAATATAATTCTGTAATAGAAAGTTCTTTATGTTGCACTATATCACATGCAGCAGAGGAATTATATAAAAAAAATAATCAAGAAGAAAATGATTATAAAGAAGAAAAAATTAAAATATTTGATAACTTAGAAAATAGTGCTTATGAAATACCAAACCAAATGTATATGTTTTATCAATTGGCAAACTATGGAGATATCAAAATTTATGAAAGTTTTAATGTTTTAAATGAACAAGGAACATGTAATATTATTACAAACCAAGATGATAAAGTACTTGCGTTTAACTTAAATAATATTATTTTAATAAAATTAGAAAGTAAAAATCTTTATTTAGCTAATTTAAATGAATATACACAAATAAAACCTACATACACTTTTGCTGAAATTCAAAAAATAGCAACTGATGTAAGTAAAAGAAGAATGAATTATGAAGATACTGAATTAATACCAACAAGTGATATTGCTATAATTAATGTATTAGGTAATATATCTTACAAAAGAAATACTAGCGATATCTACCATTTTATTAGACTTAACTGTCCTTATACATTTGGAGAGGATAACTACGTTTATAGCGATATATTAAATGATAAAGTATCAGTAACTGTAAGTAAATATAATACAGTAGAATATGTAAACCCAGATACTGATGAAGCAATATACGATATAGATATGGCTAATATAAGCGATACATCAAGTACTAGTACAATACTAACTAGTTTTCATGACTTTGCTTTATTAAATGGTATAGAACTTAAAGAATATATGACAAAAGATGAAATTGAGAATATTTGTAAAAATGCTAGTAAGTATCAAAACATCGTAGAGAATAATTTTTATAGAGTTCCAATCGAAAATATAAGTCATACTATAAATAGATAATTAAGCCTTAAAAATGGCTTTTTTCTTGACAAACAAACTAAAAATAGGCATAATACCTTATTGTAAAAAGAAAGAGGGGAAAAAATATGCTAAAAATCAAAAATGAAGAATTAAAAAAAGCCAAAGACTTATTAAGATTTGCTAAAGAAGTAAATTTATTAGATATAAGTTTAATTATATATTTTTTGGAACAATATTGTTTTGCTTATAGTCAAAAGGATAATGGGACTATAAAAGATATGTATTTCTTATTTTATTTAATTGCGATTTTTTTGAAATCTAAAATAACTGAACAAAAACAATTAGCTTCAGCTGAAGTTGAAAGAATGCAAGAAACTTTACAAAAGCAAGAAGATGATAAATTAGCAAAAACTTTAAAAATATAATTTACAAAAATATTTTAACATGATATTATTGGTATATAAAACGAAGAAGAATAATAGTAGTTATTAATTGACGTAAAAGAGAGTTTGTGGCTGGTGTAAACAAATGGTTATTAATAATGAAGATACATATTTGGAGTTTAAAGGGTAACGCTATATAGTTTAAAGTGTATGTAACTCATAAAATAAGGTGGTACCGCGGGGAATATCTCGTCCTTATATTTATGAGTTTTTTATATTTTTGGAGGGAAAACTATGAATATTGAAATAGAACTGAGGATATTAAATATTAACAAAGAAGAAATAATAAAAAAATTAGAAAAATTAAATGCAGAATTTAAGTGGGAAAGATTACAACAAAGATATGTATATGATTTTAATGAGGTTGAAAAGAAAAAATGGATTAGATTACGTACTGATGGCTTAGATTCAACTTTAACTATTAAAAATATAAAATCAGATAAAGTAGATGGTACAGAAGAATTAGAAATAAAAGTTAATGATTTTAATAAAACTAATTTAATATTAAATGAATTAGGATATCAAAAAAAAGCCTATCAAGAAAATAAAAGACGTAGATATTATCTAAACAATGTAGAAATTGATATAGATTCATGGCCGTTTATTCCAGACTATATTGAAATAGAGGGTAAAACAGTTAATGAAGTATATAACATAGTTAAACTTTTAGGATATAATAATGAAGATACTACTACTAAAGATGTTCAAACAATCTATGAAGATTATGGCTATAACTTAGATGAAATAAAAGAACTTAAATTGGAGGAGGAAAGAAAATGACAGTTTATGAAGATTTAATGTGGAGAGGACTTATTAAAGATGTAACAAGTCCTGATTTAGAAGAAAAAATAAATAAAGGAGGTATGACCTTTTACATTGGAGCAGATCCAACCGCCGAAAGTCTTCACATAGGACAATTACCAACATTTTTAATGATTGAAAGATTAAAAAGAGCAGGACATCATCCTATGGTTTTAGTAGGTGGAGCAACAGGAAGAGTAGGAGATCCAAGAGGAACAGGTGAAAGAGAAAAAGCAGATGAAAACATTATTGAACAAAACTTTGTTAAAATAAAAGCTCAAATGGAATATTTATTTGGTAAAGACATTAAAATTGTCAATAATTATGATTGGTTCAAAAATATGAATTATATTGACTTTTTAAGAGATATTGGTAAATACATAAATGTAAATTATATGATAAATAAAGATCTAGTAAAAAGACAAATGGAAATAGGTATTTCTTATGCTGAATTTTCTTATATGTTAATACAAGGCTACGATTTTAAACGTTTGCATGAAGACTATGGAGTGAATCTTCAATTTGGTGGTTCCGATCAATGGGGGAATTTAACTACTGGTATAGAACTTATAAGGAAATTAAATGGTGAAGAAGTATATGCCTTTTCTATGCCTTTGACTACTGATAAAGATGGTATAAAACTAGGAAAATCATATGGAAATGCTTTATGGCTTGATAAAAATAAAACTTCAAGTTATGAACTATATCAATACATGCTTAACTTTGATGATGTAATGATGGAAGATTATTTAAAAAGATATACATTCTTAGAAAAAGATAAAATCGAAGAGATTTTAAAGAATCATCAAACAAAACCTGAAGATAGAATAGCTCAAAAAGCCTTAGCTTGTGAAGTAATAACCTTCCTTCATGGTAGGGAAGAATATGAAAAAGCTTTATATATCAGTGAATGTTTATTTACTGAAAAAATAAATGAATTAAAAGCTAATGATATTTTAGCAAGTTTTAATGGTGTTCCTACTATTGATATAAAAAAAGAAGAAAACATAGTTGATTTTTTAGTAAATCATAATATTTGTACTAGTAAAAGAGAAGCTAGAGAATTTTTGAAAAATAATGCTATTTCAATAAATAATAAAAAAATAGATGATGAAAATTTAATTATAAATAAAGAACTTGCTATAGATAATAAAGTGATTTTAGTAAAAAAAGGTAAAAAGAAACAATATATTGGAATATTTAAATAATAAACCAAATTATAATATTTACATAAAATATTTTGAAAGGAGAGAAGTATTTTATGTATTATACTAATATGCCATATCAAAATGGTGATCGTCAATTTATTGTACCATTTTTATTAGGAGGTCTTGCGGGTGGTGCAGCAGTTGGACTTACAAGACCAAGACCTATTTATAATGTGGCTCCAAGTTATGGATATCGCCCATATCCTCCAATGGGACCAGGACCATATGGATATTCTTCATATAGCTATTATTATCCTTATGGCAAATAAACAAGATTCATTTCTTGTTTTTTTATATTTAAAATAATTCCTAAATATATAAAATATACTATCATATTAGAACCGCCATAAGATAAAAATGGTAAAGGTATACCCATAATAGGCAAGAGGCCTATATTCATAAATATATTTTGAATTTGTTGAAATATAAAAACAAGAATAAAAGTATTAATAAAAGCTTTATAAGACAAATCAATATTTTTGGAATAAATATTAATCAAAAAAAGTGTTATAACTAAAAAAGAAATTAAAACCAAAATAGCCCCAACAAAACCAAATATAGATATAATTAAAGTGAAAATAAAATCAGTAGGAAGTTCTGGAACATATAATATATTTTTTTTAATAAAAGAGCCATAAACGCTTGAAGAACCAATTGTAGTTAGTGCATTATTAAGTTGCATTCCGCTACCATTTTTAAAACTAATTAACCTATCAATTCTATAAAATAGATTATTGCCTAAAATATCTATTAATAAATCTTGATTATAAATATATAAATAAATTCCCAAAAAAATAATTATAAATGCAATAGCAAATGAAATAATAAACCATCTTTTTTTAATTTTAGAAACTAATAATATTGCAAATAATATTAATAAATAAAAAATAACTGCACCTGTATCAGGTTCCAAAAATACTAAAATTGAAGGAATAAGCGTAATAATTATACATTTTAATATAAATTTAAACTCACTATTTCTATTATTATTAAAATCATTACAAATATTTGCTAAATATAATGACAATGTGATTTTCATAAATTCACTAGGTTGAAAATTAAATATTTTAAAATTGAACCAAGCTCTAGCTCCCCCAGCTTCATGGCCAATAAATAAAACTAAAATTAAAAGTATATTACTAATCAAGTATAAAATAAAGCTATATTCAAATAAAAATTTAATTTTGGTTTTTTTTAATATAAATAAAATTATAAAACCAACTATAAACCAAATAATTTGTTTATATAAATAATTATTAAAACTAGGTCTAATAAATTTTGCTTGATACATACAAAAAAAACTAATTATCATTAGTATAAATAAAGGAATAAAAAGTAAGATATTTTTTTTATAAATTGCTTTCATATTACTATTATGCATCGTTTTTTAAAATTAAACATAAAATGTATTGAAAGGTTGATGATGAGCCATGAATAAATTACCAAAAGTATTTCAAGTTCCTATTAATAAAGAATTTAAAAATAATGATATTATATTTCATCAAACAAAAAATGAAGATAGAAGCGAGTTGATTGACAAAAAAGAAATTTATAAAATTTTTTCATCTTCTGATCATGTTTATAAAACAAAATTAGAGATAACTCTAAAAAATAAAGTTGTTGTAAAAGATGTAGTAGGTATTAAAGATAACAAACTTCTTACAATAGATAATGATATCATTAATATAGACGATATTGTAAAATTAAAAAAAGTGTAATAATACACTTTTAAATAATATCATCTATATATTTTTTTAACTGTCTAGCATCTTTACCAAATATAATTTTTAATTGATTATCAATTTCAACAATACCTTTAGCCCCAAGCTTTTGAATAGCGTCTTTATCAACAATTGATATATCTTTTAATAAAACTTTGAACCTAGACATATTGCATTCTGCATTAATAATGTTATCTTTACCGCCTAAATAATTGATTAATTTATTAGCTTCCACACTAAAATCTTTTTTCATTAACTTAATAATTACTAAAGAAATTATTATCAAAACCATTACAATAATTATATATTGTAGCCATATATTCATAATTTATCACCTATAAAGATTATACTATAAAATTAAAAAATTTAAAACATTTTTGATTTTAAGAACAATTTTAAGTTAATTTCATAGATTATTAGTGAGAATACATGAAAGGGTGAGGAATATGTGTAACAATAATAACAATAAAGAAACAAGTTGTATTGCTGAAATATTAAATGTTATTTTAGTCCTTCAACAAAATGCTTGTCCAGAAAATTGTTTAGATTCTTGTGATAGACCAATGCTTGGTGGAGGGCCTAATTGTCTTATTTGTAATACTAGACCAATAATGCTTTACACTTGTTGTGGAAATGGAACTCCATGGAGTATGCCAACTAGTAAAGATAGTGTAGCATCTTGTAATGGAACTGTAGAAAACTGTTCTAGTGTATTTAGAGTTGAAAAAGTAGATGGGAATTGCTGTACATGTCGTGTTTTACAAGATAATCCAGATACAACAAGTTTAAATCCATACATAGCTACAAATTCTTTCTTTACAATGAGCTTAGACTGTATATGTACTATTAGATGTTTGACAGATACTTTTGTAGAGTGTGTGTAAAAAAGACCCTAAGGTCTTTTTTTAATGGTTGTATAATCGAAATAAATTTATAGTAGGATTATTTAAAAATCTAATATTATATTTATATGTTCCAAGACCATTTGAGATATACATATCCATATCATATTTATGATAAAACTTTTCTTTATAATTATTTTCACCATCTTGATTTAATAAATATCCTGAAAAAGGTATTTTAACAAGACCGTTAAGAGTATGACCAGCTAAAATAATATTAGGTCTAAAATCAGAATTAATAGCTTTATCTATTATTATTGGTTCATGTCCAACCAAGATTTTAAAAACATTAGCTGTATCAATAGCCAAATCAACATTAGTAGATAAATTAGTATCATTTTGAAGTAAAGAAGGAACACCAACAATCATTAGAGGGGTATTATCTTTATAAAAAACGTATTCAACTTCATTATTTAATATTTTAAAACCTGAATCATTCATAATACTTTCATATTTTTCTTTATTTTTATAATCTTGATCCCCCATAACCGCAAGTTTTTTTAAACTTGCTTTTATATTACTTAAGTTATTTTTTAAAATTTCATAATTATTATCATTATAATTTATATATTGATTAAATAAATCTCCATTAAAAATTATAATATCAGCATCAAGCTCATTTATTTTATTAATGACTTTTTCAATATTTTTATCATTAATAGTAGTACCATATAAAATATCAGAAAAGAAAACTATTTTAAATCCATTGAAACTATTAGGAATAGCATCGCTTATTAAAGCTTTTTCTTCAACAGTAATTATTTTTGGCTCTACGAATCTAATATAAATATAAAATAATAAAATGATTGCAGTTATAACTATCAGAACATTTCTTAATATTTTAAAAAAATTATTTTCAGTTTTAATTTCTTCTTTTAAATTAATATTTGTTTCCATCTTATCCTCCTATAAAATGAGTAATTAAAATTAAAACAACAGACATTGTATTATGAAGCATATGAGGTATTACTGACGAAAATATATTATCAGTTTCATAATATGCTTTAGCAAAAAAGTATCCAAGTGCTCCATAAGGAATAATAAACAAAAACTCGCTAGCATGTTTAATTATTTCACTAATAGTAAAACTATCAAGAGCAGTTGAAACATGAAGCAGACCAAAAACAATACCACTAAACCAAATATATGGTGTTTTTTTATTAAATGATTTTCTAATTCCATATCTAAATACTAGTTCTTCTAAAAAAGGACCAAAGAAAACAATTGTGGGAATTGCATAAAAAGGTGTAGAAAATATTACTTTTTCAGTAGTTTGTTCGTTAACAGCAATAGAGCCAATAATAGATGTAATAACTAGATTAGATATAAACATGATAATAATACCATATATCCAGTAATTAAAACCCTTACTTAAAACTTTTTTCTTATCTTTTAGAAATTCTTTAAATTGTTTAATAATATCTTTTCTAACTATTAAAAATATAACAAGAAAAGTTAAAGCATAAACAGCAAGATAAGAAAAATTACGAATCCAGAAGTTACTACTTAAAAGCCCATTCTTGAATATTGAAGAAAATATATAAGGACAAACAAGATAATATATTAAAAATATTACTAAACTAAATAAAATTCCTTTAATAAATTTAATAAACTTTTCCATTATTTAATAAACCCCATAGTTTTAAGTCTTTCATTTATTTTATTTTTGTTTGCATATCCTATGAGTCTATTAAGGGTAGTTTTTTCTTTTCCTTCATTAATAAATACAGTAGTAGGAGTACCAGAATAACTAATATATTTATTTAGAATACTTTTTTCATCATCATTTAGAATACTTACATTAATATCATATCCAGTTAAATTATTTTCTTTTAAAGCATTATCAAGTTCTGGTAAATATTTTTCACAATGACTGCAACCAGTTTGAGTTATAACTACAATAAAGCTTTCTTCATTATTAATCATTTCTTCCATTTTACTAGGATTAATTTCTACAATATTTTTAAATTTTTCATCTTTCTTATTAAAAATAATGAATGATCCTATAGCTAAGACAATAATAATTGCTAAAAACATCCACCAATATTTTTTTAAAAATTCCATATCATCACCATTTAAAATATATCATAAATGAAAGAGTGGCGCAATCAAATAACATCATCTATGAGATAAAAAATTATTTATAGAAGTTTCTTTTCCATTATTTAAAAATATAAACTTTTTATTTAAATAATCTGCAACTTTTGCTGGGATAGTAATAGCTTTAGGTCATGCAAGTAAAATATCTAAATCAAAATCTTTACAAGTCAAATAATTTATTATTAAATTTAATTCATTTATCGTAATATCAACTTTTTTTATTTTCATTATTTGTTTGTTTATAACATCCTGAATACTTGAATTTATAGTTCTATGATATGTAACATCTAGTTTATCTGCTAAAACTAAAGAAAGTCCAATCAAAGAAGATATGTTTTCTCCTTTAGAATGATCCCTAATTGCTTGTCTTAATAAATGATATTCTTCTATACTAATATCTTCTTTAGAAATATAATTAGTAAATAATTTAGCACTTTATAAAGCATGATCATTTTTATTACCTTTAATTAACCCAATGTCATGTAAAAGAGCAGCACTCATTCCTAAATCAATAGTGCGTTCATCAGCTTTTAGTTGCATTAATATGTTTTTGGCATATTCCATTGTTCTTTTATAATGACCAAGCCCATGTTCCCAGTCCCATTTACCATCTGAGATAAATTTAATATTATCAATCTCTTTTGCTGTATTTAAATAATTTTTATTACTTAATATTTTTTCATACAATGTCATAAAATCACCTATTGAATATTATAATATACTTTGACAAAAAACGACAAAATATTTAATTTTGATCTGTTAGTATAATTAACATTTCAAAGAAAGAGATGAATTTCAAATGAACTATTATGAAGAAGTAGAAAACTTAATTAAAAGAAATGAAGTAAATAAAAGAGCTAGAATTCTTGTAGAAAACTTTGATATTGTAAATACTTACTGGAATATAGGAAAACTTTTAGTAGAAGCTCAAGGTGGAGAAGCAAGAGCAAAGTATGGAAATGGCTTAATTAAAGAATGGTCAGAAAAATTCACTAAGAAGTATGGTAGTGGTTATAATTATACAAATTTATCTAGATTTAGAAAGTTTTATTTATATTTTCCAATACTTGCCACAGTGTGGCAAGTATCTTGGAGTCATATAAAAATAATCTTACCAATCAAAGACAAAAATAAACGTAATTATTATATAAATATTTGTATTAAAAACAATTTAAGTACTCGCAAATTAGAACGGGAAATAAAAAATAACGCTTATGAAAGACTTATAGATAAACCAGAAAAAATTGAAATAATAGGATACAAAGAAAAAAATAATATTAGAAATAATATAATGAATCCCATCATATTAGAACTTTGGGGTAAACAAAAAATAGAATCAGAAAAAGATTTAGAATTGATAATATTATCTCAATTAAAAAACTTTTTTAGTCAACTAGGGAATGGATTTACACTTGTGGGTAATCAATATAAGTTAGTTTACAATAATAAAAACTACTTTATAGATATCTTACTGTTTAATTATAAACTAAACTCTTTTATTGTTGTAGAACTAAAATTAAGAGAATTACAAAAAGAAGATAAAGGTCAAATAGAATTTTATATGGATATAGTAGATAAAGAAATAAAAGAAGCTTTTCACAATAAAACAATAGGGATAATAATCTCAAAAAAACAAGATAAATTTATAGCAGAGTTTGTAGGTAGTGATGAAATAATCCCTCTTACTTATCAAACAATATAAAAATAAAGGAGATTACAAATGAACTATTATGAAGAAGTAGAAAACTTAATTAAAAGAAATGAAATAAACAAAAGAGCCAGAATCCTTGAAGAAAACTCTGATATTGTAAATACTTACTGGAATATAGGAAAACTTTTAGTAGAAGCTCAAGGTGGAGAAGCAAGAGCAAAGTATGGGAATGGCTTAATTAAAGAATGGTCAGAAAAGTTTGCCAAGAAATATGGTAAAAATTATTGCGATAGAAATCTTAGAAATATGAGAAAATTTTATCTTATTTTTCCAATTTGGAACGCAATGCGTTCCAAATTGAACTGGACACAAATTAGGACTATTTTACCAATTAAAGATGAAAATAAACGTAATTATTATATAAATATTTGTATCAAAAATAATTTAAGTACACGTGAATTGGAACGGGAAATAAAAAATAACGCCTATGAAAGACTTATAGACAAACCAGAAAAAATTGAAATAATAGGATATAAAGAAAAAAATAATATTAAAAATAATATAATGAATCCCATCATACTAGAACTTTGGGATAATCAAAAAATAGAATCAGAAAAAGATTTAGAATTAATAATATTATCTCAATTAAAAAACTTTTTTAGTCAACTAGGGAATGGATTTACACTTGTGGGTAATCAATATAAGTTAGTTTACAATAATAAAAACTACTTTATAGATATCTTACTGTTTAATTATAAACTAAACTCTTTTATTGTTGTAGAACTAAAATTAAGAGAATTACAAAAAGAAGATAAAGGTCAAATAGAATTTTATATGGATATAGTAGATAAAGAAATAAAAGAAGCTTTTCACAATAAAACAATAGGGATAATAATCTCAAAAAAACAAGATAAATTTATAGCAGAGTTTGTAGGTAGTGACGAAATAATCCCTCTTACTTATTAAACTATAATTAACAAATAAAGAAATACTTTATTTGAGGCAACATTATACTTTATGTATATCACTCAAGGGTCTAGATAATATTTCAACAACTTATCCCTTGTTCATAAAAAATCGAGAATTTTGAATAATATTTAATCAATTTGCAAAAATATTTGACTATTTCCCATTTTTGTAATATTATATTACTCAAATAAAAGAGGGAGGATATTGTGAAATGGAAAAGATAATATATTAATTAAATAAAATCACCTAAAAAGTTAATTAATATTTTCACATAAAATAGATGTTTTTACAGGTACATATATACGCATATTTTACATCTATTTTAACCTTGTAATTGACTTTTTCCTATGTTATAATTTTAATAAAGAAAATTTTAGGTGGTGAATGAATGAAAAAGAGTTTATCTAGGGTGATAATTGTGTTAGTTTCTTTTTTAATTCCTTGTTTAGTAAATGCTGAAAGTTCTTGTAGTTATTCTGAACAAGCTGAATTAAATAATATAGCTGGAAATATAAAAGCAAGTTATACAGCAGAAGAACGTGATGAATATTATGAAGATGCAATAAATACTGATATTGCAGATGATGAAGATGATCACATGCTTAAAGAATACTATATGAATGTTAATATTACCAATATTAATGACAGTATATATCTTACTGTTGACAATAAAGTTACTGGTGAGAGCAAAACATATTATAGTGCAAATGCCAATGATGGAATAATTAGTTTTGAACATAGTGATGTTTACAAAATAACTGAATATGAAATCAATGTATATTCTAATAATGCTAATTGTAAAGGTGAATTAATAAGAAAAATTAATCTAATTTTGCCGATGATCAATAAATATTATTTTAATTCAGGATGTGACGATTATCAAGGATATTCTTTATGCCAACAATATGTAACTAGAGAGTTTACTGATGATGAATTTGTTGCAGGTTTTGAAAAATATAAAAGTACACACACAGAAGAAGAAGAAACTGAAGAAACTAAAAAAGAGAATAAAATAGTGAAATTCTATAAAGACCATGCTTTAGTTATTAACATAATAGCAGGCGTTATAGTGGTTGCGGGGGTTACCACAGCAGTGATACTCATCAAAAGAAAAAGGAGTCGAGTATTATGACAAATAAAATAACAAAAATAAATAAGATATTATTAAGCATAACTATATTAATAAGTGTTGTCTTTTTTAACAAAGTTGAGGCTTTTAGTGCCACATTAAATCCTATACCAAGTTCAATTGGACAAGACATTGAATATAATGCTACTGTAAGTTCTTCAGGTAGTGTAGGGAATAAAAATACTTTAAAAAATTACCATCAAAATAATATGACCTTAAATAGAAGTGGAAAAAATCAAAATGCATATTGTATTGACCCAGGATGGACAGCAAGTTATTTAAAACACAAAAATTTTACTTGTACAACATTAAATAAATCTAGTCTTGGTTTATCAGAGGAGGCCAAAGAACACATAGCAAAGCTTTTTTCTATAATTGATGATGCAGGAGAAAAAGAAAATACTGTTGCTAATTTACTTGCTGTTAGATTTATGTTTTATCATCATGATGCCGGATATTCAGGCTCAGACATGGGTAGAGCTTTAAAAGCTGGCGTCAAACAATGTTTAGATAAGAAAAAATATTGGGAAAATGGCGATTCTGATGGTGCATATAAATGCTTAAAAGACAAAGGTATCATGAAAGGCAAAAATGCAGCTGGAGAAAATAGAATAAAGTTAGCTATAAAAAGATACTATAAAGCTTTTGAACATTCTTCTGGCTTTTCCAATATTAATGATTCTACTATAAGTGATGCTGAAGTTACTTTTAAGAAAAAAGATGGTACTGAAGTAACAACTAAAGATAAGTATCAAGTCACTTATATAGCTAAATCATCTGAAAAAATAGATGAAAATGCAATACAATTTAGATGCAATAAAAATTGTGAAATAACTAGAATTGGTAAAGTGGGTTCAAAAACTTGGGAGATAACAATTGTTGCCAAAATTCCAACAAATACTGAAAATCCTGATTGTACCTATAAAATATTTGCAGATGAATTAGTTAAAACTGAAAATAATGATGGAAATTGTACAGCTAATACTATTTATGTTTGTACAACTGGAATTGTGGGATACCAAAAATTAATTTATATGGATTGTCCAATTGAGGATGATGAAGATACTTATGAACGCTCTGGTGGTAAATATGGAACACTTGTTGATAAAGTTCCTGAAAATAGTGAATTTTACAGATATCATTGTACAAATCCTAATAAATGTGATGAACCAACTAAAATTGAAACTCCAGGAATTTGTGATGATGCTAGTGATGAACAAATTAAAATTACTGGACCATCTAAACAAATTAAACAATGTGTATTACACGGAAAAGATGATGCTGGAAATACTTATCAAGATACCAAAGCAGTAAAGACAAGTAATAAATATTGTTCAGTATATTGTAAAGAAGATTATGAAGTAAATATGCCTGGTGCACAATTTGTTGATAGTGGTAGATATTTCAAACTTAAAAATACTACTGTAAAAGCAACTAGAACTTGTTATACTGCTGGTAAAAACAATTCTAGTGCTATTGGAATCAATAACTTTGTTAGTGATATAATAGATGCTCAAAAAGAACAAATTGCAGCCTATGACAGCTATTTAAAAGCTGTAGCTACTATGGAAGCACCTGTTACTAGTTCAGCTACTCATGGAACTGGAAACAATGAAGAATCTTATACTAAACAATCTGTATCTTATCAAGGTGTTGAAGTTGGAAGTTGTAACTCACAAACTGGTGTATGTAATACTAGAACTGTAACTCATCAAACTGATTCATATCATTGGGGTAAAGATGATGAACCAGATTGGGATAAGATGAGAAATGACGCTCAAAGTGCAATGGCTTCTGCCCAAGGTAAAAAAGCCTCAGCAATTGATGATATTAAAGCTTGTTATAATTTTACTAATGAATTATGTTTAGATACTAAAATAGCTTTTGATTATAATGAAACCTATAAAGATAAAATTGATTATTCTCAATTATCTAAAAAAGTAAATAATAATAGTTCTGTAACTTATAAAAGAGGAACTTCAATTGATGATGCTTATACAACAGATATATCTAATGCAGCCCTTGAAACTGTTAACTATTTAACTTGTGATTCAAAAGGATGTACTCCATCACATAAAGCTGAAAATATTTCTACACTTGCCACAGGATATTATTATCGTAAAGTAGTATCTGATGGAACTGCTGAATATAATAATAAAACAGAATTTCAAACTAATTATCCAACTGGTATAGTTGATAAAGTAGAAAATAAAGATAAATTATCATATAATTATACTTATTTAGGAGCAGTATTCCCAGTTGCCCTTAAAACACCACAAGGTGTATATAACTGGACATTAAAACTTACCGAAATTGGTCAGTATAATGATAGCACTACATGTAAAAGTGGAAGATTAAATGATGTTGCTAAAAAAATAAATTCTAAATTATATTCTGATCTTGGTTATGCTTGTATATACCGTGTTGATTGCCCAGATTGTGAACAAGAATGCGTTTGTCCACCTAATCTGCCAGATGGATATACTTGTGTTGCTAATGCAGATAAAACTGTTTGTACTATAACACCTCCTGCTGATTGCCCAGACTGTGAAGTTGAATGTAAAAATTGTGTATTCGATGGAAAAGATAACTTCAAATATAAAACAATTTCTAATAATGATATCTTTCCAAATGAACGTACAACTGGAGCAAATTGGTCTAGTGATAAAGGAGTAGCTACTAAAGATGCAATAGAAAAATCAGGCGACGAGATTTATAAAGAAGCTCAATATGAATATAAATTAGATGCAAGTGCTATGAAAAAAATAAGAGATCATAATAAAGAAACTGGAACTTATGCTAAACATGAACTTAAATTCCATGATCAAGGTGGTTATAAAAATATTAATGGTACAAGTGATTTCTTAGATGAAGGTGATGCTAAAGGTTTCTTCAAGACTATTAAACGTAATACTAACTGGACACTTTGGACTGGAGAAATTAATAATGATGGATCAGGACCATCTTGGAAGTAGAAAGGATGACTAAATAAGTGAAAGAATCATATTGGGGCTATTGGTTGATTTTGTTAGGGGTTTTTGTAATAGTAATAATGATGTTAGTTTCAAATGTAACTACTAAAAATACTCAAGATTATTATTTAGTTAAAGAAGTTACAGAAGCAGCAATGGTGGATGCCGTAAATTATGGCTATTATCGTGAGTATGGTGAACTTAAAATTGATCGTGAAAAATTTGTGGAATCATTTCTTAGAAGATTTGCTGAAAATGTAAGTTTAAATACTTATACCATAAGTTTTTATGATATATATGAAGCACCACCAAAAGTAAGCGTTAAAGTAACATCTAAAACAAATAGTTTCATGGTAGCAGGAGATTCTACATCTTTTGATATAGTTAATAAGATTGATGGAATTTTAGAAATCAATGAAACAACAAGATAATAATGAGGAGGAATAAAAATGGGAAATATATTAACCACATTTAAAAGATTTTTAGGTAACAAAAATACTGTTACAATACTAGGAGTAATTCTTGGATTAGTAGTTTTATATGCTGGATATAATTTTCGTGTAAAACAAGCTACTAATCCCGTAACTGTTCCATATGCAAAAGAGGAAATATCATCACGTACATTAATTACCAGTGACATGATAGGGTATATGGAAGTATCAAATAGCGTAGTCAAAAGTAGTCCTAATTTGATTACAAATTCACAACAATTAGTTAATTACTATGTTGCTTTTGGAACAACTATTCCAGCTAATAGTATGTTCTATAAATCACAAGTTTTATCAAGTGATGAAATGCCAGATTCAGCATTTGCTGACATTCCAGATGGCTATACAATATTTAGTTTAAGTGTTAATCAACATACTACTTATGGTAACTCAATTTATCCTGGAAATTATATAGATTTATATTTTAAAGGTGTTGATGATTTAAATAAAATTATGTTTGGAAAATTAATTGAAAGTATTGAAGTTTTGGCTGTAAAAGATAGTAATGGTAACCATGTATTTGAAACTACTGTTGAGTCACGTACTCCAGCTGAATTATTATTTGCAGTTCCTGATGATATGTACCTACTTCTTATGAAAGCAGAGTATATAAGTGGAGCTTCAATTGAAATAATTCCTGTGCCAAGAAATGCATCATATAGTGCAAATCCAGGAGATACTATAGTGTCAAGTGATACAATAAGAGATTTCATTCTATCTAAAAGTGCAACAATACCAATGAACACTACAACTAGTACTACTACAACTGGTGATAATAATAGTACTGGAGGAAATAGTACTACAAATAATAGAACAACTACAAATAATCAGGATTAATAAAAAACAAAAGAATAAAAGGAGTGTTACTAATGAATAATGATGCAATATTTTCACAATTAGATTTTGGACCTCTTGATGAATTTTTGAAACTTGATGACGTTACTGATATTTCATATAGTAACAACGGTCAATTATTTTTAAAAACTTTATCTAAAGGTAATTTTAAAGTAGAACGTCCAGAAATTAATAATGCTTTAATGGAAAAACTAGCATTCCAATGTTCTAATGTAATGGGGAAAACCTTTAATATGGCCCACCCATTTCTTGATGCCGAATCAACTGAATTACGTCTTAATTTTGTCCATGAATCTATTGCTACTAATGGTATTGCTTGTTTAATACGTAAAACTCCTGCTAAAATAAGATTAAACAGAGAAAAGCTAATAGATGAAAAATATGTTTCAGAAGATTTATTAGATTTTCTCCTTTCTTGCGTTCAAGGTCATGCTAATATAATAGTTAGTGGAGAAACTGGTAGTGGTAAAACTGAACTTGTTAAATATTTAGCCAGCACTACTAAACCAGATGAAAAAATAATAACTATCGAAGATACTCTTGAACTTCATTTAGATAGAATATTTCCTCATCGTGATATAGTAGCTATGAAAACAAACAACATTGCTTCATACTCAGATGTACTTGTCACTTGTATGAGACAAAATCCAATATGGATACTTTTATCAGAAGTTCGTAGTGCAGAAGCAGTTCTTGCAGTACGTAACTCTATATCAAGTGGGCACCATATTTTATCAACAATCCATGCTGATAAAGCAGCATCTATACCAATGCGTATGTATTCGCTTTTAGAATCCAACTTAGATGTTGAACAATTTCTTGCAACAATTCATAGATACGTTCAAATAGGTATATATGTAAAAGGGTATATGAGTAAAGAGTTGGGTAGATTTCAAAGAGAAATAATGGAAATTTGTGAATTTTATGTAGATGAGGATAATAATCCCAAAACTAATACAATTTTTCAAAAAACAATGGATGGTAAATTCACTTTAAACAATCCAACTAATCATTTAAGAGATTATTTAGCTATTCAAGGCGTTACTCTTCCCGAAAATATATTTAGAGAAGCTGGAAGTAACACTACAGCAAGTAATGTACCACCATTAAATAATCCAGTAGGAGTAAATCCAAATCTTCAAAATAATGTAAATAATCCGCAAGTAAGACCTACTATGGTTATGCCTAACGGTCTTAATCAAAATCCACAAGGGAATATAATAAATAATACACCACCTATTAATGGAATTATATAGAATAAAGAGAGTAGGGAAAAAATATGGAATTAATAATATTAATAATAATTGCAATATATGTTATATCCTATCGTCAAAATAATGGTGAAAATGTATATAAATTTTTTGTTTCAAAAGTAAGTGAAGTATATGATAAATATGCTCCTTATAGTTACAAAGAAGTAAGAGCAAAAGTTAAAGAATTAGGTCAAGAATTTTCAACTCGTGAATATGCATCTCAAGCCATAATTTTTGGCGTTGTAGCAGGAGGTATATCTTATTTATATTTTTATAATATAATTATTGCCTTAGTTTATGCTGGTATAGCTATTGCTTTTATTCCTTACTTAACATATTTAAGATATCAAAAAATATATAGTGAATTTGTTTTTGAACAAGTTCAAATATATACAACAAATGTTATAATGGAATTTACAACAACTCAAAGTTTTGTAAAAAGTCTAGAAGGTGTTAGAGATTCTGGTATTTTAGAAGATCCAGTACTTGCTGATGTTAAAACCATGATAGAAATGTCATATCAAAATGGTACTATTGATGAATCAATTGATTTTTTTAATGAAAAGTATCCATATTATATGGTCAAAAATATGAATCAATTATTCTTACAGATTACTAAAGAAGGAGCAAAAGATTCTGGAGAAGCTTTAGAAAATATGAGTCAAGATATAGATGCTTTAGTAGAAGGTGTATATAGAGACCAAGCAGATCGTAAAAATTTCCACAAAAGATTTATTACTTTTGGACTTGCTTTATTTTTACTCGTAATGGCTATGCAATTTTTACTTGGAACAGACAGTTATATCGAATTATTAGATATTTGGTATGTTCAAATAATTCTTCATTTAATTCTTATTATAAATAGTTATTTCTTAATAACTGGAGAAAAATATTATAATGAAGATTTGGGGGTAGAATAATGGCAGTTGAAATATTAATAATAGGTGTTATTTTCTTATTTGTCATGAATTATACAGGAAGAATAAATGCTAATAAATTTATTCAAGATAATGAAGTATATTTTAAAAAACTAAAAGAAGAAGATTGGGATTTTTATGTTAAAGCTAAATATGGTGATGGTGTGAATCCAGATGCTTTATTTAATAAAAGAATTAGAAATGGTTTAATAATAATTGTAGTATTAGTATTATGTTTTATATCTAAATTAAACTATGTAACACTTCTTTTCTCAATATTAGGAGGCTACTTAGTATTCAAGTTAGATTATTTAAACATCAAAAAATATTATAAAGCTCATTTACATGAAATAGACTCTATGTTGCCTCATTATTTAAAATCACTTGAAATATTAATTCAACATTATACAGTACCCGTAGCAATAGGTAAATCTATAGATGATGCTCCAGCAATATTTAAAGAAGGTTTACATGAACTTATCAATGAGATCAATTCAGGTAATGATAAAATAGACCCATATGTCAATTTTGCTAAAGAATATCCTGTAAGAGATTCAATGCGAATGATGAGACTTTTATATCGTTTAAGTTTAGGACGCCAAGAACATAAACAAGAACAATTATTAGCATTTTCTAAAACAATAAGTAATTTACAACAAAAAGCCCGTGAAACAAAATATAAAGAGCGTTTAGAAAAAATGGAACAAAAAACAATGAGTATGTTAATAACAACAGGAGTTGGCGTAATGATTTTATTAATATTCTCAGTATTAATGTTAATGAATTTATAATCAGATAACTAAATTAGGGTTATCTTTTTTATGTATACATAAAAAAGATAAGAAAAAATCAAAAAATTTTTAGTATTAGAAACATTTTTTTGTTTTTCTCATAAAATATAAAGAGATTTATAAGTTAAAATAAGAAAGGAAAAGAATATGAACTCTAAAAATTTTTTGTTAGATTTTACTATTCCTCAAGGACCAACTGGACCTGCTAATGGCTTAAATGCTTATGGTGGAAGATATAGTAGTTGTTTAAACGTATTAAATTTGGATATAGCTACCCCAGTAGATCTTCCCTTAGATGGTACGATAACTGCTAATAATATTAATTATACTACCAACGGACTTAATATCTTAAATCAAGGAATATACGAAATAACTTATATTTTAGACGTTACAACCTCAGAAAAAGCTGATATAACAGTTTCGATTTGGGAAAATAATAAGTTAGTTATAGCTAGTGAAAAAATTAAAAGTTTAGCTGAAAAAGAAAGCACTCTTTTTGTTGCAAGTACTATTTGCCCTTTAGATAAAGATAGTACTATTGATATAACTATTTCTTCAAATGCAGTAACAGAAATAACATTAGAAGAAAATGCCAGTATTATTGTAAAACAAGTTAATTAAATATAATTAGTGATATATTATGTAAAAGTAATATATCTTTTTAATTTTAATTTAAATAGTAAAAACCGTCAAAACTCCTAAAAAGTAATTGATAATTATTCTAAAACAAGATATAATAAAAAAGAAGATAGATAATTAGAAAGAAGGAATTAAATAAATGAAAGAAGCAACTGGAGAATTAAATATGACAGTAGTAACTGTAGTAGCAATAGCAGCTGTAGCAGCATTCTTCTATGCATTTGTATGGCCAGCTATTAAAAATAATATTAACCGCCAAACATATTGTGCAACAGCATTTTGTACAGACTCTGAAAGAAAAAATTGTACTTATATTGATAATGAGGGTAATAATCAAACTATTAGTTGTGAAGGATATGACACAGCTTCAAAACATTAATTAGAAAAGAGTAGGAAAATATGAAACAAGCCACAGGTGAACTAAATATGACTGTAACAATAGTTGTAGCGATAGCAACCCTATCGGCTTTTTTCTATACTGTGTTATGGCCATCTTTAAAAAATACTTTTATAGCGAGTAGCAAATGTAACGATGCTGTATGTGATGTAAGAACGTTAAATGATGGAAAAGTAACTTGTAAATATTATAAAAATGGTAGACAAGAAGGCGGAGATTTTACTTGTGCTTATAAAGGATAATAAAAGGGAAGTGATGATATGAGAGAAGCAATAGGTGGAACATGGTTAGTACAAATAGTTGTAGTATTTGTTTTACTATTTACTGGATTTATGTGTTTAACAATTAACCATACTAAAGCTTTTAATGTTAAAAATGAAATAGTCAATGCTATTGAAAGATATGATGGAATAGATTTATCAAACCCTGATACTGATCCAGCTATGAAAACTATAGTAGCATACTTAAAAAAAGCTTCTTATCGTACTATTGGCTCCTGTCCTGATGCAAGCTATACTGGGTATAATCGTGATGGCAAATTAGATAATAAAAATGCTACATTTTGCATTAAAAAGCAAAATGTTCGAGGAGTAGATTATCATCCAGAAGAATTTCCAGATATGAGTTATTATCGTGTTGTAGTTTTCTATCAACTTGATTTACCAATTTTAAGTTCAGCCTTTAATTTTAGATTAACTGGAGATACAAAAGTTATTGATGTAGGTGATGTACAATGAGAGAATCAATTGGTGGAACATGGTTAACTGGAATAGTTATAGTATTTATGTTAATATTTGTCGCTTTTTTGGCTTTATCAATTAATTATACTAAAACTTTTCAAATGAAAAATGATATTTTAACTATGATAGAAAAAAAAGAGGGATTCACTGATGGATCAGGTGGTTCTATTGAACTTATAAACAATTATCTAAAATCTAATAATTATCATACTAAAGGAAGATGTGAAGATGGATCTTATGGGGTAAGTAATTTAGATAGTGCTAGTGCCGAATATGTTTCTGGAGCATCAAAACAATATTATTATTGCGTAAAGAAAATAAATGCAACTACAAATAAATATAAAAAGAAAGTATATTATAAAGCTGATATTTATTTTTATTTTAATTTACCAGTAGTTGGAGATATATTTAAATTTAATATTGATGGAACAACTAAAGATGTTGCAATTCCTGCTGATAATAAAATAGCAGTAGAAGAATAAGAGGTGAAAATAAATGAATGTTATAGTATCTAATAAGTATAAAGATGTTTTAAATAATCTTGATATTGATATAATTAAGAGTATGACTGGTGAATTTGAAATAGATGATTTAGTCAGTCAATTTACTAATTTTTATTTTAATAAAATGATATTAGATATAACAGCCATAAAAAATTATGATGATATAAGTACTATGCAATCTTTATCTGTAAATATGGATGTTAGTAATATTATTCTTCTACTTGATGATTCGGAAATAGTTAATTCTCCCAAATATTTATCAAGTTTAGTATCTATGGGAATCTATAATTTTACTAGGAATATTGATTCTATTAAATTTTTAATAGATAATCCAAATACATATAAAGATGTTGCTCAATATCACCAATTAAATAATAATTATGATTCTGGCGACACCTCTAATGATAATTATTCTAGTGGCAGTAATATTAAAAATTTAGGCCTTAGAGTAATAGGAATTAAAAATGTTACAGAACATGCTGGAGCAACAACCTTAACTTATTTAATGAAAAAACAATTAGAGAAAAAATATAATACTATTGCAGTAGAAGTTGATGAACATGATTTTATTTATTTTAATGATAAAAGTTTAAAATCAGTAGATAGTTTAGATTTACCATCTTTTATTGCAAGAAATGGTAATGCTGAAGTTATTTTAGTTGATTTAAACGAACAAGGAAGCATAGGATCTTGTACAGAAGTCATATATTTAATAGAACCAGGATTATTAAAATTAAATAAATTAATTAGAAAAGATAAAAGAGCATTTGAAAAATTAAAAAATAAAAAAATTGTATTAAACAGAAGTGTTTTAAATGATAAAGATGTTAGTGATTTTGAATATGAATCTCATAGTAAAGTTTTTTATAATATTCCTTATTTGGATGACAAATTAGACAATCACAAAACATTAAATAAATTTTTAATAAGACTTGGTTTTGTTAGAATTGATGAAGGAGAGATAAAAAATAGTAAACTATTTAACATATTTAAATAGATAAACTTGACATTAAACAATTATTTAGTTAAACTAAATTTAGTTAACGGAAGAGAGGTTTAAAAAATGAATATATTTTTAACATTAGCAAAAACAGGAGGTTCAGGTATTGGCTTTTGTACAGCTACAGCAAATATTTGGCAATTAATAGGTTACGTTGTATTAGTATTTAAAATAGTAATTCCAATTTTATTAATTATTTTTGGTATTATTGATTTAGGAAAAGCAGTAGTAGCAGGTAAACAAGATGAAGTTAAAAAGAATGTTATGAATCTTGTTTGGAGAGTAATTGCAGGTATTATAATTTTCTTAATTCCTACAATTATATCATTTATTATTGGCTTTGTTGGTAATTTTAATAATGATTCCGCAGTAAGAGAAGATTATAATGTTTGTCGTAGATGTGTTTCAAATCCAACTGATTCTGATTGTAAAAGTAAAGCCGAAGCTGCTTGGAAAAATTAATTGAAAGTAAAATAAAAGTAAAATTTAATTTACTTTTTTATTTTATAATTGTATGTCGGCTAAAATTATAATATTATCTAAATAAGAGGTGTAGTTTATGAAAAAAAATGGAATTTATTTAAGTGTAATATTTATCTTACTAATTGTAATTGGAATAGGGGGATATTCTTATTATAATTATGTTAAAAAAGTTCAACAAAATAGTATTAAAAATAGTAATGAAACAAAAGAAAATAACGAAAATGTCGAAAATCAGGAAGTAAAAATATCAGATTCGGAGATTAAAGATTATTTAAATATTATACCACTATCTCTGCATGTAAGTAACGAAGAAGAAAAAGATCCTTATATTGGAGAGTATATAACAGTTGATGATATTAGCAAATCAGTTTTATATTCTCGAGTATTTAAAGAAATGAAAAGAATTGAAAATGATATATATTTAGATTGTGAATCATACGGAAGTGTTAAAGATTTTAAAGATATTTTGAAAAAGTATTATAATATATCTAACCCTGTTTATCAAAATGAATATGGATATGAAAGCCAAGGAAAAGAAGAATACCGTTTCGAGTATATGGGTAGTAGCGTTGTTGAATATAACAACAAATTATATAAATGTGATAACAGTGGTGCGGATAATATTAATTCTAAAATTAACAAAATAGTTGATTATAAAATATTAGATAATAATTTGATAATAACTGAAAAAGTAGGACTTGTATATAAAAATATATATGAAAATGATACCCTTTTGGATATTCTTTCTACTTCTAACCCTAATAACAAAGTTACAATTGTATCAGATGAAGAACAAGCATTAGAATATTTTAATAACAATTTAGATAAATTTAAAACGTTTAAACATACTTTTAAGAAAAGTGGTAGTGGTTATTATTATTTTAGTACAGAACTTTCCTAATTTGGGAAGTTTTTTTATTAGATAATTTTTTTCGACAATTTTTTTAAATTATTTTTGTTAGTATAATAAACATTTCCAAAGAAAGAGATGAATTTTAAATGAACTATTATGAAGAAGTGGAAAATCTAATTAAAAGAAATGAAGTAAATAAAAGAACCAGAATATTAGAAGAAAATAATGATATTGTAAATACTTACTGGAATATAGGTAAGCTTTTAGTAGAAGCACAAGGTGGCGAAGCAAGAGCAAAGTATGGAAACGGTTTGATCAAAGAATGGTCAGAAAAATTCACTAAGAAGTATGGTAGTGGATATAATTATACAAACTTAACTAGATTTAGAAAATTTTATTTATTTTTTCCAATACTTGCTCCACTGGGGCAAGTATCTTGGACACATATCAAACACATATTACCCATAAAAGACGAAAATAAAAGAAATTATTACATAAACCTATGTATAAAAAGAAACTTATCTAAAAGAGATTTAATTAGAGAAATAAAAAATAATGCCTATGAAAGACTTATAGATAAACCCCAAAAAATTGAAATAATAGGATATAAAGAAAAAAATAATATTAAAAATAATATAATGAATCCCATCATACTAGAACTTTGGGATAATCAAAAAATAGAATCAGAAAAAGATTTAGAATTAATAATATTATCTCAATTAAAAAACTTTTTTAGTCAACTAGGGAATGGATTTACACTTGTGGGTAATCAATATAAGTTAGTTTACAATAATAAAAACTACTTTATAGATATCTTACTGTTTAATTATAAACTAAACTCTTTTATTGTTGTAGAACTAAAATTAAGAGAATTACAAAAAGAAGATAAAGGTCAAATAGAATTTTATATGGATATAGTAGATAAAGAAATAAAAGAA